>DASZCC010000406.1:0-2937 GCA_035943485.1 Rhizomicrobium sp. | reverse complement strand
GAACATGGCATCGGCATCCAGAAGCGCGACCAGCTCCCGCTCTACAAGAGCGCAGCCGAACTCGACGTGATGCGCGCACTCAAGCGCACGCTCGATCCGAACAACATCCTCAACCCAGGAAAAGTGATCGCACTCTAGGTTCCGGTCGCGTGCCTGGCGAGCGCCGCGATCGTCGATGCCAATCCATCGGCAGCCTTGGAGCCGCCCACGCCGTGGCGTGCGGCGATCCAGTGCGGATCGTTGTACGAGAGCCAAGTCGCGCCCGCCGCATCCTGCCAGATGAGCACCTTGAGCGGCAGGTCCAGGCCGGCAATCTGCGCGGCCTGCATCAGCGGCGTGCCGCCTTCCGCTTTGCCGAAGATCAGCAGATCAGTTGGACGCAGCGTCAGGCCGGCATTCGCCGCCGCCTTGGCGTGATCAATGTCGGCGAGGACCGCTACGCCTTTCTCCTTCAGCACGGCAAAAAGGCGCGCCTTCGTCTCCGCCGGATCGAAGGCACTGCGCAGCGTGACAAGTCCATCAGCCATCATGCGGCCTTGGACAGTGCCGGATCAGGCTGAGGCGTTGGCGACGGCATGGTGATCACCTGGGCGCCGACGCGGCGCTTGTTGGAGAGCGCGCTGATCGCTGCCGTCGAGACTGTCGCGAGATACGGCAGGCTCTGCACGGCGATCATCACCATCCACAGATGCACCGCCGGATCGTCGATGCCGTTGCTCGTGGCGAGCGAGACGAGCGCCAGGATGCAGCAGCCCAGCAAAGTCGTCTCCTGCCAGACCTTGCGCAAAGCCTGGCTCAGGAGCGCCTGGTCCTCGCATTTCGGCGTGCGCAGGAATGGCTTGCCGCGCGTGAACAGGCCCGCGATCACTGCCTTGGCAACGGTGTGCGTCAGCGACTGGCCGGCGACCGACGCCATCAACGCGCCCACGATGCCGGAGCGGACCTTCTGCGGATAAAGCAGCAGCGTCTTCACCGTCTTGGCGAAGAACAGCGCGAGTGCTGCCGCGGACAGTGCCGGTAGCGGCACGTCAAAGGTCTGCGGCGAGATCCACATGAGCGCGGTCCAGATCAGCGCCATGAAAGTGACGATCATGCCCAGTCCGTCGGATATCCAGGGCAGCCAGCCGACCAGGAACTGATACCGCTGGCCCCAGGACAGGCGCGAGCGGCCGAGGAAGATCGCGCCGGCGTGACGCTTGAGGATCTGCATAGCGCCGTAGACCCAGCGATAGCGCTGGCTCATGAACGCGTCGAGCGTATCGGGCATCACACCCGTGCCGAGCGTCTCCGGGATATAGGCGGCGCTGTAGCCGGCCTCGAACAGCTTGAGGCCGAGTTCAGTGTCCTCTGTGATGCACCAGGTCGACCAGCCATGCACTTCCTCCAGCGCATGCTTGCGCACGATCGTCATTGTGCCGTGCTGGATGATGGCGTTGTGCTCGTTGCGCTCGACCATTCCGATATGGAAGAAGCCGCGATACTCCTCATACGCCATCGCCTTGAACAGGTTCTGCGCCGGATCGCGATAATCCTGCGGTCCCTGCACCAGCACGATCTCAGGCGACGCAAACAAGGGCAGCGCACGACGCAGCCAGAACGGCTCGACCTGATAGTCGCTGTCGATCACCGCGATGTATTCTGCCGCCGGATCGGTGAGCTTCAGCGCTTCGTTCAACGCACCAGCCTTGAAGCCAGTCATGTTGTCATAGTGATAGAAGCGGAAGCGCGACCCGAGCTTGGCGCAATGCGCTTCGACCGGCAGCCATGTCTCACGTTCGGGCGTGTTATTGTCGAGGACGATGACCTCGAAATTCTCGTAGTCGAGCCGCGCCAGCGCATCCAGCGTCTCGATCACCATCGCTGGCGGCTCGTTGTAGCAAGGCACATGCACGGATACGCGTGCGCTCTTCTCCGGTATGGCGAGCTTCATCGATCGCCGTTCGACGCGCCACAGGCTGGACGCCAGTTCGATACCTTCCGTCAGGATCACAGTCGACGCGAGCAGCACCAGTGGCACCATCGCTACGATCATCGCGAGATCGGCAGGGTCGATGTACTCAAGCGAACTTGCGTCGATCAGCGCCAGCAGGCCCGTTGTCACGACAGCGACAAGACCACCCATCACCAGATAGCCCTGCGGCCGCACGCGCGGCATGCGTCCAAGCACGAGAAGCCCAAGGATCAGGCTGCTGACGGCGGCAAGCAGCGCATAGAACCGCCATTCGGGGAACGTACGCAGCAGGCCAGTGAACTGGAATTTCGGATTGCCCAACGCGTCGAACAGCCCCCAGCCTGCGCCAACGCCACCTTCCGAACTCGCCTTCCACGGCTGGTCGTAAGCCTCAAGCAAGTAGTAGTCGTAGCCCTTCTCCATCGCGAACTGCACGAAGGCGCGCATGAAGTAAGCTTCATTCGCGACCGACGCTTCGGCGTTGCGCTTGGTGCGGCCTTCCGACGGCCAGCCCGCCTCACCGATCACGATCGGCTTATCAGGGAATTCCTCCTGCACGTCGTTGAAGGCGTGCTCGAGGAAGGTCATCGAGTCCTTGGTCGACACGCCTTCCCAGTACGGCAGCAGATGCACGGAGACGACGTCGACATACTGACCGATCTCGGGCGTCAGCAGCCAGGTCGACCACGGCTCGGCCGTCGTGATCTTGATGCGGGTCGGCAGCGCGTCGCGCACACGCTTGATATAGCCGTTAAGCTGATCGGGCGTGACGAAGCCCATCAGGATGGCCTCGTTGCCGACGAACACGCGGTCGATCACGCGACGGTTGGCGAGCGCCGTCTTGATGCACAGCGCCAGTTCGGTCTCGTTCTGCTCAAGGTCGGCCGAGATCCAGCAGCCCAGCGACACGGTCAGGCCGTGACGGCGTGCGATCTCCGGCACCTTGTCCAAGCCGCCGGCCACCGTATACGTCCGCACACGGCCGG
>DASZCC010000405.1:0-2318 GCA_035943485.1 Rhizomicrobium sp. | reverse complement strand
GAAGGCGCGGTCGGCCTTGAGCTTTACCTCACGCCGCATCGCGCCGTTGCGGGTGCGGTGACGCTCGGCATAGATCAGCAGCCACGCACCGCCGCGGGTGAATTTCGCGCCCGTGCCGTCATTGTGCTGTTCGACACGGCGGTCGAGATCGAGCGTCCAGCCGACATAGGTCCGGATCGGCTTCCTGCGGCTCACAAGCACGTAGACGAAGGGCATGACCTGATAATCAACTAGAAGACAGGTTCATGAAGATCAAGCCAGCTCTCTGATAACCATTTTCTGTTTGTCGCTGGCGCGGACTTTCTCGCGCGAAACCGCTCAGAAAATTTCGCCTTCGAGACAGTTCCAATACGCTCCGGAGAAAGTAACGCAGACATTTGAACTATGCAGAGTTCGTCCCACGAGCCGTCTACGCTCACTCGGGTCGTTGTTCCTCGCGAATTTTCCGCTGTTATGGACTTAACTGAAATTCGCAGATGGTTACCCTGAGGGTCAAGGAACGCAAAATCAAAGTCCTTGTTGTTGGTGTGTCTTGGCAAACCATCGAACTGATATCCACGCCTGTGGTAAAACAGGAATGCCCAGAACTCGCCGGCAATACCAACCTTATTGTCATTGCCGACGAGAAGCCCTGCCTCCTTCAATTCATCCTGAATCGCCCGGAATTTAGTTCGTGCTGAACCATATTCAGCTATCGCTTTCTTAGCATGCGCTACGATTTTTTCGTCGAGCTCTGGCATCGGGTTTTCCACTTCAAGCCGCGAGCGCCAGGTCCTGTCGCCAGAGCGATGTCAGCGCCGCCTCGATCTCGCGCGGCTCGGTCAGGCGGCAGAGACGCGACTTCGCCTCGCGCCGCTCGATGGCGCTGACAGGGAGTGGCGCCTGTTCGACATACCAGCCCAGATGTTTGCGGAAGATCTTCACGCCAAGCTTGTCACCATAGAACGACAGCGAGTCGGCAAAATGTTCGAGCGCGATACCGAAACGTGCATCCATTGCGGGCTCATCGCCGCCTTCCATCATCGCCCGTGCAAGCCACGGCCGGCCATACGCGCCGCGTCCAATCATCACCGCATCGGCTCGGGATTGCGCCAGCGCCTCACGCGCCGACGCCGCATCGACGATGTCGCCATTGACGATCACCGGCACACGTACGGCGGATTTCACGTCGGCGACGGCACGCCAGTCGGCGCATCCGTTGTAGAATTGCTGGCGTGTCCGGCCATGCACCGTGATCGCCTGCACGCCCAGCGCCTGCGCACGTGCCGCCAGTTCGGGCGCGTTCTTCGACGCATCATCCCAGCCAAGGCGCATCTTCAGCGTGACGGGACGTGTCGTCGCCTCGACCGTCGCGGCGATCAGGCGTTCGGCGAGATCGAGGTCGCGCATCAGCGCCGAGCCTGACAAGCCGCCGGTCACGTCCTTCGCCGGGCAGCCCATGTTGATGTCGATGATGTCCGCGCCCGCGGCTTCGGCCATGCGGGCGCCCTTCGCCATCCAGTCGGCGCGGCGGCCGACCAGCTGGATCACCGTCAGCGGCAGGCCTTCGCCGACCGCGGCGCGGCGCACGACATCGGGACGGCCGTTGGCCAGCAGCTCGCACGCCACCATCTCGGTCGCGACGTAAGGCGCACCCAGCCGCGATGCCGCGCGCCGATAGGGCAGGTCCGACACGCCTGTCATCGGCGCCAGCAGCACACGGCCGCTGATCGTCACGCCACCGATGATGAGCGCGTCCTTCATTGTGCGGGCGTCACCGAGACGAGCGTCATGTCGAACACCAGCGTCTGGTTCGGGCCGATGTCGGCGCCCGCGCCATCTTCGCCATAACCGAGCGAGGACGGGATCACGAGTTCCCATTCGTCGCCGGCATGCATCATCTTGAGCGCCTCGACCCAGCCGGGGATGAGCCCGCCGGCAGGGAAGCTGGCCGGTGTGCCATGCGTCTGGTCGAACACGTTGCCGTCGATCGTCCAGCCCTTGTAGTTCACCGTCACGATGTCGCCGGGTGACTTCACCTGCGCGCCGGTGCCGGACTTGATGATGCGGTATTGCAGGCCATCGGGCAGCGTCTTCACGCCGTCCTTCGCGCCATTGTCGGCGAGAAACTGCTTGTTGGCGTCCGGCGAGAGGTCATAGGTCTTCTTCTTGTCGCCGCAGCCGGCAAGCAGGGTCAGGCTCACCAGGGCAATCACGCCAAATCGCATCATGCGGGCACCGCTCTTGTTTCGCGGGCGCTGTATAGCCGATACAGGCGCAATGGCGAATATCGCGGTGATTGGCGGCGGACCGGCCGGCCTGATGGCGGCCGAGGTACT
>DASZCC010000404.1:0-4784 GCA_035943485.1 Rhizomicrobium sp. | reverse complement strand
TTTTGCAGCCTCCAGCCGACTTCTCAAAACGAAGCGGGAAAGCGCGGCGGACCATAGCCAAGCGGCTGCCCGATGGGAAGCGCATGGCCGTCTACACCGAAGTCTCATTCGAGGACCTTGAAGCCCTGCTTGCCGGCTACGACATCGGCGCGCCGCTCAGTTTCAAAGGCATTGCCGAGGGAGTCGAGAACTCGAACTTCCACCTTCAGACTGATCGTGGCTCCTACATCCTGACCCTTTATGAAAAGCGTGTCAGGGAAGCCGACCTGCCCTTCTTCCTAGGTCTGATGGAGCACCTGACGTTGCGCGGGATTGCCTGTCCGCAACCGGTGCGTAGACGGGACGGCGCACAGTGGATGACGATCAACCGGCGACCGGCCGCATTGCTCACCTTCCTGAACGGTCTGTCACTCCGGCGTCCTGACGTCGGTCATTGCGCGGCGGCCGGTGACGCGCTCGCGCGGCTGCATGCTGCCGGACAGGATTTTACGCTGGTGCGCCCCAACGCGTTGGGACTCGACGGACTGCAGGGTCTGATTGAGGCGACGGAAGCCGATGCCGACACGGTAGAACCGGGTCTGCGCAAGCTGATCGCCGACTCCTACGCGCAGCTTCGCAAGGACTGGCCGCGCGATCTTCCGTCCGGTGTGATCCATGCCGACCTGTTTCCTGACAATGTGTTGTTCATGGATGCCGAGGTCTCGGGACTGATCGATTTCTACTTCGCCTGCAATGATGCTCTGGCATTCGACCTCGCTGTCATGCTGAACGCCTGGTGCTTCGAGGGCGACGGCGCCTACAATATCACCAAGGGCAAGAAGCTCATCGCGGCCTATCAGGCGCGCCGTCCGCTTACGGCGGCGGAAGCGGACGCACTGCCGGCGCTCGCGCAGGGAGCTGCTTTGCGGTTTCTGTTGACCAGGCTTTTTGATTTTCTCAATCAGGATCCGAACGCACTGGTGCGGACCAAGGATCCACGTGAATACTCCAAGCGCCTTCGATTCCATCTCAAGGCGACGACTGCTGCGGAGTATGGATATTGACCAAGACCAAGGTCGACTTGTTCACGGACGGCGCTTGCTCGGGAAATCCAGGACCAGGCGGCTGGGGCGCGATCCTGCGTGCAGGGGGCCGCGAGCGTGAACTCTCCGGCGGTGAATCAGCGACGACAAACAATCGGATGGAGCTGATGGCCGTCATCAAGGGGCTCGCCGCGCTAACGCAACCCGCCTTCGTCACCGTCCACACCGACTCTCGTTATGTGCTGGATGGTGCGACGCAGTGGCTGCGGCGCTGGAAGGCCAATGGCTGGAAGACCGCCGACAAATCGCCGGTAAAGAACGACGATCTGTGGCGGCTCCTTGAGGTCGAAATGGCGCGTCATGACATGCGCTGGATATGGGTGCGCGGTCATGACGGGCATGCCGAGAATGAGCGCGCGGACGCTCTCGCCCGCGGCGCCATTCCCGCACGCTGATCAGAGCTCGGTCAGGATGTGCTCTGCGCTGGAGACGGAGAATGCGCCCGGCTCCTCGACGTTGATTTCCTTCACGACGCCATTGTCGACGATCATGGAATAGCGCTGGCTGCGCTTGCCCATGCCGAATTTCGTGCCGTCCATCTCAAGGCCAAGCGCCTTCGTGAAGTCTCCATTGCCGTCGGCCAGCATCATCACCTTGTCGCCGACCTTCTGCTGATCGCCCCAGGCGCCCATGACGAAAGCATCGTTGACGGAAAGGCAGACAATTGCGTCCACACCCTTCGCCTTGATTTCGTCGGCATGGGTCACAAAGCCCGGCAGATGCTTGGCCGAACACGTCGGCGTGCAGGCGCCCGGAAGGGCGAACACGACGACCTTCTTGCCGGCGAACAGCTCGTCGGTCTTCACCGGCTTGGGGCCGCCGTCTTTCATCTGCATAAGCGTGGCGGACGGAATTTTGTCACCGACTTTGACTGTCATGGATGTCTCCTCAGGGTTGTGGGCTGCCGGGTTGTAACGCATGCCCGGCGCAGTCGCAAAGCGCTCCCAATGGATATAGTCTTGGTCCATGACAGGTGAATTAGAGAGCGCCGACGAAGGCTTTCTGCACGGAAAGCTCCTGATCGCCATGCCGGGCATGCCGGACCCGCGCTTCGACAAAAGCGTCATCCTGATGTGTTCCCACTCGGCCGAAGGTGCCCTTGGCGTCATCGTGAACAAGCCGATCGACCAACTCCCCTTCCGCGACCTCCTGGTCAAGATGGACATCCCGGTGACGGAGGAGACCCCGCGGGTTCCTGTCGCTTTCGGTGGGCCTGTCGAAACGGACCGCGGCTTTGTGATCCACACGACCGATCGTGTCGTTGCGGCGTCTTCGATGCCCGTCACGGCAGATATCGCCATGACGCCTACACTCGATATGTTGCGCGCCATAGCTGAGGGGCGCGGTCCGCGCCGGTGGTTGTTTGCGCTCGGCTATGCCGGCTGGGGTCCAGGGCAGATCGAGGACGAAATCGCGTCCAATGGCTGGATCCATTGCGAGCCTGATGTCGGACTGATCTTCGACAGCGTTGCCGGCGAGAAGTGGCCGCAGGCGATCGCCAAGTTGGGTGCGGGCCTTTCAGGCTTCTCCAGCGACGCCGGACGCGCCTGACGGATCGAAATGCATGGCGATGTAGCGCAGCGCTTCGGCCGTCGGCAACGGGCGCGAAAAATAGAAGCCCTGACCGAACTTGCAGCCATTGCTCTTGAGCCACGCCGCCTGCTCGGCTGTCTCAACACCCTCGACCACGACGCTGCGTTTCAGGTCACGCGCCAGATCGATGATCGACTTGAGCAAAACTTCGCCTTCCTGGTTCTTCAGTGCGTCATTGCGGGAACGCAGGAAGCTCTGATCGACCTTAATCGTATCGAACGGTAGGTCCTTGAGTTGCGACAGGCTCGACTGGCCGGTCCCGAAGTCGTCAATGGCTAGCCCGGCACCGAGATCACGGCATCGCGTCAGCGCAGCGAGTGCTTCCTTGTCGGTCGCGACAGCACCCTCGGTGATCTCGAGCTTCAATGTGCCGGGCGCGACCGTTGTATTGTGCAGCAGCCCACCAAGGAAGATGCCGAAGTCATCGTCGCGCAGCTGGCGACGCGAGACGTTCACACTGACAAACAACGGCGGCTCTACCGGAAAGAACTTCTGCCAGCGTGCGATGTCATGCGCCGCGCGTTCCAGCGCGAAGCGGCCGAGCGCGACGATGGTTCCGGTCTCTTCGGAATGCGCGATGAATTCTGCGGGCGCGACCAGTCCCTTTGTCGGATGATGCCAGCGCAGCAGCGCCTCGAAGCCGGCGATGACGCCGTCGCTGAGACGGACAATGGGCTGATAATAAAGGTCGATCTGCTTGTCCTGGATGGCCTGGCGCAAGTCCGTCTCAAGGACCACAGCATCGCCGGGCGCGATCAGCTCCAGCTCGGGCGAATAGAGCCGCGCGCAGCCGCCGCCGGTCCGCTTCGCCTGCAGCAGAGCCAATTCGGCGTTCTTCAGGAAATCGAGTGGATCCTGCGCGTCCTGACCCGACGCGAGACCGATGCTGACCGGCGCAAAGATGTTGCGGTCGCCCTGAAGATAAGGCTCCGCGGAGGCCTCGATCAGTTGCGTACCAATTGCACTTGGCGTGCCCTGTTCGCGCGAGAACAACATTGCGAAGCCGTCGCCACCGACCCGGAACACTTCGGCCGTGCCCTTGAAGCGCTTTGAAAGACGACCCGCGATCTGCTTCAGGATATCGTCGCCACCGCGATCGCCAAGGCTCGCATGGATCGCCTTGAATCTGTCGATATCGATCAATGCAAAGGTCGTAGTCTTGAACCTCGATCCGAGCTGCTCAAGTTCCTCCATCAGTGCGACGCGATTGCCGAGACCGGTCAGTGGATCGCGCAAGGTGCGATCCATCACTTCAGCCTCGGACTCCTTGCGCATTGTGACGTCGGCGATGAGACCGAGACAGCGGTCCGCATGTCCCGTGCCCATCATCGTTGCGCGCAGTTCGAGCCATGGATAACGGCCGCTCTCACTTCGTACCCGGAATTCGATGCGGAAGGCGAGCCCCGCCTGAGCGCGATAATCCTGAATGGCGCGCGTATACGTAGCGCGATCATCCGGATGGATGCGGCCAATCCAGTCACCATGACGAACGCGCAGCAAGTGCGACAGGCCCAGCAGGGCCGCGCCTTCCATAGACAGCGTCAGCACATCACTTGCGAAATCGAGATCGAACACACCCTGGTGTGATGCACCGATCGCGTCGGCGGAAGCGTTCCCTGTAACCCGGAGCTGCTCGGGCAACGGCGCTTCGATATGCGGGCCAGTCATGGCCGGCATCACCGCTACGGACTGGAACGGAAGCACCGCTATGCCCTCGCCCGCCGCGACAGCCAGAGCCAGCAGAAGCGCGCCCACCGCCGCGAAACCGCCGGCAGCGGAAGCGATCATCGAGTCAGAACTTGCCAATGTGCTGGCGACGGCAGAAGCCAGTGCAACAAACGCGAAGACGGCCGCAGACGGCGCGGCAACTCTCGCCGCCTGCACCCCGTGACGCCCGCGATAGACGAGATAGGTTGCGATGGCGACGGTCCCCAAGACCACGAGCATTGACGTCAGGATCGTCATGCCTGGCAAGCCGAAATAGGCAAGGAGCGAGATGATCGCGATGGCCCACAGGCCTTGTCCGAACCAGCGCGGCGAGATTGGCCAGACGTCTGAGACAGGCACGATCGCATCGGCAAGTTTCACGCCCGCAACGATCGACAATCC
>DASZCC010000403.1:0-1678 GCA_035943485.1 Rhizomicrobium sp. | reverse complement strand
GCCGACGTCGCGGATGAAGATGGTCGCGCCGTTCACCGTCTTGATCGGGATATTGTTGAGGTCGTCGATCGACTCGGCGGAGTCGTTGAGCTTCACGGTGTATTGCCGCGTGCCGATCTTCACGAGACCGGCGGGAATGATCTGGTCCTGCGCCGCGATGGCGTTCGACACATCTTGCGCCGACAGGCCCTTGGACTGCAGCGCCTGCGGATCGAGATCGATCTGCACCTGGCGCACCTTGCCGCCATAGGCGAACGGGATCGCCGCGCCCGGCACTGTGGCGAGCGCGGGACGCATGAAGTTCTGGCTCAGGTCCAGCACCTGTTGTTCCGACTGTGTCGGGCTGGACGTCGCGAGCTGGATGATCGGCACGGTGGAGGCGTTGTAGTTCAGGATCAGCGGCGGCGTGATGCCGGGCGGCATCTGCTTCAACACCGTCTGCGAGATGGATGTGACCTGCGCCGTCGCGGTGCGGATGTCGGCGCCGGGCTGGAAGTAGATCTTCACGATGCCGATGCCGGGGAGCGAGGTGCTCTCGACATGCTCGACGTCGTTCACCGTCGTCGACAGTATGCGCTCGTAAGGCGTGATGATGCGGCCGGACATGTCGTCGGGCGACAGACCGGTGTACTGGAAGGCGACGCCGATCACCGGCACGCCGATATTCGGAAAGATGTCGGTCGGCGTGCGGAAGGCCGCGATCGGACCCAGGATCAGGATCAGCAGCGCCAGCACCACGAAGGTGTAAGGCCGGTCGAGTGCGATGCGCACGATCCCGATCATGCGGGAACCCGGCGGGACAGATTCATTTCGATTGCCACTTGGCGCGTCACGATGTTACCGATCGGTACAAGTCGATGGCAAGTATACGTACCGCATGGTAACATCAAGACGAACAA
This sequence comes from Rhizomicrobium sp., assembly GCA_035943485.1. Lineage (GTDB taxonomy): Bacteria > Pseudomonadota > Alphaproteobacteria > Micropepsales > Micropepsaceae > Rhizomicrobium. The sequence goes on along the minus strand of DASZCC010000403.1, from coordinate 779 downwards.
CGGCGACAAAAACGCCCTCGCGACAAATCGAGACAAACACAATCGTGACCAAGACAAGCACTGCGCCCAAGCGCGCCGCCGAACGGATCCGCGAAACCGCGAGCGATCTTTTCTACAGGCAAGGCATTCGCGGCGTCGGCGTTGACGAGATCGTGATGCGCGCCGGCGTGACGAAGCCAAGCCTCTATCGCGCCTTCTCATCGAAGGATGCACTCGCCGCAATTTATCTGCGCGACCACAGCAACAAGAAGCAGAAACTGTTCGACGAGAAGATCGCGGCGAAACCAAACGACCCGCGCGGCCAGTTCCGCGAATGGCTCACCGAGCTTATGGCAACCGCGACCGAAGCCAACTATCGCGGCTGCGGTAACACCAATGCAATTCTGGAATACTCCGACAGCGCCAATCCGGCGCGCCGCCAGGCGGTCGCCAACAAGCGCCGCTTCCGGGAGCGCATGCGCAATCTCGCCGGCAAGCTTGGCGCGCGCGATCCGCTGGCGCTGGCCGACGGATTGCTGCTTTTGATCGAAGGAACTTACGCCACCGGCCAGATGTTCGGCGGCACCGGCCCTGCGCGCGCGCTGGTGACGTCGGCGGACATGCTGATCGACGCGCATTGTGGGTAGGCGCGCGCAGTTCGCGATTGTCAAACCGTCACGACAGGCATCCAATATTTCCGCCACCTAGTTGCGGAGAGCTGCCATGCCTTACGTCACGACCAAAGACGGCGTCGAGATTTACTACAAGGATTGGGGCAAGGGTCAGCCCATCGTGTTCAG
>DASZCC010000402.1:0-2933 GCA_035943485.1 Rhizomicrobium sp. | reverse complement strand
TTTGCGCGAACGCACGATGAACTTCGTGGTCCGCTTGTTCTTGCGCGTCTTGGCGCCCTTCGTCGGCTTGCCCCAAGGGGTGACCGGGTGACGGCCACCCTTGGTGCGGCCTTCGCCGCCGCCATGGGGATGGTCGACCGGATTCATCGCCGTGCCGCGGACGGACGGGCGCTTGCCCTTCCACACATTGCGACCGGCCTTGCCGATGACTTCGTTCATGTGGTCCGGGTTCGACACCGCACCGACCGTCGCCATGCAGGTGAGCTGCACCTTGCGGACTTCGGTCGAGTTCAGGCGCAGCAACGCATAGGCGCCGTCGCGGCCGAGATACTGTGCGTAGGTGCCGGCGGAACGCGCGATCTGTCCGCCCTTGCCCGGCTTCATCTCGATGTTGTGCACGATGGTGCCAACCGGCATCGCCGACAGCGGCATCGCATTGCCGACCTTCACGTCGACCTTGTCGCCCGACACGACCGTATCGCCGACGGCCAGACGCTGCGGCGCCAGGATGTAGGCCAGCTCGCCGTCCTTGTACTTCACCAGCGCGATGAAGGAGGTGCGGTTCGGGTCATATTCCAGACGCTCGACCTTCGCCGGCTCGTTGAACTTGCGGCGCTTGAAGTCGACCAGGCGGTAACGCTGCTTGTGACCGCCGCCCTGCCAGCGCACGACGATGCGGCCGGTGTTGTTGCGGCCGCCGGAGGAATGCTTGCCCTCGGTCAACGACTTCACCGGTCCGCCCTTGTGCAGGCCGGAGCGGTCGATCAGCACCAATTGGCGCTGGCCGGGAGTCGTCGGGCGGTATTGCTTGAGCGCCATGACTTATAGTCCCGTCGTGATATCGATCTGCTGGCCCTCTTCGAGGGTCACGATCGCTTTCTTGAAATTGCTGCGCTTGTACGGCTTGCCGCGGGCCAGCTTCTTCTTGCCCTTGACCGTGACCGTGTTGACCGCCTTGACCTTCACCTTGAAGAGCTCGGCAACAGCGGCCGCGATCTTCGGCTTGGAGGCGTCCAGCGCGACGCGGAACACGACCTGGTTCACTTCCGTGAGCTTGGTCGCCTTCTCGGTGATCACCGGCGAAAGGATGACGTCGTGATGCGTGTTCATGCCAGACGCTCCTCGATCGCGGCGATCGCTGCCTTGGTGAGCACGAGCTTCTTGCTGCGCATGATGTCGTAGACATTCAGGCCGGCAGCAGCGAGCAGCGACACGTGATTGATGTTGCGGGCGCTGAGCTCGAAGTTCTTGTCGAACGTGCCGTCGATGATCAGCGCGCTCTCGAGACCGAGGCCGCCGAACTGCTTGGCAAGCGCGTTGGTCTTGATCTCGGCCGACTTGGCCTCGTCGAGCACGACGATCGCACCGTCACGCTGCTTGGCCGACAGCGCATGGCGCAGGCCGAGTGCACGGACCTTCTTGGGCAGGTCGAACTCATGGCTGTGCGCGACCGGGCCCATGGCCTTGGCGCCGCCGACGAACAGCGGGGCCGAACGTGCGCCGTGACGCGCCTGGCCCGTGCCCTTCTGCTTGTAGACCTTCTTCTTCGTGCGATTGACCTCGGCGCGGGTCAGCACCTTGTGCTGGCCGGAGCGGCGTTTGGCGAGCTGCCAGACGACGACGCGCTGGATGAGATCGGCGCGCGGCTCAAGACCGTAGATCTCGTCCTTGAGCTCGACTTCACCCGAAGCCTTGTTATCCAGATTGAGGACCTTGGTCTTCACGTTCAGCCCTCCGCCGCAGCAGCTTCAGCAGGCTTTGCAGCCGCATCGCGCTTCTTCACCGAACCTGGCATCGGCACATCCTTGTGCGGGCGCTTCACGGCGTCGCGCACCATGACCCAGCCGCCCTTGTGACCCGGCACCGCGCCGCGGATCATGATCAGGCCGCGCTCGATATCGACTTTCGCGATCTCGAGATTCTGCGTCGTCACATTGTCCACGCCGTAATGGCCGTGCATCTTCTTGTTCTTGAAGGTCTTGCCCGGATCCTGACGGCCGCCGGTACCACCGAGCGAGCGGTGCGAGATCGACACGCCGTGCGACGCTTCGAGACCACGGAAATTCCAGCGCTTCATGGCGCCGGTGAAACCGCGTCCGATCGTGACACCCGTGACGTCGACCTTCTGGCCGACGAGGAAGTGATCGGCCTGGATGAAGTCACCGACTTCAAGCAGGTTCTTCTCGTCGACGCGGAATTCCGCGACCTTCTTACGAGGCTCGACTTCGGCCTTCGCGAAATTGCCGCGATCGGCCTTGGTCAGATTCTTCGCCTTGGCGAAGCCGGAACCGAGCTGGACGGCCGTGTAGCCATCCTTCTCCTGCGTGCGGGTGGCAACGACTTGGCAGCCGTCCAGCTTGAGCACGGTGACCGGCACATGCCGTCCGTCCTCGAGGAACAGTCTGGTCATACCGACCTTCTGCGTGATGACGCCTGTGCGCATCGCGCTCACTCCTTAAAGCTTGATCTCGACGTCGACACCGGCAGCAAGGTCGAGCTTCATCAAAGCGTCGACGGTTTGCGGCGTGGGGTCGATGATGTCGAGGAGACGTTTGTGAGTCCGTATTTCGAACTGCTCGCGGCTCTTTTTGTCGATGTGCGGCGAACGGTTGACGGTGAAGCGCTCGATGCCGGTGGGCAGCGGAATGGGGCCGCGCACCTGCGCTCCCGTGCGCTTCGCCGTGTTCACGATTTCCCGCGTCGAATTATCGAGAATTCGATGGTCGAAGGCCTTCAGCCTTATGCGGATGTTCTGGTTTTGCATGGTCTAAGACCTTCGATCCCGAACTGATTACTTAATGATCTTGGCGACGACGCCGGAACCGACGGTACGGCCGCCTTCGCGGATGGCGAAGCGCAGCTTCTCTTCCATCGCGATCGGCACGATCAGATCGACCTCGATCGACACGTTGTCGCCCGGCATCACCATCTCG
>DASZCC010000401.1:0-11678 GCA_035943485.1 Rhizomicrobium sp. | reverse complement strand
GACCCACCCGCCATTCGGTGAGCGCCGAGTAGCGTTGGCCGTCGATATCCAGGCTGAGATTGCCGGCGGCCAGATTGGCATGCGTCACATGAAAGTCGCGCCCGTCGAGCGATACGACATAGGCGTTCGCCAGCTTATAGGCGCCGTTCATTGTGCCTGAGATGCCGCTGGCACGCAGACCGCGCACCAGACGCGCGACCACTGCAGCCGCGACGAAGCGGCGGTGATCCGCCTCGTCCATCGGCTGACCGTGGAAGCCGTCGGGGAATTCCTCGGCGATGAACGCCGTCGTGATCTTGCCCGAGCGGAATTTCGCGTTGTGCATGATCGCGGTCAGGAACGCGATGTTGTGGTTGATGCCCTCGATCCGGAACTCGTCGAGCGCGTCGGCCATCGCGTCGATCGCTTCCAGCCGTGTTGGCGCATGGGTGCAGAGCTTGGCGATCATCGGATCGTAGAACATCGAGATCTCGCCGCCTTCGTAGACGCCGGTGTCGTTGCGCACGGTGATGTCGCCATGCACGCCTTCGGCCGGCGGCCGGTAGCGGATCAGGCGCCCGGTCGACGGCAGGAAGCCGCGATAGGGATCCTCGGCATAGATGCGTGCCTCGACGGCCCAACCATTGATGCCGACATCTGACTGCTTGATCGGCAGCGTCTCGCCCGCCGCCGAGCGGATCATCAGCTCGACGAGATCGAGACCGGTGATCAGCTCCGTCACCGGATGCTCCACCTGCAGGCGGGTGTTCATCTCGAGGAAGTAGAACTTGCGGTCCTTGTCGACAATGAACTCCACCGTTCCGGCACTGTCGTAACCGACCGCCTTGGAGAGCATTACCGCCTGCTCGCCCATCGCCTTGCGGGTCGCTTCGTCGAGGAACGGTGACGGCGCCTCCTCGATCACTTTCTGGTTGCGGCGCTGGATCGAGCACTCGCGCTCGTTCAGGTAGACAACGTTGCCGTGCTTGTCGCCCATCACCTGGATTTCGATGTGGCGCGGCTCGGTCACGAATTTCTCGATGAACAGGCGGTCATCGCCGAAGCTCGCCTTGGCTTCGTGCTGGGACGATTTGATCGCCTGCACAAGTTCGTCTTCCTTGTGGACGATGCGCAGACCCTTGCCGCCGCCACCGGCCGACGCCTTGACCATCACCGGATAACCGATGTCCTTGGCGATGGACCGCGCATGCGCGTCGTCCTTGATCTCGCCGATGAAGCCGGGGACCGTGTTCACCTTCGCCGCCTGGGCCAGCTTCTTGGATTCGATCTTGTCGCCCATCGCCGCGATGGCGCGGTTGTTCGGGCCGATGAACGCGATGCCGGCCTTGGCCAGCGCCTCGGCGAACGCCTCGCGCTCCGACAGGAAGCCATAGCCCGGATGCACCGCCTCGGCGCCCGTATCCAGGCAGGCGCGCACGATGCGCTCGATCACGAGATAGGACTGCGCCGAAGGCGGCGGGCCGATATGGACAGCCTCGTCGGCCATCTCGACATGCAGGGCATCGCGGTCGGCATCGGAATAAACGGCGACCGTCTTGATCCCCATGCGGCGGGCGGTCTTGATGATGCGGCAGGCGATCTCGCCGCGGTTCGCAATCAGGATCTTCTTGAACAAATGTCTTCCCCCGGAAGCGGGCCTTGATTGCCCTGACGGTTCAGGGTTTTAGGGTGCCGGAATGCCCTCGTAAACGCTTATAGAGCCATGCCCGCGCCCCTGCTGCAATTGGTCCGCCGGACACTCTACCGGCCGCATCTCGAGAACGGCCTTTCCGTTGCGGTAGGCGTGGCGTTTGCAGGCATGGCTGTGGGCTGGCTTGAAGGGCTCGCAGCCGGTATCGCAGCGGCGACCGGCGCGCTGTGCGCCAGCGTTGCCGATCAGCCCGACCCGCTGCCCGAGAAGCCCTGGCACATGGGCGGCGTGGTCGTGATGTCGGTGGCGGCGACGCTTCTGGCATTGTTTGCGAAGAACACGCCCGCCGCGCTGACGGCCGCCACCGGCGCTACGGGTTTCGCGGCTGGTATCGTCACCGCCTATGGCCGCCGCGGGCTGGGCCTCGGCATGGCCGCCGTCATCGCCTTCGTGCTGACGATGAGCAGCACGATCACGGGGACACGCGACATCCTCCTCCACACCGCCGTGTTCGCGGCGGGCGCCGTCATCTACGCCCTGTTCGCGCTGATCTCGGCATGGCTGTTCGACCGCCGCGTCCGCCGCCTGTTGCTGGCCGAGGCGATGCGGAGCTTCGTACGCTACCTGCGGACCAAGGCACGTCTGCTGGACGCGGCCGCCGGCGAGAGCGCGGATTTTGCAGGCTTGCTGGAAGCACACGCTTCTTTGGTGGAACGCCTGCAGATCGCGCGCGACGCGATCTATGCCCGCTCTGCGCCGGGCTGGCAGCGTCAACAAGTGCGCGCGCTCATCGCGCTGCTGGATGCGTTCGAGACGATCCTGTCCAGCGATGCCGATATCGAGATCCTGCAGGCGTCGGTGCACCGCCACCTGCTTGGCCGCCTGCGCGCATTCACGACGGCGCTTGCCGACGACGTCGAGGCCTTGCTGGCGGCCTATCCACGCCCCGTGCGCATCGATGACCACGAGGCCGCGCACCAGGCTATTCTCGCGGAGATCGCGCGCATTGCAGGGACCGGCGACGACGACCTGATGGCCGAGGCGGCCTTCCGCTCGACTGCCGACAAGCTGGCGCTCTCGGCCCGCCGGCTCCAGGCCCTCAAGGCAGCGCTCGACGGCGACGAGACGGGCGATGCCGGGATCGATCTCTCCTCGTTTCGCCAGAGCGCGCCCGGCAGTCTCGCCGTGCTGGCCAAGCAGTTCCGGATCGGTGCGCCGGCGATGCGCTTCGCCATTCGCCTGTCGCTCGCGATGATGACCGGATTGGCGATCACTTTCGTGGTGCCGGACTTTGCGCATTCCAGCTGGATCCTGCTCACCATCGCGCTGATCATGCGCGCGAACTACAGCGTGACACGCCAGCGCCGCGCCGACCGCGTGATCGGGACGTTGTTCGGCTGCCTGCTGGCTGCTGCCCTGCTCGCGGTCGTACCGCCGGGATACCTGCTGGCCATCGTCGCGATCTCCGTCGGGGTGAGCCATGCCTTCGCGGTGGTGAACTACCGCGTGACGGCTGTATCGGCCTCGATTTCGTCGCTCCTGCTGCTGCATTTTATCCAGCCGGCCGCGCAACATGTTCTGCTGGAGCGCATGGTCGACACCCTGATCGGGGCCGCGATCTCCTATGCCTTTGCGTTCCTGCTGCCGAACTGGGAACGCAACGCGCTGCCGGGCGCGCTCGCGAACCTGCTGAAGGCGGATGCCGAGTTCGCAAAGCAGGCGCTCTCCATGACGCGGCTGGAGCTGCCTTATCGCGTCGCCCGCAAGACGCTGTTCGACTCGGTGGCGGCGCTGTCTGGGCTGGTGCGCCGAATGGCGGATGAACCGCAGACCGGTCGCGATCTCCTCACACGTCTGAACAACCTGCTGAGCGCAAACTATCTGCTGCTGTCGGACCTGAGCTCGATGCAGGTGCTGTTCGGTCTGCGCAAAGGCCAGCTGGACGAGGCCCGCGCCAACGCCTATCTCGCCGAGATCGGCGATCGCGTGAACACCTATCTGACGACACGTGGCGGCGACCTGAAATCGCCAGAACGCCTGACCCGCGTGACACGCGACGACCTGCTCAAGCCGAATGGGATGTCCGTGCTGAAACGCCGGCTGATCCATATCGACCACGCCGCACGGCGCGTGGCGCGGCTGGTGGACGAGATCAGGGGCTAGCATGTGCTATAAATCGTGTGTCACACCGGAGGCGCAACCATGCCGATCTTCATCAACACCGAAGCCACACGAAACGCCGGCCTGCCCTTCAGCCAGGCGGTGAGGAGCGGCAACACGCTCTATCTCTCAGGTTCGATCGGCAACCTGCCCGGCAAGATGGAACTGGTCTCCGGCGGCATCGAAGCCGAAAGCCGCCAGATGATGGAGAACATCCGCGAAGTCCTGAAGGAAGCCGGGAGCGACTTCACGCATGTGGTGAAGGCAGTCGTCTACCTCGCCGACATGGCCGAGTGGCCGGCATTCAACAAAGTCTATGTCCCTTACTTCGCAGCCGGAAAATTCCCCGCTCGCACTGCCATCGGCGCGCACCAGCTGATCCTGAACGCACGCGTCGAGATGGAATGCTGGGCGGAGGTCAACTCTTAACTCGGACAAAATCACGCAGCGATTTTTCGGGTGGGGGTGTCTAACCGCCCCGCGCTTCCCCCCACCCGAAATTTGCTTTGCAAATTTCGACCTCCCCACAAGGGGGAGGTTAATGGTCCTTCTTTGACGCGTGATGCCATATTGCCTCCAGCACGCGTTCGCGATCGGTCATTACTTCCCAGTTGGCGAAGCGAATCACCCGATAGCCTTCACCGTTCAGAAAACGTGTCCGAGCTTCGTCGTATTTCCTCGCCTCGATCGTCCCATGCTGTTCGCCATCCAGCTCCACAATCAGCTTCGCGCTGTGACACGCGAAGTCGACGACGTACCTGCCTATGGGCACCTGCCGGCGAAAATGAAGTCCGCGGCGTCTGAACTCTCGCAGATTTGCCCAGACGACAAGTTCAGCAATGGTCAAATTGGAACGAAGCGCCCTCGCGAATTTGTCTGCCATTCCTTCCACCAACAAAAGGAACGCAACGTTCGACTTAACCTCCCCCTTGTGGGGAGGTCGACAAAATCGCGAAGCGATTTTTCGGGTGGGGGTGTCTAACCGCCCCGCGCTTCCCCCCACCCGAAATTTGCTTTGCAAATTTCGACCTCCCCACAAGGGGGAGGTCAAATAAGCACTACAACGGAATATTGTCGTGCTTCTTCCAGATGTGCGGCACCTGCTTGTTGCGGAGCATGCGCAGGCTTTTGGCGATGCGCCAGCGGGTCGAGTGCGGCTTGATCACGTCGTCGATGTAGCCGCGTGAGGCGGCGACGAACGGGTTGAGGAAGCGGTCTTCGTATTCCTTCGTCCGTTCGGCGATCGCGTCGGGGTTGCCGCGTTCGTTGCGGAAGATGATCTCCACCGCCCCCTTGGCGCCCATCACCGCGATCTGCGCGCTGGGCCAGGCATAGTTGACGTCGGCCCGCATATGCTTGGACGCCATCACGTCATAGGCGCCGCCATAGGCCTTGCGCGTGATGACCGTCACCTTTGGCACCGTCGCCTCGGTAAAGGCGAACAGCAGCTTGGCGCCGTGCTTGATGATCCCGCCATGCTCCTGCGCGACACCCGGCAGGAAGCCCGGGACGTCGACGAAGGTTACGATCGGGATGTTGAAGCAGTCGCAGAAGCGCACGAAGCGCGCCGCTTTGCGCGAGGCGTCGCTGTCGAGCACACCTGCCAACACCATCGGCTGATTGGCGACGAAGCCGACCGTGTGGCCCTCGATGCGGCCGAAGCCGGTGATGATGTTCTTGGCGAACGCCTCGCCGATCTCGAAAAAATCGCCCTCGTCGGCGATCTTCAGGATCAGCTCCTTCATGTCATAGGGCTTGTTCGGGTTTTCCGGGATCAGGGTGTCGAGGCTCATCTCCTCGCGGCGCGGATCGTCATGCGTCGGCCACACCGGAGCCTTGTCGCGATTGTTCAGCGGCAGGAAGTCATAAAGCCGGCGCATCTCCTCGAGGCAGATCACATCGTTGTCGTAGGCGCCGTCGGCGACCGATGATTTCGTCGAGTGGACCTTCGCACCGCCGAGCTGTTCCGGCGTGACGTCCTCATGCGTCACCGTCTTCACGACTTCCGGGCCGGTGATGAACATGTAGGAGGTGTCGCGCACCATAAAGATGAAGTCGGTCATCGCCGGCGAGTAGACGTCGCCGCCGGCGCACGGCCCCATGATGACAGAGATCTGCGGCACCACGCCGGATGCGATCACGTTGCGCTTGAACACCTCGCCATAGGCTGCGAGCGACCCGACGCCTTCCTGGATGCGCGCGCCACCGGAGTCGAACAGACCGATACAGGGCGCACCGTTCTGCATCGCCATGTCCTGGATCTTGCAGATCTTCTGCGCGTGCCATTCGGAAGTCGAGCCGCCGAGCACCGTGAAGTCCTTGGCGAAGATGTAGACCATGCGGCCGTTGATCGTGCCCCAGCCGGTGACGACGCCGTCCCCGGGGAAGCGCGTCTTGTCGGTGTCGAAATCGGTGTTGCGATGCTCCACGAACATGTCGAACTCCTCGAAAGAGTTCGCGTCCAGCAGCAGCTCGACGCGCTCGCGCGCCGTCAACTTGCCGCGGGCGTGCTGCGCCTCGATGCGCGCCCTGCCGCCGCCAAGCTTGGCCTTGGCGCGGCGTTCTTCGAGATCGTGGATGACCTGTTTCATGGAGAAAATGCCCTGATTGGATAGTGTGGCGGCAGACTGTGGGGGCGGCCCGTCCGGGTCAAGCCTTCGCCAATGCGATGAATTTCCCCGCTTCGGCAAGCTCATGCGCCAGCGCGCGGGCGCGCTTTTCGGCCTCGGCGTCTATGCCCCATTTCTCGGCCTGAAAATCCTCGTCGACGCGCGACAGCCGGAAGGCTTCTGCCGCGTCGATATGGCCGGACGCCAGCGCCAGACCCAGCGCCAGCGAGCCGGTGATGCCGACCGCCGTCTGCAATCCCGTGAGCTGCCATGTGTCCAGGCCATCGAGCGCGCGCTTTAGTGCACCAATGGCGTGGTCCGGCTGCGGGACATGCGTGATGCCCTGCCCGGTCGCAATCTTTGCGCCGTGCTCTTCCTCAAGCCACGCGAGCAGCGGGTCCCAGGCCGAACGCTGCCGCGCGATCAGCAGCTCCGGCTCGACCGCGCGATAGGCCACGAGATCGTTCTTGCCGTAGCCGAGCAGCTCGTCCGTCACATGATCACGCAGGATCGCGGTGCGATCGATCGCCGTGTTCGCCATGCGCGTGAGCGGCATCGTCTCGGTCTTGATGTCCTTGTCCTGCGATGCCCATTCGTGTGCGACGGCATCAGCGAGCGCGACCGTCGGGAGCGCCAGCAGCGCCTGCGCGGGCGTCTTGATGGGTTTGCCGTCGAGCGTGATCGTGTTGCCCGGTCCGGTGCCGACCTGTTTGTAGAATCGCTTCACTTGCGCCGCTTGAGTTTGAACGCCGCCTTGTTTGCAGCGACGTGCGTTTTGCGCGCCGCGGCCGGAAGGCGTGCGCGCAGGGCATCCGGCAGGCCGTCATGCGGTCCCAGCTTCAGCTTGGGGTGATCGGCCCAGAACAGTTCGCCGGTTTCCTTGTCGCGATGCGGATGGAACGGATACCAGAACTGGTTCCGAGAACGCGCCGCTTCCCCGCCGACCAGCAGCAGCACGTCGGTGTCGCTGTTGTTGATGCAGACATGGGTGATACCGGTCCGTGCCTCGAAGCCGACGAAATCGCCTTCGGTCATCGGATGGATATGACCGTCGATCCAGCACTCAATCTTGCCGGCCACGACATAGACGAACTCCTCCTCGTCGCGTTCGGCGTGCGGCCAGGAGGTGCGGCGTCCCGCCGGAAGAACCTCGAAATGGATACCGATGCGCGAGAACCGCGCGCGCCTGCCGAACAGCGCATCGATGCCATGCATCTCGGTGCTGTTCGGGTAACCGCCTTCATCCTTGACGAGGATGTCGCGCCAGTTCGCGACATTCTCCGGCCGCCCGCGCTTGCGGGACGGGCCCGCCGAACCGCGACGCGCGTCTGAAATTCCATCATGTGGACCAAGCTTGCGGCGCGGTGCATCGGTCCACAGCTTGCCCAGCGCCTTCAGGAATTCGTTGCTCTTGGCATCACGTTCCAGCGGCGCGAAGAACTGTGAACGCATGCGCGTCGCTTCGCCGAAGCCAAACAGCCGCACGTCGCGATCGCTGTTATTGATGATGGTGTGCGCGATGCCGGTGCGGTCGTTGAACGCGATGCCGTCGCCCTCCTTCAGGGCGTGCAGGTGTCCATCAACCCAGAGGTCAGGCGACCCTTCCAGCACAAAGAAGAATTCTTCCTCGTCACGATAGGCGCCTGGCACATTTGAGCGCGCCCCGGGCTGCAGGCGAAGATGCGCGATCTTGAGGCGCGACAGGCCGCTCGCATCGGCGAAATCGGCCAGATAACCCATCTCCTCTCCGGCCGACGAGATCGCGGGCGATTTGGGTTCCAGTTCGCGGCGGTTCTTGAGGAAAGACGGTCTGGTCTTCATTTCTTCGGCTTCGTTTTGGGCCTGCTGTCGAATTTTGGTTTCGGCTTGGCCTTGCGTTCAAACGGGTTCCCGCCGCGCTCCGGATCGAAGCCCAGCAGTGTCCAGGACTTTACCATATGCGGCGGCAAGGGCGCGTCAGCATGCAGCCGTCCGCCGTCCGGTCTGGCGATATCAATCGAGCGCGCATGCAGATGGAGCCGGTTCTCGATCTCGCCCACGCCGCGCACATCGGTCCCGCCGTATTTGAAGTCACCCACGATGGGCGTTCCGATGGATGCGAGGTGAACGCGGATCTGATGCGTGCGCCCGGTCAGCGGTTTCACGGCGAGCCACGCGAACTCCTCGCCCACTGTGTCGAGCACGACATAGTCGGTCACCGCATCCTTGGCGCCCTCCTCGTCGCGATCGACGGTTGCCATGCGCTCGTCGCGGCCGTGCGGGCCGTGGCCGCCTTCCTTGGCAAGGGCGGCCTTGACAGTCCCCCGCTTGACGCTCGGCACACCCTTGACCAATGCCCAATAGATCTTCTGCGCGTCGCGGGTAGCGAGTGCACGAGACAGTTCCGAGGCGGCCGTCGACGTGCGTGCGATCACGAGCACGCCGGACGTGTCGCGATCGAGACGATGCACCAGCTTCGGCCGTGTCTGTTTCTCGAACGAGAGACTGTCCAGCATCCCGTCGACATGCTGGCTCAGCCCGCTCCCGCCCTGCGTGGCAAGACCGGACGGTTTGTTCAGCACGATGACCGACTTGTCCATGTAGATGATGTGATCCTGCAGATCGCCATCCACCTTCTGCACCGGCTTGGGACGCGGCGCCGGCTGTTCCAGCGAGCCATGCACGACCATCGGCGGAAGGCGCACGGTCTGTCCCGAGGCAACGCGGTCTGCCGCCTTCGTGCGCTTCCCGTCGAGGCGCACCTGTCCGGTCCGCAGCAGCTTCTCCAGCCGGCCATGCGTAAGTGCTGGATAGTGGCGCTTGAACCAGCGATCGAGGCGGATGCCGTCGTCGTCGTGCTTGATGTAGATGGTCTCAGCCATGTCAGATCGTGCGCACGAGCCACAATCCCGCGAACAGCGCAAGGATCGACAACACAACGGAACCGACGATATAGGCGGCAGCACTCGCATAGGCGCCGCGCTGGATTAGCAGCACGCTGTCAAGCGAATAGGTCGAGAACGTCGTGTAACCGCCAAGCACGCCCACGGTCAGGAACGAGCGGACTTCCGGCGTCATCGATATCTTCAGTGCTGCCATCTCTACGATGATGCCCATCGCCAGCCCGCCGGTGATGTTCACGATGAATATGCCCCAAGGGTATCCCGGCCACGCCGCCGACTGGATTGCGCCGGCCACGAAATAGCGAAGCAACGAACCAAGGCCGCCGCCAACCGCGACCGCCAGAAGGACTCCGAATTGCATGTTTTGAACCGTAAGTGATCTGAGCGGGGTATAGCAGAGTTCGAGCTTGATTTGTTATCCCGGAAGGCTCGCGCAGCGAGGGTGCCTTACCTTTCTTCGTCGTGGCCGGGCTTGTCCCGGCCACCCATACGCACAACGGCATCACGGAGCGTATGGGTCGCCGGGACAAGCCCGGCGATGACGGACGGGAGCTACTGAGTGATCACGTCCGCTTCTTCGCTCTCAGCTTCGCCCAATAGTCCAGCCGTTTCGTGATCTCGCGTTCGAAGCCGGTATCGCGCGGCGCGTAGAACTCCTGGCGCTCCATGTCATCGGGGAAATAGTTCTGGCCGGAGAATCCTTCCTCCGCCTCATGATCGTACTCATACCCTTTGCCGTAGCCGAGATTCTTCATCAGCTTGGTCGGCGCGTTGAGGATGTGCGCTGGTGGCATCAACGAGCCGTGCTCCTGCGCTGCCCGCTTGGCCGCCCCGAGCGCGGTGTAGATCGCGTTCGATTTCGGCGCCGTCGCGAGATAGACCACCACCTGCGCCAGTGCGATCTCGCCCTCCGGCGAGCCAAGGAAGTCGAACACATCCTTGGCGGCCAGCGCTTGCACCACCGCCTGCGGATCGGCCAGACCGATGTCCTCGATCGAGGCACGCACCAGACGGCGCGCGATGTAGAGCGGCTGCTCGCCGCCAATCAGCATCCGCGCCAGCCAGTAGAGTGCCGCATTCGGATCGCTGCCGCGGATCGACTTATGGAGCGCCGAGATGATGTTGTAGTGCTCTTCGCGGGACTTGTCGTAAAGCGGCGCGCGCTTCTGCACTGCCTGCACCAGACCGGCAGAGTCCAGTGGCTTGACTGTCTTGATGGTCGACAGTTCTTCGACAAGGTTCAGCAGATAACGCCCGTCGCCATCCGCCATGGCACGTAGGCTGTCGCGTGCGTCGCTGGTGAGCGGTAGCCTCTCGCCATAGTGCTTCTCCGCGCGCTCCAGCAAAGTCTCAAGCGCGGCATCATCAAGCCGCCTCAGCACGAGCACCTGCGCACGAGACAGCAGCGCGCCATTCAATTCGAAGGACGGGTTCTCTGTCGTGGCTCCCACCAGCACAACAGTGCCGTCTTCAACCACCGGCAGGAAAGAGTCCTGCTGGCTGCGGTTGAAGCGGTGGATCTCGTCGACGAACAGGAGCGTGCCCTGCCCGACCTTGCGCCGGGCGCGCGCCGCCTCGAACGCCTTCTTCAGATCGGCGACGCCGGAGAATACCGCCGAGAGCTGATCGAAGTGCAGGTTGAACGCGGTCGACAGGAGCCGGGCGATCGTCGTCTTGCCGGTCCCGGGCGGACCCCACAGGATGATCGAATGCGGCCGCTTCTGTGCCACCATCCGCCCGATCGGACCTTCGGGCGACAGCAGATGGTCCTGCCCCACGACATCGGCAAGCGATTTCGGACGCAGACGATCGGCCAGAGGGCGCGGCGTGCCTTCGTCCAGGCCGCCGGCTTCGAAGAGATCGGACATGGCGTGATTATAGCGCCATGTTCGACCGGTTTTCGACTATATCCCCGGAAGGCCGGAACCTGGACGCACGCTAACCCTGCACGTTCAGCGCTAGCCTCTGGCCGCCGCGATCGACGACCATCTGCCAGGACTGCGCCGCACTCAGCGTGCGCTCGAGGTCGCCGACGGAGTTGATCGCTTCGCCGTTCACACCAAGCACAATGTCGCCTGGCTGGAAGCCGTAGCTGCCCGACGGTGTGCCGGCCGAGACGGACAGCACTACCACGCCCTTAGCAGTCAGAGGAAGCTGCAGCTCGGTGGCAACGGCTGGCGAGAGGTTTTCGACCTTCGCGCCGGTAAGCGGGTTGCGGCCGCCGATCGCCCGCACGTCGCGCGGCGGAGTCTCAGGTGGCAGCGCGAGAGTCGCCTGGACGTCGGCCGCCTGCTTGCCGAGATGGACATGCATCTTCACGACGTCGCCCGGCTTGTGCGTGGCGATGCGGTAGTTGAGCGACTGCATGTCTCCCACGGGCTGACCGTCGATTGTGAA
>DASZCC010000400.1:0-3697 GCA_035943485.1 Rhizomicrobium sp. | reverse complement strand
CGGGAGTTCTCCGGCTTCTCGCCGACCGAGTGGCTGAAGCGGAGAGGGCCTTACGTGGCCCACATCCCGCTCGTCGGCTAATTTATACAATCACGCATCCGCGTTTGAGCGCATGCTGCCAGCGCACAGGGAGGCGATCATGCCGGTAGAACTTGGCTATTTCACACTCAGTGTCGGCGACCTCGGCCGCGGCAAGGAATTCTATGGCGCCCTGTTCGGATGGACGTTCGAGGAAGGCGGTCACGTCGCCAACACGAAGTTTCCGCTCGGCATCACCGCCGGCATGCCCGGCGACTACTCAACCACCTATTTCAAAGTCTCCGATATGGATCGCATGGTTGCCCGGGTTCAACAGCTTGGCGGCAAGGTCCGTTCGCGCAACACATATCCGTCCGGACCGAGCGCCGTGTGCGAGGACGATCAGGGTACCGTCTTTTGTCTGTGGCAGCCCGCGCCGGGCTACGAGGATTGAGCCATGCCGTTTGTCGACACATCGAAGCTCGCCGTCGTCAGCCGCAAGCCGGGCTGGTATGGCCGCCAGTTCGATTCTCCAAGCATGACGTTCGTCCACTATGCGTTCGACGCAGGCGCCTCCGTCCATCGCCATGCGCATGATCAGGAAGAAGTCTGGCACATCGTCGAGGGCGAGCTCGAGATCTTCATCGGTGGTGAAACGCGCATCGCCGGTCCGGGCTTCGTCGGGATCGTGCCCGCCAACACGCTCCATGAAGTGAAGGCGCTCACCGCCGGCAAGGCGATCGTTGTCGACTATCCCTTGCGCGCACTGCCGGGCTAGACCGGCAGTCGCACGATGGCGCGCAGACCGCCCATCGGGCTCTTGTCGAGCAGCAGATCGCCGCCATGACCACGCGCGATGTCGCGTGCGATCGCGAGGCCAAGTCCGACACCACCGACCTGCAGGTTGCGTCCCTGATCGAGGCGATGGAACGGCCGGAACGCCTCCTCGCGACGGTCGGGCGGAATGCCCGGGCCGTCGTCGTCCACGATGATCCGGATGAAGCGATCGTCGCGCATCACCGTCACGACCGTCTTCTTGCCGTGCTTTAAGGCATTGTCGATCAGGTTGGTCACGCAACGCCGCAGCGCCTGGCGCTTGACCGGGCTCTCGATCGGCTTGGGCACTTCGATACTGACCCGGCCCGCCGGCAGACCGCGCGCGCTGACCGCTGCGGAGGCGGCATCGCTGACCAGATCGCCCAGATCAGTCACGATGTTTTCCTCGCCGCCTTCACCACGCGCGAAAGCGAGATACTCGTCGAGCATGCGCTCCATCTCGGAGATGTCGTTGCGCATTGCTTTGATGTCGATGCTTTCGCCCATCATCGCCAGCTGAAGTTTCAGCCGGGACAGGGGCGTCTTGAGGTCATGGCTGACGCCAGCGAGCATCTCGGTGCGCTGCGTTACGTGGCGTTCGATGCGGGCGCGCATGGTGATGAAGGCCTGCGCCGCGCGCCGCACTTCACTCGCGCCATAGGGCTTGAAGTCCGGCACCGATCTCCCCTTGCCGAAATTTTCGGCCGCGAAGGCGAGTCGCTCGATCGGCCGTACCTGGTTGCGCAGGAACAGCACGGCAATTCCCACCAGCACGAAGGCCGACCCCACCATCCACACGATGAAGATGTCCGCACTCGACGCCGTGAGCTTCTCGTGCGGCACCGTTACCTGCAGCACGCCGTCATGCACCTGCACCCGCAACTCGACGGATGTGCCGACATGCTTGGCTTCGAAAGCATGATGCTCGCCGATCGTCTCGGTCATCACCGTCATCAGCGCCCTGTCCAGGCTTGTCCGATGGCGGCGCTGGCGCGGTGGCAGCACCGCGCCGCGCACGAAGCTGACATCGTCGTATTGCAGCATGTGCCGCTCACGATCGCGAAGCTCGTCGCGCATGGCGTCTGGGTAGGAGTCCTCGACGTTGATCATGAACGCGACATCGGCGGCGACATCGCGCGCCATGCGCCGCGTCGTCTCGTCGAAATGCAACTCGAAGAACACGTAGGAGAGGATGCCCTGCAGCAGCACGACCGGCGTGACGATGATAATCAGCGAACGCCAGAACAGGCCGCGCGGCAGGATGCGCTTCACATAGCGAAACGGGTCGTAGCGTGCGAGCCCGCTGGGCGAAGCGCCTTCAGACGACACGGTCGGGTACAAGGACATAGCCGACACCGCGCACAGTCTGGAGGTAAAGCGGAAGCTTGGGGTCTTCCTCGATTTTGCGGCGCAGGCGCGTCACCTGCACATCGATCGATCGTTCCAGCGCCACGCCAAGGCGCGTACAGAGATCGGAACGGCTGAACGAACGCCCGGCATTCGCGGCGAACAGTTTCAGCAACGCCGCCTCGGAGCTGGTCAGATGCACCGGCTTGCCCTTGCGGCGAAGCTGGCCGTTATCCGGATCGTAGACGGCGTCGCCCATCTTCACCTGCGCCAGCGCCGCCTGTGCCGGCGGGGCAGCGCGGCGGAGCAGGGCGCCCACTCGCAGCAGCAGTTCGCGCGGCTCGAACGGCTTGGGCAGATAGTCGTCGGCGCCGAATTCGAGACCCGCGATGCGGTCTTCGGCCTCACCCTTGGCTGTCAGGATCAGGATCGGCACCTGCGAGGTTGTGCGCACAGATTTCGTCAACTCGAATCCGCTCTCGCCCGGCATCATCACGTCCAGCACCAGCAGATCGAACGCGATACTCTTCATCAGGGAGCGTGCGTAGGCCGCGTCCTGGGCCGCGGTGACGCGATAGCCGTTGGAGGTCAGGTACCGGTGAAGCAATTGACGCAGCCGCTCGTCATCGTCCACGACGAGCAGGTGCGGGTCTTCGACGGTTGAGGGCACGCTCATATCAGCTATTCCGGATGCCTTGTTTCCCCGCCGGTTTCGGCCTGTATAATAGCGTCATACGGGGTGGCAATTGCTTGAAATAACTAGGCCCTGACCGGATTTCCGGCAAGGGCGAAAGGAACGAAATGGCCGACGTCATACCCTTCGATCAGCGCGAAGGCTCCCTCTGGTTCGACGGCAAGATGGTCCCCTGGGGCGACGGCAATATCCACGTCCTGACCCACGGCCTGCATTATGCCTCCTGCGTATTCGAGGGCGAGCGGATGTATGACGGCCGCATCTACAAGCTGGCCGAGCACACCGCGCGGCTGTTCGAATCGGCCCGTGTCCTGGGCATGAAGATTCCGTACACGGAAGATGTCATCAGCGCCGCCTGTATCGAGGCCTGCAAGGTGCAGGGCATTGTCGACGGCTATATCCGCCCCGTCGTTTGGCGCGGCAGCGAGATGATGGCCGTCTCCGCCCAGGCGACGAAGATCCATGTCGCGATCGCCGCCTGGCAGTGGCCCTCCTATTTCGATCCCAAGGAGAAGCTGAAGGGCATCCGGCTCGATGTCTCCGAGTGGAAGCGTCCCGCGCCCGACACCGCGCCGACGCAAGCCAAGGCCGCCGGCCTCTACATGATCTGCACCCTTTCCAAGCACGCGGCGGAAGCCAAGGGCTATGCCGATGCGATGATGTTCGACTATCGCGGCTATGTCGCCGAGGCGACGGGCGCGAACATGTTCTTCGTCCGCGACGAGAAGCTCTACACGCCGATCGCCGACTGCTTCCTGAACGGCATCACCCGCAAATCGGTGATCGAGCTCGCCAAGGCGCGCCAGATTCCGGTGATCGAGA
>DASZCC010000399.1:0-9719 GCA_035943485.1 Rhizomicrobium sp. | reverse complement strand
CCACCGACTGGCATTTGTCCAGCGGCATTTCTGCAGAGACTCCGGGCATCACACCCACGCGAACCGCGAGCAACAGATGCGTTTCGACTTCTTTTAGTGAACCCTGTGCGATCCGGAGAAACTGGATGTAGGCGCCAGTGGTGTCCCGCCCGCAGCCCTCTGCGATGTTGGCCGGAACTGACTGAGCAGCACGCCGAATTTGTGAAATCAGTCCAAATCTTTCGTCCTTCGGAAACGCGCGCGTAACCGAATAGCACGCCTCGGCCAGCGACATGGCTTCCCGCCATACACGCAGGTCCTTGAAGGACGTGATCGGTTGCTCGCTCAATAATCATTTCCTATTCACCACTCACCACTCACCATTCGCTACTCGCCAACAACCACTCGCCACTTACTAAACCTTCTTCCCCGGATCGCCGGATGCCGCCTTGTTGCCGTCAGGCATGATGTGCGGTGCGCCTTCCCAGGGCGACATGAAATCGAAGTCGCGGAATTCCTGCACCAGCTGCACCGGCTGATAGACGACGCGCTTCAGCTCGTCGTCGTAACGCACCTCGACATAGCCGGTCAGCGGGAAGTCCTTCCGCAGCGGATATCCGGAGAAACCGTAGTCCGTGAGGATGCGGCGCAGGTCTGGATGGTCGGAGAACGGCACGCCGTACATGTCGAACGCCTCGCGCTCGAACCAGTTGGCGGCGGGATAGACGCCGACGATCGAGGGCACGGCCTCGTCCTCGGCCGCCATCACTTTGACGCGGATGCGGCGGTTATTGGTCAGCGAGAGCAGGTGATAGACGACGTCGAACCGCTTGGCGCGCTTCGGCCAGTCGACGCCGCAGACATCGACAAGGATCTTGAACGCGCAGGACGGATCGTCGCGCAGATACGACATCACGCGCACGATCTCGGCGGCTTCCGCCTCGACCGTCAGTTCGCCATTGACGACCTTGTGCGCGGTGATGGCACCGGGCAGCGCGGCGGACAGCTTGTCGGCGAATTCGACCAGGTCGCTCATGCTCAGCGCTCTATCGTGCCGGTGCGGCGGATCTTCCGCTGCAGGAGCATGATGCCGTAAAGCAGCGCTTCAGCAGTCGGCGGGCAGCCAGGCACGTAGATATCGACCGGCACGATGCGATCGCAGCCACGCACGACGGCATACGAGTAGTGATAGTAACCGCCGCCATTCGCGCACGATCCCATTGAGATCACGTAGCGCGGCTCCGGCATCTGGTCGTAGACCTTGCGCAGCGCAGGCGCCATCTTGTTGGTCAGCGTGCCGGCGACGATCATCACGTCCGACTGGCGCGGCGAGCCGCGCGGCGCGGCGCCGAAGCGCTCGAGGTCATAGCGCGGCATCGACGCGTGCATCATCTCGACCGCGCAGCAGGCGAGACCGAATGTCATCCACATTAGCGAGCCGGTACGGGCCCAGTTCACCAGCGCTTCTGCAGAGGTGACGATGAAGCCCTTGTCGGCCATCTCCTGCTGCATGGCCTTGAAATACGGATCGTTGTCGGTGATCGGGCGGGCACCCTCAACACCGGCGCGTGCGCCCTGCCCGGCAGGAAGAACTACTCCCATTCGAGAGCTCCCTTCTTCCACTCATAGATAAAGCCGACCGTCAGAACCGCGAGGAACACGACCATTGACCAGAAGGCGAAGACGCCGGTTGCGCCCAGCGTGATCGCCCAGGGGAACAGGAACGCGACCTCGAGGTCGAAGATGATGAACAGGATGGAGACGAGATAGAACCGCACGTCGAACTTCATGCGCGAGTCATCGAACGCATTGAAGCCGCACTCGTAAGCGGAGAGCTTCTCGGGATCTGGTTTCGACGGCGCGATGATGACCGGTGCCACTATCAGAGCGGTCGCGATGATCGCGGCCAGGCCGATGAAGAGCAGGATCGGCAGGTACTCGAGAAGCAGCTTGTCCATAGCCCAACCTGTGTTTCCGGTCCGGGCGAGAGATGCCCATGGAGCGGCCGGAACGATGTTATTTCGCGGTTGCAGTATAGGTTTCGAGAGGCCGCGAGCAACGCGGGTTTAGACTAAGATTCGCCGCGAAAAAACCGGAATTTTCGAGCCAGTTGCGAGCGATTCGTAACTAGGAGAAATGATCACGAATCTGCAGAATTTGATGCCATCCGGCCTGCTCAAAGGCGGGATGAAAGCCACCCGTTTCGCTTTGCAGCGAGAGGGTGGCGGGAGCGACGGGGCTCGAACCCGCGACCTTCGGCGTGACAGGCCGACACTCTAACCAACTGAGCTACGCCCCCGCATGCACGCGACCTAAGCCGCGCTCCGCGAAAGGGCGCCGGTGTAGGGCGTGGGCTCCCCGGCTGTCAAGCGAAAGGCCGGAAATTCCACGGAAATCCCGCTAACCGGCGGGTGCGAGATATGGTCTTGGCTGTGACGCCTTGAACTCCTCCTTGGAGACGACGCCGTCACCATTCTGGTCCAGCTGGTCGAACAGCGAGCGCATCGACGCGGCGAATTCGTTGAAATCCACGAAGCCATCGAGGTTCCAGTCGATCAGCGGTGTCGCCATCGACTGATCCTGCAGGACCCGGCGCTGGTTTACGGCCCGCACCTCATCCGGATCGAGTTTGCCGTCATGATTGGTGTCGGCCTGGCGGAAATCCTGTCGCAACCCGGCCTCCAGCTCGCGCCGCGTCACCGCGCCATCGTTGTTGCTGTCGTAGCGGAGCAATTGCGACGCAGCCGGGTGCCAGTTCTCATTGCGCGGCTGCGCGAAGGGCGACCAGTGCGGCGGTTCACGTGGCCCGCAGGCGGCCAGAAGACACAGACCCACTAATGCAGTGATGACGCGCCCAGCCCCCATGCCACCCACTCCGCCATCGGCGAAGCGAGCGCGTCAAGCATCAGCTATTGGCCGCCGCCTTGATCGCCACCACCACCGCCATGACGTCCGCGATGATGTCCTTCTGCCGGCTGCGGGGTTCCGGGCGTGTCCGACGGATTGAGCTCCTCCGCCGTCAGCTTGCCGTCGCCGTTCTTGTCGAGGGAATCGAACAGCGAGAGCGCCGTACCGGAGTATTCGCGGAAATCGATGCAGCCGTCCTCGTTCCAGTCGACCAGCGGCGTGGCCTGCGAGGCGTCTTCCTGCACGCGCACCTGGTTGATCGCACGCACCTGGTCCGGGCCAAGGCAATTCTTGTGGCCCACATCATAGGTATCGAACTCGGCTTTCAGGCCGCGCAGCAATTCGTCCCGTGTGAGGGTGCCGTCGTGATTGGTGTCGTATTTGAGCAGTGCGGCAGCCGGCGAGTGCCAGTTCTCGTTGCGCGGCGTACCGTTCGGATCCCACTTCCCTTTGTGCGGGGTCGAGCCGCAGGCGGCGAGCGCCAGCGACGCGGCGAAAACAATCAGGACCGCTTTGGTCATCCCAGCTCCGGCAAGTTGCGGCTCACCCTAGCCGCAGCCGGACGTTCAGGCGACCTGACTTGTGTCGCAAAGCATCGCCGGATGAAAGTTCGGCAATCTCACTGCAGGCCGACCTTGCCCTTGAAGCTGTCGATGATGGCGTCGGTGCGATAACCCGTGCCCGCCTTGAAGACGAACGGCATGTGTTCGATCGCCGTGACGTCCTTCGTGGGGTCGCCTTCGATCACCACGATGTCGGCGCGCTTGCCTACCTTAAGAGAACCGACAGACTTGTCGCGGCCGAGATAGACGGCGCCGTTGAGTGTGGAAATCCTGAGCGCCTGGGGAAAGCTGAAGCCTTCATCGACCAGCAGCTCGATCTGACGCTTCGCCGAGAAGCCGGGGACCACGCCGCCATAGCCCGTCGGATCCGTGCCTGACAGAAGCGTGCCGCCGGCATCGGCAAACATCTTCTCGAGCTTCATCAGCTTCGGAAAGACGACCCCGTAGATCTTCGCGCCGGCACTCGTCTGCACCTTGGCCCAGATGTCCTCATAGGACTTGCGAAGTTCGGGTATCAGCAGGTCGCGCGCCGCTACGGGAGCTTCCGGCCTGCCCGGTGTGAAGGACTCGAACACGGTCAGCGTCGATGTCAGTGCGACGTGGTGGCTGACAAGTTCGTCGATCAGCGACTTCACGGCATTGCTGTTGACGTCAAGCGCAGCCAGCGACTCCAGCGCGCCCACGGGGCAGACGTCAGGCTGTTTGTCCTTGACGAAATCGGTCGATGCCGCAAAGCCGTGTTCGAGATTGTCGATGCCGCGCTCGGCCGCCTCGCGATAAGTCACGGAACAGAGATGCCCCGTGATCTTCAGGCCGTGCGCGTGGGCCGCCGTCACAGCAGCGGCGAGCTCGTCGCGCGTGATGTGCATATAGGCCTTGAACGAGTTGATCCCCTCGGATGCCCAGTAATCGACTGTCCGCGTGGCATCGGCGGCATCGGCGAGCACATGCATCTTGTAGATCGGCAAGCCGGGGCCGGTGAGATAGGGACCGGTTAGATCGAAGTCGGGGCCGATGGCGGTGCCGGCCTCGATCGCCTTTCGAGCATTCAGATCACCGTCCGCCGACATCGTGCCGGCCGTGCGCGCGGTCGTGGTGCCACCTGCCAGATAGAGCGCCGGAAAGCTGCCCAGGAGCTCGTCGTAATTCAGCCCAGCCATCGGATAGAACAGATGCTCATGCACCATCACAAAGCCCGGCAGCAGCGTCATGCCATGCATGTCGATCGTCGTCGCGCCATCCGGCACAGCGATTTTCGTTGAGGGACCGATGGACGAAATTATCCCGTGGTCCGAGATCAGCGTCATGTCGCGCTGCGGCTTGCCGCCGGTGCCGTCGACGATCTCGGCATGCACGAAGGCGATGACCGGCTGCGAATAGGCAATGAACGGCGACGGCACGGCCTGCTTCGGCGGCGGCGCATCCATGGCGTCCATCATCTGGGCGGAGGCGCTGGAGAGTGAGAGCGCGCATGCCGCCGAGGCGATCAACGCCGATGACCGAAAGTGCATGAATGCCCCCGAGTGCCCAAGGTTAGATAGATGGACAAGACGAGAGATCGCAAGCGGGATAGCGGTCGCCAGTGTCTCGCGCGGACATTTCACTAGTCCGGCTTCGCTCGAGCACTTGCGCCAGGCCTGCCGAGCCGTAGCTGCGCGAACCATTCACCAGCCCGCCTACGCCCTGCGGGCTTCGGCGTGGCAGCCTCCGCTGCTGCGCAGCGTAGGCTGGTGGGCGGTGACGGGCTCGAACCGCCGACCCTATCGGTGTAAACGATATGCTCTACCAACTGAGCTAACCGCCCTGATGCGCCCTCATACACCACAGGGCCGCCCCGACAGAAGAGCGCATTGTGTTTGCCGGTTGGATTGGGGATAAGGCGCTCGCGATCGGATTCGGGAGCTGCCATGCGAGAGATCGCCGTCTTCAGCGGATCGGCCCATCCGGACCTCGCGGCCGAGATTTGCCGCGATCTGGGCGTCCCGCTCTCACCGTCCCGCATCTCGCGCTTCGCCAATGACTGTCTCGAAGTGCAGCTCCAGGCCAATTGCCGCGAGCGCGATGTTTTCATCATCCAGACCCTGTGCGCCCCGGTTCAGGAGCATCTCGTCGAGTTGCTGCTGATGCTGGACGCGGCGCGCGGCGCCTCGGCGTCGCGCATTACCGCAGTCATGCCGTTCTATGCCTATTCCCGCTCCGACAAGAAGGACGCGCCGCGCATCTCGATCGGCGGGCGGCTCGTCGCGGACCTGATGGTGACAGCGGGAGCAAACCGCGTGCTGACGATGGCGATGCATTCGCCGCAAGTGCATGGCTTCTTCTCGATCCCGGTCGACCATCTTCATGCGCTGCATGAAATTGCCGATCACTTCCGCAAATATGATCTGTCGAACACCGTCGCCGTGTCCCCTGATCTCGGCAACGCCAAGGAGACGGCGGCCTTTGCGCGCCTGCTCAAGATCGGCGTTGCGGTCGCCTCCAAGCAGCGTATCTCTGACACCGAAGTCCGCATCGGCTCGATCATTGGCGACGTGACCGGCAAGGATGTGATCGTGCTGGACGATGAGATCGCGCGCGGCACAACGACGCTCGAATTGCTCGACCGCCTGCGCGAACAGAAGGTCCGTTCCATCCGCATCGCCTGCACCCACGGCCTGTTCGCCGCCGGCGCCGCCGCGCGGCTTGGCTCGCAGCCGGATGTGCTGGAGATCGTCTGCACGAACACTGTACCCATCTCGCCCGAAAAGCGCGCCGAGAAGCTGACGGTGCTGTCGATCGCGCGCCCGATCGCCGAAGCGATGCGCCGCATCCATGACGGCGAATCCGTGAGCGCGCTCTTTCACGCCTGAGCGATGAACGCCGCGGCCTGACGATCATCCGTCAGCCGCACGACAGGCACATCCGGTCCAAACTGCTGGCGCAGTGCCTCGATGCGCGGCCGGTTCACGCGATCGAAGCCTTCAATGAACCGAAGCACCTTCGGCAGGTCGCGAAGTCTGTGTGCCTCGCCTGGGCGGAACACACGACGCGTCGCGCGCCAGGCGCAGAAAAGGCGCGATCGTTCAATCCAGATCACGAGATCGGCGCGCGGCAGCCGAAGGTCGAACGTGACGGCGGCGAAATTGCCGTCGCTGACCCAGCCGTCACCAGCATGCATGGTTGTGAGCAGGTCGCGGAACTTCGGCGTGTCGCCTGCGGACCAGTCCGGCTGCCAGATGTCGTCGAGGCAGTAGAACGGAACATTCAGGCGCGCAGCCAGACGCCGGGCGAAAGTGGTCTTGCCACTTCCGGCACAACCGAGAACGACGATGCGCCTGGGCGCAGCTTCAGGTATTCAGCGAGTCCTTCAGCTGCTTGCCGGGACGGAACCGCGGCTGCTTCGACGGCTTGATGGTGATTTCTTCGCCCGTCTGCGGGTTACGGCCTTTGCCGCCCGCCCGTGTTGCCACCACAAACACCCCAAACCCCGTCAGGCGAACTTCGTCGCCCGACTTCAACGTCGAGGCGATGAGATCGAACACTCCATCGACCGCCTTGGCCGACGTGTTCTTGTCGATGCCAGTGTGATCGGCGAGCTTCTGAATAAGATCGTTCTTGTTCACGGCGGCTCCTTCCAAGAGATTCGCTCCGGAGCCCAGACATTAGGGCTTGCAACCCGCGTAGCAAACGGAAAACCCCGGTTTTCGGGGCAAAATTACGTGAAAACGGCCCCGGATCGGGTTGATCCGGGGCCGTTAACCGTTTTGGGATGCCGTTAGTGGGTAACGACGGCGTCCGCGTCGGGCGTGGACGGAGGGGGTGTGCCCACCTCCGGCTCGCTCCAGTCAATCGGCTCGGGCTGACGCACGAGCGCGACCTTGAGCACTTCGCCGACCGTGGAAACCGGAACGATCCTCAGTCCGGCCTTCACATTGTCGGGCACCTCGGCGAGATCCTTCTCGTTCTCCTGAGGGATGATCACCGTCTTGATGCCGGCGCGCAGCGCCGCAAGCAGCTTCTCCTTCAGGCCGCCGATGGGCAGAGCCCTGCCCCGCAGCGTGACCTCGCCCGTCATCGCGACATCGCGGCGAACCGGGATGCCCGTGATGACCGAGATGATCGACGTCGCCATCGCGAGACCAGCCGACGGACCGTCCTTGGGCGTCGCGCCTTCCGGCACGTGCACATGGATGTCGACCCGGTCGAACAGCGGCGGCTTGATGCCGAAGGTCGTCGCCTTGGAGCGGACGTAAGAGCGCGCCGCGTCGATCGACTCCTTCATCACTTCGCCGAGCTTGCCGGTCGTCTGCATGCGGCCCTTGCCGGGCAGCATGACGGACTCGATCTGCAACGTCTCGCCGCCGACCTCGGTCCAGGCCAGACCTGTGACCACACCGACCTGATCCTCGCCATCGATCTCGCCGTAGCGGAATTTCCGCACGCCGGCGTAGCTGTCGACATTCTCGCCAGTGACTTCGACCGACTTGGCCTTGTTGGAGACGATCTCCTTCACGGCCTTGCGGGTCAGGTTGGCGATCTCGCGTTCCAGGTTGCGAACGCCCGCTTCACGCGTGTGATAGCGGATGAGGTCGCGCAGACCGGCATCGGTGATCTTCCACTCGCCTTCGGTCAGACCATGCGCCTTGACCTCTTTCGGGATCAGGTGGCGCTTGGCGATCTCGACCTTCTCGTCCTCGGTGTAGCCGGGGATGCGGATGATCTCCATGCGGTCCATCAGCGGCTGCGGCATGCGCAGGCTGTTGGCCGTCGTCAAAAACATCACATCCGACAGGTCGAAATCGACCTCGAGATAGTGATCGTTGAAGGTGTGGTTCTGCTCGGGGTCAAGCACCTCGAGCAGCGCCGATGACGGGTCGCCGCGCCAGTCCGCGCCCAGCTTGTCGATCTCGTCGAGCAGGAAGAGCGGGTTGGACGTCTTCGCCTTCTTCATCGACTGGATGACCTTGCCGGGCATCGAACCGATGTAGGTGCGGCGATGACCACGGATCTCCGCCTCGTCACGCACGCCGCCGAGCGACATGCGGACGTATTCGCGGCCCGTGGCTTTCGCGATCGACTTGGCGAGCGAGGTCTTGCCCACGCCGGGAGGACCGACGAGGCACAGGATCGGGCCCTTGATCTTGCCGGCGCGCTGCTGCACCGCCAGGTACTCAAGGATACGCTCCTTAACCTTCTCAAGACCGAAGTGATCTTCGTTGAGGACGCGCTCGGCTTCGTTGATGTCGCGCTTCACCTTGGACTTCTTGCCCCAGGGGAGCGAGAGCATCCAGTCGAGATAGTTGCGCACGACCGTCGCTTCCGCGCTCATCGGCGACATCGAACGCAGCTTCTTCACTTCAGCCGCGGCCTTGTCGCGCGCTTCCTTTGACAGCTTGGTCTTGCGAATGCGCTCCTCGAGCTCGTTCATCTCGTCGCGGCCTTCGTCGCCTTCGCCGAGCTCCTTCTGGATCGCCTTGAGCTGCTCGTTGAGATAGTACTCGCGCTGCGTCTTCTCCATCTGACGCTTGACCCGCGTGCGAATCTTGCGCTCGACCTGGAGCACGCCGATCTCGCCTTCGATCAGCGCAAGCACCTTCTCCAGCCGCTCGACGGTGTCGAGCGTCTCCAGCAGGGCCTGGCGATCGGAGATCTTGACCGACAGATGCGAGGCGACGGTGTCGGCGAGCTTCGCCGCATCGTCGATCTGCGAGACGGCCGCCAGCATCTCCGGCGGGACCTTCTTGTTCAGCTTGTTGTACTGCTCGAAATTCGCCTTGACGGTGCGCATCAGCGCCTCGACTTCCTTGGCGGGAGCCGTCGCGTCGGGGATCTTCTCGATCGTCGCCTGGAAGAAGTCGGTGCGCGGCACGAAGCCGGTTACGCGGGCGCGACCCTTGCCTTCGACCAGAACGCGGACCGTCTGGTCCTGCAGCTTCAGCAGTTGAAGGACGGTCGCGAGCGTACCGATCTGATGGAGCCCATCCGGACCCGGGTCGTCGTCTTCCTTGTTCTTCTGGGTAACCAGGAGGATCTGCTTCTCCTCGTTCATCACCTCTTCAAGGGCGCGAACCGATTTCTCGCGGCCGACAAAGAGCGGCACGATCATGTGGGGAAACACGACGATGTCGCGCAAAGGCAGCACCGGCGCCAGAAGGCTCCCGTTGTCGTCTTTGGGGGTGTCGACGATTTCTTGTTCTGACATTTCTATCTCCTCACCAGCCTACTATCCGTCGGCTGGGTAAAGCGGTCGTTGCCCCGATCGGGCGCAATTACCGATGTTTGGAGCCTCCC
>DASZCC010000398.1:0-2484 GCA_035943485.1 Rhizomicrobium sp. | reverse complement strand
GCCAGAGCATCATTGCATGCGAAGTAGAAATCGATCAGTCCCGAGACCTCGGCATCCATGAACAACACATTGTCGGGAAACAGGTCGGCATGGATCACACCGGACGGAAGATCGCGCGGCCAGTCCTTGCGAAGCTGCGCGTAGGAGTCGGCGATCAGCTTGCGCAGACCCGGTTCTACCGTGTCGGCATCGGCTTCCGTCGCCTCAATCAGACCTTGCAGTCCGTCGAGTCCCAACGCGTTGGGGCGGACCGGCGCAAAATCCTGTCCGGCGGCATGAAGCCGTGCGAGCGCATCACCGGCCGCCGCGCAATGACCGACGTCGGGACGCCGGAGCGACAAACCGTTCAGGAAGGTGAGCAATGCGGCGGGCCGCCGGTTGATCGTCATCCACTGCGCGCCGTCGCGTCGGCGCACCGGCTGCGGACAGGCAATCCCGCGCAAAGTCAGGTGCTCCATAAGACCGAGGAAGAAGGGCAGGTCGGCTTCCCTGACACGCCTTTCATAAAGGGTGAGAATGTACGAGCCACGATCAGTCTGCAGGTGGAAATTCGAGTTCTCAACTCCCTCGGCAATGCCCTTGAAACTGAGCGGCGCGCCGATGTCATAGCCGGCGAGCAGGGCTTCAAGGTCCTCGAACGAGACTTCTGTGTAGACGGCCATGCGCTTCCCATCGGGCAGCCGCTTGGCTATGGTCCGCCGCGCTTTCCCGCTTCGTTTTGAGAAGTCGGCTGGAGGCTGCAAAAAGTCAAGCAACGCCGATAGTTGAAGATTGATTTGGGCCGAGATGAACAGATTCGCCGCACTCGCCGCTGCCGCCAGCATAGCCGCCCTGGGGCTCTCGGGCTGCCAGACCGCAAAGTCGCAGGCGAACTGTCCAGCCGCGAACATTCTAGCCACGGCGTCGTCGATGACGGAATTCAAGGCGGGGATGGAAGGTGATCCGGCGGGCGAGATCTATAGCGTCCAGCTGACGGGTGTGCAGTCCAGCTGCGACTTCGACAAGGACGAGGGCACCACCGAGTCGGATGTCCAGCTCACCTTCCATGCGACGCGCGCCCCGACCGGCGATGCCGTCTCACACGCCGTGCCATATTTTGTGGCATCGCTGGAGGACGGAAACACTGTGCTGAACAAGCAGATACTGGCCGAGAGGTTTTCGTTCGGGCCCGGCGAGTCGGAAGTCACATTCAGCGCGACTGTTCCCACGACACTCATCAAGCTGGCCAACGGCAAGAAGCCTTATGACTACAGCCTGCTCACTGGTCTCCAGCTGACGCGGCAGCAGATGGACTTCAACGCCGGCCGACACACGCCATGATCGCGCTCTCCGACGAGTTGAGCGCGATTGCCGGAGCGGCCTTCGCGGCTGAGGGATTGTCTGAAGCCTTTGGCCAGATTCAGCGGTCCGATCGTCCCGACCTCGCGCAGTTTCAGTGCAATGGCGCACTGGCCGCCGCCAAGCAGGCCAAGTCCAATCCGCGTGCCATCGCCGAGAAGGTGGCAGCACGGCTGAGGGCCAACGCGCTGTTTGCCAAGGTCGAGATCGCTGGGCCCGGCTTTATCAATCTCGATGTTACCGACGAAGCACTGGCCGCGCGCCTTGGCGCCGTCGCACGAGATGCAAAACATGGTGCGCCGCAGATTGGCGCAGGCAAGACCCTTGTGATCGACTTCGGCGGTCCGAATATCGCCAAGGCCATGCATGTGGGTCACCTGCGTTCGGCGATTATCGGCGACAGCCTTCAACGGCTGTTCCGGGCCAATGGCTGGTCGGTAACAAGCGACGTTCATCTAGGCGACTGGGGCCTGCAGATGGGTCAGCTGATATCCGAAATCGACCACCGCGACATCGCCCCGATCTATTTCGACGCGAATTTCAGCGGACCTTATCCGGATCAGTCGCCTGTCACGATGGACGATCTTGAAGAGATTTATCCAGCAGCAGCGGCGGCGTGCAAAGCCGATCCGGTGCTTCTCGACGAAGCGCGCAGGGCGACTGCGGATCTTCAGGCGGGACGGCCAGGTTACCGCGCGTTGTGGCGGCACTTCTTCAATGTCTCCAAGGCTGGCCTCGATCGGGAGTACGAAAGTCTCGGCGTGCATTTCGACCTCTGGAAGGGTGAAGCGAGCGTCGATCCGATCACCGTGCCGATGATCGAAGACCTCAAGAAGCGCCAGATCGCCGTCGAAAGTGACGGAGCCCTGGTCATCCCGGTCGAGCGAAACAGCGACAAGAAGGAAATGCCGCCCCTCATTCTCGTCAAGCAGGACGGCGCGGTGCTCTATGGCACCACTGATCTGGCGACGATCATCGACCGTGTGCGCGAGCAAAATCCGGATCTGATCCTCTATATCGTGGACCAGCGTCAGCATCTCCATTTTGAGCAGGTCTTCCGTGCGGCCGAAAAGGCCGGCATCACCGGGAAGGCGCATCTGGAGCATGACGGCTTCGGCACGATGAACGGCACGGACGGCAAACCGT
>DASZCC010000397.1:0-1793 GCA_035943485.1 Rhizomicrobium sp. | reverse complement strand
ATGCGCGCCTGACAGGAACTGCGCCGCGCCATTCGAGAACACGATGCGCACCGGCCATTCCTGCCACTGCGGATCGTCCTTGGCTGAACCGACACCGGTGCAGGCCAGCGTCAGCGGGCCCGTGGTCACCGGCTTGTCCATATCCATCGGACCAGCAAAGACCGGGAGCGCGGTGACGGAAAGCATCGCACCGGCAAAAATCGATTTAAATATCGTCATGAGAATGTTTCCTCCAAATGGGGCGTTAGCGGCCCGTGGCGGAAACGTGGGAGCGGAGCCGAGGGTTCCGTCAGGAAAACCGCTCCCATGCGGCTTGCCGCGAAACGTTGAGCGCGGCCGCGATATCAGCCCAGCTCACCTCGCGCTTGCGAAGGATGTCGACCGTCTCCTGAACGCGCTCCCGCACTTCGCGATATAAGGAATCCTGACCGGCGAGTATGGCGAGAAGCTCTTTCGTCGCTGTCTTCTCAGGCCAGTCGAGGCGCGGCGGTGGCGTGATATCAGACGTGTCGGCGATCACCTTCGCCGCGATCGCGACGCAGCTGTCGCAGATCAGCACGGCAGGTCCCGCCACCATCTTCTTCACGTCATGCTGGGACTTCCGGCAGAACGAACAGTAGAGCGTGTTATCGCTCGCGGGCTGTTGTGGTTTGGCGTTCATCCGACGCCTCCGTCAAGGTCACCCTGGCAGTCAAGGTCACCTTGACATATTTGTCAAGCGCTACCTGACATATAATCTTACAACTTCTGATAGATGATGCGTGTTCCTGCACTATGGAACATCCATGTCACGCTCAATCTATTCAGTAATCGCATACTCTTTTATTTCTATCGTTGTTCTTCTTCCAGCTCCTTCTCTCGCCGCCTCCAAAGCCAAGGCGGTCGCGACCGTCATTCTGAAGAGCGGCGGTCCCGGCGGCACTGCTACGTTCACCGCGACCAATCACGGCGTCCTTGTCGAGTACGATCTGAAGGGCCTGCCCCCTGGCCCGCATGGCATCCATATCCACACCTCGGGCAATTGCAGCGCGGCGAACGGCTTCGCGTCCGCCGGTCCGCATCTCGCTTTCGATGCCAAGAAAGCGCACGGCTATCTCGCGCCGCATGGCCCGCATCCGGGCGATCTGCCCAATGAAGTGGCGGCCGGCGACGGCACCTTGCGCGCCAGCGTGACCGACAGTGCCTTCTCGCTGGGCAACGGCAAGAAATCGATTTTCGACAAGGACGGCGCGTCGCTGATCATCGATGCCGGCGCTGACGATTATGTGACCCAGCCCGACGGTCATGCGGGCGCGCGGATTGCCTGCGGTGTCATCGCTCGCACGGTCGCGCCGGGCGCGCGCAAGGGTGGCAAGCGCAAAGCGCATACGTAAACGCGCGCCGAATCTGCAATCGTGTTTCCCGTCGCGTCATGGATGGGGAGTCGCCGATGCTTGTGCTGCATCAGATGCAGATGTCGGGAAATTGCTACAAGGTCCGCCTCGTCGCGCGGCAGCTCGGCATCCCGCTTGCGCTGAAGGACTATCCGCTGATGGCGGGCGATACGCGCAAGCCGGATTTTCTCAAGCTCAATCCCAACGGCCGCGTGCCGCTGCTGGAGTTCGAGGACGGCCGCACACTCGCGGAGTCCGACGCGATCATTTCCTATCTCGCACACGGCTCAGCGCTGTTGCCGGAAGACAGATGGGACCGCGCCCAGGCGCTGCAGTGGATGTTCTTCGAACAATACAGCCACGAGCCCTACGTCGCGGTGGCTCGCTTCTGGTTGCACTATGCGTCGAAGGAGCAGCTCG
>DASZCC010000396.1:0-5987 GCA_035943485.1 Rhizomicrobium sp. | reverse complement strand
CTCGCCAGCCTTGAGATCGGCGCGGGCCCAGCCGATCAGGCGCGGTACGCCCGACCCGGCATCGGTCGGCAGGACGGCATAAGCCTGGATCGTCTCGGCTCCCTCGATCGCGCCGCTGTTGGTGATGTCGGCGCCCACAGTCGCCGTATCGCCGCCGGTGACCGTGACATTGCGGATCGTAAACGATGTGTAGGACAGGCCGAACCCGAACGGGAAAAGCGGCGTCAGATGCTGCCTGACATACCAGCGATAACCGACGTCGGCACCCTCAGGGAAGGTCAGCGCGAACGGCGCGTTGGGATTGCTCAGGCCTGGAATCACCGGACGCGGGAGCTGATCTTCGCTCACGGGAAATGTGATCGGCAGCTTGCCCGACGGACTAACGCGGCCGAACAGGATGCGCGCAACGGCCGTTGCGCCGCCATTGCCCGGATACCACGCCTCGACAACACCTTGCACCTTGTCAAGCCACGGCATCAGAACGGGACCGCCAGTGTTCAGCACAACAATCGTGTGCGGATTGACGGCCGCCACGGCCGCGATCAACGCATCCTGGTTGCCGGCAAGGGCAAGACTTGGCACATCCTGTGTCTCCGTCGTCCACTGCTGCGCGAAGATGATCGCCACATCGGACCGTCGCGCGAGTGCCACAGCTGCGTCTATGTCGTCACCCTGCGCGAGTTGGATCTCGGCGCCTGGAGCTTCGACCTGCAGCGCGGCGAGCGGCGAAGGAGGATCGAATACCGTCAGCCCCGCGGGCATCACGCGATTGGCGGTTGAAGCGACTACGACACCGGCACCAACGGGGAAAATATCGGCGGGATTGTGCCCGATCGGCATAACGAGTGACGACCCCGAGCCGGCCATCATGCCGATTTCAGCGTGGCGCCCAATCAATGCAATCCGCTTCAAGCCGGGGCTGAGAGGCAATGCTGCCTTGTTGTTCTTAAGAAGGACGATACCCTCTTCCGCATCCTTCTGGGCGACTGCGACGTGTTCGCTGAACTGCACGGGCGGCGGCGCCATTGAAAAATCGAATACACCCTTGGCGAACAGCGTGCGTAGAATTCGGTGGACCATGTCGTGCATGCGCGCCGGCGCTACTGCACCGCTCGCGAGAGCCTGTTTGAGAGCCGCCCCGAAATATTCCTGTCGGTCAAAGCCTGTCGCTGATTCCTGATCAAGCCCGGTGTTGGCCGCCGCGATCGTGGAATGGACACCACCCCAATCCGACATTACCCAGCCCGGAAAGCGCCAGTCGCCCTTAAGCACATCCGTGAGCAGGAACTTGTTTTCGCAGGAGTAGAATTCGTTGACGAGATTGTAGGCGCACATGACGGAGCCCGGCTCGCCGCGCTCTATCGCGATCTGGAATGCGAGCAGGTCGCTCTCGCGTGCCTCTTGCTCGCCAACTGTTGCGTCATAGACGCCTCGTCCTGTCTCCTGGCTGTTGAGCGCGTAATGTTTGACGGTGGAAACGATATGCTCCGACTGGATGCCCGCAATGGTCGAACCTACGATCACGCCCGCCAGCAGGGGATCCTCGCCCGCATATTCAAAATTACGTCCGCCGCGCGGCTCGCGCGTGAGATTGATGGCGCCCGCTAGCATCACATTGAAGCCGCGCTCACGGGCCTCATTGCCGATGGCGGCTCCCACCGTATGGGCAATGCCAGGGTCGAACGTCGCGGCGGTGAGGAGAGTCGACGGCATTGCCGTCGCCGTCTGCCCCGGCCGCATATTCACACTGTCCGCGATGCCCACCGGTCCATCGGATTCATAGAGCGCGGGGATGCCCAAGCGCGGCACGCCTGGTACGTATCCCGCGGTGCCCTTGAAAACGGGAAACAGACTGGGCGGCGATGTGCGCGCGAAGGGAAATTGGACCGGTGAGCCATAATAGCCCATAAGCATCGACAGCTGCTCGTCCTGCGTCATCTGTGCCTGGATCAGATCGGCGCGCTGATCCGGTGGGAGGGCCGCATTCATCCAGGGTGATTCGGCAATAGCTGGAGATAGGAACGCGAACCAGCAGAGTGCAATTGCCCCCGCGAAGCCCCTCGCATTCATGTATCCCTCGACCTGCCCTGTTTGTCCCTTGTTACAGGCGTAGGCTCGACATGGCAAAGCCGCCGGTGTCTCGGCCGGCGGCTTCGCAAGAGGAGATTCGAATTAGCCTTTGGTCGTCTGACCCTTAACGACATCCTTGCCGATGTCGGGCGTGACCATCCTGAGATTGCCGTTCTCGGGATCAACCGATTTTGGTTCTGCGCCTGCCATGCGTTTATCCGTATTCGTTACAGTCGTACGCGGCGCATACATATCGTCCCGAAGGTCGTGCTTTTTCTCTTTGTCTTTGGCCATTCTGGCTACCTTTCCGACGTTTCCGAATAGGTAACGAACAGGCGGTCGGGAGGTTGCTCTCAGCCGATTGAAACCTTGCCTTGGCGGTAGCGGCGCAGGCCCAGATTGAAGATTAGCAACGCCAGCGTGCCATACACGATCGCGGGCGCTGCAATCAAAGCAAAGTTCTGCGCCGACGGCGTGCGCAGGAATGTGACTGGCGCAAGCACGATGAAGCCGGCTGGCAAGACCGTGTATGCGACGAATTTTGTGGCGCCGGTGTAGATCGAACCAGGATAGCTCGAGAACAGAAGCATGAAGTCTGTGAGGTCGCGTGCGAAGCTGCGCGCGCCGGTGAACCAGAAGGCTAAGCTCGCATAGACTATCGCCGATGACACATAAATCACCGTTCCTGCTGCGAGGCAGACGGCAACAAGCGGGATGTCGCGCAAGGTAAGATTCGCGAACGTTGCGAGCAGCCAGATGCCCATGAAGAGATCGCCCCATGCCGTCGCAATGCTCTCGCGCCCCAGCAGACGCGGCAACACGGCCTTTGGCTGGGTGAGAAGCGCGTCAATCTCGCCGCGCAGGATGGTAGCCGCCATATCGCGATAGCCCCCGAAGAAGACGCCGCTGATCGCAACCACCAGCATAATGAGGCCGAGCAGCAGGGCGACGTCGTGCAAGCCCCAATTGCCCACGCGCCGGAATCCCGCGAAGAACATGTACCAGAGCAGCAGGAAGAAGATGTCATTCACAATCATGCCGGCGGCATTCAGGAAAAAATTGGTCCGATCCATCAGCGACGTGCGAATGGCAGCCGACGCGTTCGCCGCGTATGTCGAGAGCAGTTTCATGACAGGCCCTCCCGCAGGATTTTGTGCAACCCTGCGCGCCATATCAACGCGATGACCACCGTCAGGACGGCGATCCAGAACAGCTGTGCCGCGAATGCTTCGACGAACCCGACAAGCGACGGCGCAATCATCTGATGGCCAGCATAGAAAATGTGTGCCGCGAACGGCGTCACGACGCCCGCCAGATAGAGCCAGACCGGATAGAGCGTAATCGGTGCGAACAGCCCGCCCAGCAGGAACATCGATTTCTGCATGATCAGATAGGCCGGCATTACGCGCCGCACCCAGAACGCGCAAAGCCCGACAATCGTGTAGAGCAGCACGCCGATCGTTGCGCCCAGCGGGCCAAGAATCGCCACCGCTGCGAAGGCCCCGGGCGACGGTGCTGCTCGACCTGAGAGCGCCAGCGCCAAAAGTGCTGCCAAGCCAATACCGAGCAGGCGCGCCAGACTGTCACCCAGCGACTCGGCAATCTTCTGCAGCAGATAAGGTTTTGGTCTCAGCAGATGCGGTTCCAGCATGCCGAGGCGAATGTCGTCCTCCAGCCGCAGATGGATCGACGCCACCGACAGCGTGATCCATTCTGTTGTGCCGATATAGATCGAGAGATCGCCAGCGGGCACGGCCAGCGCACCAACCGTGTGCTGGGATGCCACCTTGTCCCACAAGGCCGACAGCACTGCCATCGCTACAAGGTAGAACAGAGCCCGACCCATCAGGATCGGCCAATTGGCAAGATTGCGCCGCAGTCCGAGCGCAAACGTGCTGAGTGCAGCGGACACTGCACCCACCACCGGGAGACTAGCGCGCGTTGTTTGCGTCATAGATCGCACGGACCACCTCCTCCATTGGGGGATCTTCGATCGTGATATCTTCAATGCCACCCTGCGCCAACGCGGCCTCGACCAGCGCGTCCACACGGGTAACACGCGTATCGACCTCGTAGATCGCGACATGCGGCTCGCTCACGCGCCGCTTCGCACCAGGCAGGTTGAGATCAGCCAGCGCCTTCGCCGAGCGCAGCGTGACGAGCCGGTGACCGAGAAACAGGCGGCGCAGCTGATCCGTGGGCTGGTCGACCACGATTCGGCCCTCGTTGATCACGATGACCCGGTCGCAGACGAGCTCGATATCGCGCGTGTCGTGCGAAGTCAGCACCACGGTCTGCCCTTCGGCGCCCGCATGTTCGCGGATGAAGTCGCGGATCGCCGCTTTCGCCGTGATGTCGAGCCCGATTGTCGGTTCGTCGAGGAACAGCAGCGCCGGGCCGTGCAGCAGGCTGGCCACGATCTCGCAGCGCATGCGCTGGCCGAGCGACAGGCGCTGCACCGGCTGGTCCATGAGATCGCCAAGCCCGAAACGCTCCACGAGTTGGGACTGCCGGCGCTCAAAGGTCGCCTTGTCGACATCGTAGATACGCCGCAGCAGGGCGAAGCTGTCGCGTGCCGGCAACTCGGTCCAGAGCTGCGAGCGCTGGCCGAATACGACACCGATGCGATAGGCGAGCGTGCGCCGCTGTTTCCACGGCACAAGGCCGAGTACCTG
Source organism: Rhizomicrobium sp. (assembly GCA_035943485.1). Lineage (GTDB taxonomy): Bacteria > Pseudomonadota > Alphaproteobacteria > Micropepsales > Micropepsaceae > Rhizomicrobium. The sequence continues at coordinate 1,242 of DASZCC010000396.1, read as the reverse complement.
CGTCGTGCCGCTTGTCGGCTCAAGTATCCCCGACAGCATCTTCAGTGTGGTCGATTTTCCAGCCCCGTTCGGCCCGATGATGGCCACGCGCTCGCGTTCGGCGATTTGGAACGAGACGCCGGTAACGGCTTCGATTGTGCGGATGTCGCGGTTGAAAAGGCCGCTCAGGCCCGGCTTGCGCCGGACATAGCGATAGTCCTTGCGGAGGTCTTCAACAGCGATGACGGCGGACATGGACGGGACTCAGCGTCGAGAGGAGCAAAGCAAAGCATGCGCGGACTTGCCGGCATATGCTGCTTGAGACTCATCATCGCTTTCCTCCGTTCCCGATCCACGTAACCACATCCTGCCATACGGTCTGCCGGTCGAGATCCCGCAAAAGCATATGGTAGCCATGATCGTAGCGGTGGACCTCTGCCTTCCCGTCGAGCGCCGCGATCACCGCCTCCGTCGGCGGTGCGGGGATGACCTGGTCCTGTTTGCCGTACAGGAACAGGATCGGCGGCGGCGCCGATAGGTGGTCCGGAGCGTGGCGCGCCTCGTCCATCAGGTTGACGAGGCCCCACACCGCATCGGCCCGCGTCTCCTTCTGGACAAACGGGTCGCGCGAGTAGGCCCGCAGCATCGGGATATTGTCTGATGGCCAGATCTTCAAGCCGCTGCCGGTCACGGTCATGCCGGGCACCACATGCGCCGACAGCCATAACGCAGCGCGATAGGAAGCCGGCATGTCGTCCCGAGACCAGACTGCGGGCGCGACGAGAATCACGCCGCTGGGTTTGATCGGCTCGGGTCCGGCGAGAGCCGACAACACGACGGCACCGCCCATGCTCTCGCCCAGTGCATAGACGGGAATGCCTGGATATTTTGCCCCCGCTGCGTCGAGCGCATCGGCGAGATCGCGACGCATCGCATCGCCACCCGCCCACAGACCGTAATGTGCCGATTGCCCGAAACCGCGCTGGTCATAGGCGAGTGTAGTGATCCCCTGCTTTGCGAGGTACTCGCCAGGCATTGCGAACGCATTGGAATAGTCGCCCATGCCATGCAGTGCCACGATCACCGCCTTCGGATGATCCGCTGCCCATATCCGCAGCGGCCGATGTTCGCCGTCGCGTGCGAGCAGATAGGTATCAGTGAAAGCCGGTGTCTCGTTCTCCACGCCCTGCGGCGCCAGCACTGGCGCGCAGGCAGCGATCAGGAGGAAAGCACCCGCCGCACACGCCCGCGCAAATAGGGTAC
>DASZCC010000395.1:0-15184 GCA_035943485.1 Rhizomicrobium sp. | reverse complement strand
TGGCCGCCAGCTGCGAACCTATTGGCCGCATGCCCCCGGTCTCCGCTTTCTCGGCTACGGCTTCGCGGTTCCCTATCTGCGGGCCTTTCAGGGTGAGGCCGAGCGCGTCATCGCCCTGATGCCCGCGCATCAGGGCGTGGTTGCGTGGCCGGCCGACCGCTCCCTCGCCGCCCTGGGAGAGGAAGACGCGCTGCCGTTTCCGGATGCGTTCTTCGATCGCATCCTGGTGGTCCATGGCGTCGAAGGGGCCGAGGCGTCGCGGACACTGTTGCGCCAGCTCTGGCGGGTGATGGCGCCCGAGGGCCGGATGCTCCTTGTGGTGCCCAACCGCACAAGCCTGTGGGCCCAGCTCGAGCGCTCACCGTTTGCGGTCGGTCGTCCCTTCAGCAAGGGCGAACTGGATCGTCTGTTGCGCGGCGCATTGTTTCAGCCGTTGCGCTGGGACCGTGCGCTGTACCTGCCGCCCTTCCGTGGACGGCGTCTCATCCGGACCGCAAACGGCTGGGACAAGATCATGCGCCGGCTGCTGCCAACACTTGCCGGCGTCCATATCGTCGAGGTCGCAAAGTCGCTTTATGGCGCGCCGCCGGTGGCGGTGAATGCGGCCGCGAGAAGCTTGCCGGTCATGCGTGACGTGCGCGTAACGCAATTCGGCGCAACAGATTTACAAACGTCTAATGACAGCGGCGTCATCGAGCCCGCTAGTTTTGATTTACAATAGAGAAGATCACGCCGCGATTTCGCAGAGCTGCCATGCATCACGAGGTCGTGTTCGTTTAACTCAGCAAAATCGCGCTTTGCCGTTCAGCTTCACATGCTTGTGAGGCGCGCTGCGTGTTTCAACCCCTTTATATGTAACAGTCCAAACCTACCTTCGATGAGCCGACGGGAGTGCCGGCGAAACAGGAGGATGCAATGAAGTTCACGAATTTTGCGGCGGCAACGGTGGCGCTGGGTTTGGTGCTTGGATCAGCGGCGGCCTATGCGACCGACGAGGATGCGACCATCTCCAGCTGTGTGCGCAACGCGACGGCTACCGATGACGCAATGAAAGCCAACAGCACGTCTGCCAATCTGGACGCCGCTCGCGCAGAGTCCCGCGCGGCGCACAACTACTGCACCATCGGACTCTACAAGGTTGGTATTGAGCACTACAAAAAAGCGCTCGCGCTTCTGACGGCCGGCTAAGCCGGTTCGATGTGTTCGCACGATTGGCGTGACTGGAAACCACCCCGATCGTGTTAGCGGCGCGGTCTTCCTATGTTACCCCCTTAAGGAGGAAGATCGCGCCGTCCGCGAACAGATTGGGGCCCCAGGCCTCTGCCTTCATTGCCCGCGTGCGCCCGTTCTCGTTGATGGCCAGCGCCCGTTCGATCACCGCGCCGTTCTCACGCGCCATGTTTACAAAATCCGCGATCGTGCAGAGGTGGATATTCGGCGTGTCATACCACGCATGATTGAGCGCCTGGGTGCGCGGCATGCGTCCGTTGAACAACAGGCTCGCGCGCACACGCCAATGACCGAAATTGGGTAGCGAAATCACCGAGCGCCGGCCGATCCGCAAGAGTTCGCCCAGCACCGCATGGGGCGCGCGAGTCGCCTGGATCGTCTGGCTCAGGATCGCGACATCGAAGGCGCCGGTCGGGTAGTCGCCAAGATCGGTATCGGCGTCGCCCTGGACAACGGGAAGGCCGCGGGCGACGCAGGCGTTCACATTCTGCTGCAGCAGTTCGAGGCCGCGGCCATCGACATTCTTCGCCGCAGCAAGATTCTCAAGCAGCGCACCATCGCCGCAGCCTACATCAAGCACGCGGGCACCGAAGGGTATCATCTCTGCGATCGCCGCGAGATCAGGGCGCAGAGCAGGCTGGCTCATGCGCCGACCTTGGCGGCGACTGAGCTTACAAAGCCGCGCACGGTATCGAACATCTCGGGCTCGTCGAGCAGAAAGGCGTCATGACCGCGGTCGGTCTCGATCTCGACAAAGCTCACGGTCGCGGCACTCGCATTCAATGCATGGGCGACGCGCTTATTCTCTGCCGTCGGAAACAGCCAGTCGCTCGTGAACGCGATCTGGCAGAACCGTGTCTTGCTGCCGCGAAACGCTTCGGCAAGCTTGCCGTCATGTTCGGCGGCGAGATCAAAATAATCCATCGCGCGCGTAATGTAGAGGTAGGAGTTGGCATCGAAGCGGTCGACGAAGGTCATGCCTTGATGGCGGAGATAGGACTCGATCTGAAAGTCCGGCCCGAAGCCAAACGACACCTGCTCACGCGCCTGGAGATTGCGGCCGAACTTCCGTTGCAGGGCAGTTTCGGAAAGGTAGGTGATGTGCGCGGCCATGCGCGCCACAGCCAAGCCCTTGGCCGGCATCGTGCCGTGAAGCTGATAGGTGCCGCCCTTCCAGTCGGGATCGGCCATGATCGCCTGGCGGCCGACTTCGTGGAACGCGATATTCTGTGCCGAGTGGCGCGCAGCGCATGCAATCGGCACGGCGGACACAACACGCTCGGGATATGTCGCAGCCCATTGCAGGACCTGCATACCGCCCATCGATCCGCCGATGACGCAAAGCACTTTGCCGACGCCGAGTTCGTCCAGAAGCATTGCCTGAGCGCGGACCATGTCGCGGATAGTGACGAGGGGGAAATCGAGGCCCCAGGGCTTGCCCGTCTCGGGATTGATTTCTGCCGGCCCGGTCGAGCCCATGCAGCCGCCCAGCACATTGGCGCAGACAACGTAGTACCGGTCAGTGTCGATCGGCTTGCCCGGCCCTACCATCGGTTCCCACCAGCCGGGCTTGCCGGTGACGGGATTATCGGAGGCGACGAACTGATCAAGCGTCAGCGCATGGCAAATCAGGATGGTGTTCGTGCCCGCGGCATTGAGCTTGCCGTATGTAATGTAGGCGATGGTGAAAGGCGACAGGGTCTTGCCGCAATCCAGCGTCAGCGGCCGGTCCGGACCGAAGGTCACGGCGTGGCCGATCTCCGCATCTGTTGCGGTCACAGGCCTCAGGAATTTGGGCGCTTCCGACATGGGCTGAATATGTCCAGTCAAACCAAGGGGGGGTGTGCTAGGGCCGCCGCGCCCCCGTGTCAAACAATGCGTTAGGCTGCGGTCCGGAGCCTGCTTTGATTTTGCCATCCGCCGCCCTTATCAATACCGCCCCTTTTTGAGAACGTCCCGACCTTATGGCACCAAAACGCCCGCAAACGCCGGCCGATCTCGCCCTCAAGCTCGATGCGCTTGATGACAAGATCCACGACCTGCTGATCCGTCGCGCGCCGCTGGCTGGGGCAGATGTGGCGCCGCTGGGCGGCGTGGCGCAGCAGGCGGCCACGCTCAGGCGCCTGGCTGCGCGGCACAAAGGTGAGTTGACGCTTGGTGGACTTGTCCATATCTGGCGCGAGGTGATGTCGGCGATGCCGGGCCAGCCGCGCCTTGTGCACGTCTATGCCGGTGACCGCATTGCGCACTACCGCGATCTTGCGCGCGGCTATTTCGGATCGGCCGTGGCGATGGAGGGCGAGCCTTCGCCATCCGCCGTGCTGCATGCCTGCGCGACGAACGACGCGGTGTTCGGCGTCGTGCCGCCGCCTGACAGCGACGAGAATGCAGCGCCGTGGTGGACACAGCTGACGCCAGCCGGACAGCATGGAGCCCGCATCCTCGCGCGCCTGCCTCTGGTCGATGAAGGCGGCACGCAGGCCCTTGGTTATGTCGTAGGAGCACGGGAGCATGAGCCGAGCGGTGATGATGCAACGCTCATCATCCTTGGCGCGCATGACAGTCTGAGCCGCGCCCGGCTGCAGACGTTGATGAAACAGGCGGGTCTCGAGACACAGCTACTGGCTGCGGGCCGTGAATCCGGTAACAGCCAGGCCCGGCAGTATCTGTGGGAGGTGCAGGGCTTCGCCGCGCCGGATGATCCGCGGTTCGCAGTGGTGCTTGAGAATGCGGCAGGTGGGATCATCCGTCTTGTATGCGTCGGTGGCTATGCGAAGCCAATGGGCGCTGGCGTTGCGTCCGGTGCGGCAGAGGCCGTTACCGTCGAGTCCGAAGACGTGGCAGGACAGTCATGACGATCTCTCCGAAGCCCGGTGTACTGGACATCGCGCCCTATGTCGGCGGGCGCTCGCATATCGAGGGCGTCCACAATCCTGTGAAGCTGTCTTCAAACGAGTCCGCGCTGGGCCCGAGTCCGCACGCCGTTGAGGCATTCGACGCCGCCAAGTCCGACCTCTCCATTTATCCCGAAGGCAGCGCGAAGATCCTGCGCGAGGCAATCGGCGAAGTGTACGGCCTCGATCCGCACCGCATCGTATGCGGCAACGGTTCGGATGAACTGCTGACACTTATCGCCGCCGCCTATCTGCGTCCTGGCGACGAAGTGATGTACAGCGAACACGCTTTCGTCGTGTACAAGATCGCCGCTCTGGCCAACAGCGCCAAGCCCGTGCCGGTGCCGGAGACGAACTACCGTGCCGATGTCGATGCGATGCTGAAGGCGGTGACGCCAAAGACACGGCTCGTCTATCTCGCCAATCCGAACAATCCGACGGGCTCCTATCTGCGGCATGACGAAGTGCGCCGGCTGCATGCGGGCCTGTCGCCCGACACGCTGCTGATCATCGATGCGGCCTATGCGGAATATGTCCGGCGCAACGACTATGAATCCGGCATCGAGATGGTGGCGAATTTCCCGAACGTTGTGATGACGCGCACGTTCTCGAAAATCTACGGGCTCGCCGGGCTGCGCGTCGGCTGGGCCTATTGTCCGGCGGCTGTCGCGGATGTGCTGAACCGGACACGTGGCCCGTTCAACGTCTCGATCCCGGCACAACACGCGGCTGTCGCGGCGCTTAAGGATCGCGCCCATGTCGAGGCGAGTTTCGCGCATAACGACAAGTGGAAGACGTGGCTTACGGACGAGATCCGCAAGCTGGGCCTTCGCGTCGACGACAGCGTTGGCAATTTCGTGCTGATCCACTTCGCTGGTACAGAACAGGCGCACGCCGCCGATCATTTCCTCGCCAGCAAGGGCCTCATCCTGCGCGGCGTAGCTGCTTACGGCCTCGGCCAGTGTCTGCGTCTCACGGTTGGTCCGGCGGACGCCAACCGCGCGGTGGTTGCGGCACTGGCAGAGTTCGTCAAGACATGACGAAGCCAATGTTCGAGCGTATCGCGATCCTGGGCATCGGGCTGATCGGCTCGTCGCTGGCGCACGCAATCCGTCGTGGGCATCTCGCCGGACATGTCGCTGCTTTCGATCGCAACAAGACGCACCTGGCAACGGCCAGGAAGATCGGCTTGGCCGACAGCTACACCGACAAGGCTGCGGTAGCGGTGAGGAACGCCGATCTGGTGATCCTGGCCACGCCGGTCGGCGCCTTCGGTGCCGTTGCGAAGGCGATTGCGGGTGCACTGAAGCCCGGTGCCATCGTGAGCGACGTCGGATCGGTCAAGGGCTGTGTCATCAGCGACGTTGGTCCCTTTTTGCCCAGAGGCGTGCACTTCATTCCGGCGCACCCGATTGCCGGCACAGAACGCTCGGGACCCGATGCGGGCTTTGCCGAACTGTTTGACGGGCGCTGGGCAATTCTCACACCGCCAAAGGGTGCTGATAAACGCGCCGTGAAGGCGTTGCGTACCTTCTGGGAGAAGCTGGGCAGCAAGGTCGATGTGATGGATGCCAAGCACCACGACCTGGTCCTCGCCGTCACGAGCCACGTGCCGCATCTCATCGCCTACAACATTGTCGGCACTGCCGATGATCTGAGCGCGGTGACCGAGGGCGAGGTTATCAAATACTCGGCCGGCGGCTTTCGCGACTTTACCCGCATCGCAGCGTCAGACCCGACGATGTGGCGCGACGTGTTCCTGAACAACAAGGATGCGGTGCTGGAAGTGCTTGGCCGGTTCAGCGAGGATCTCAGTGCGCTGCAACGGCAAATTCGCTGGGGCGATGGGGACGCGCTATTCGAGCTTTTCACCCGCACCCGCGCGATCCGGCGTGGAATCGTCGACGCTGGCCAGGACAGCGCGGACGTGAACTTCGGGCGCAACGCGCCCAAGTTGAAGAAGACGGTCAAGAAGCGGAGACATTAGTAGACCGGTTCCATCGTCGCGGCCGGTTCGTCGCCGACGAACACCTGCTCGCCGTGGAATCCAATCACCGCACCCAACATGCCGGCCTGATTGCTTCCCGCCTTGGCCGCGCGATCCAGCAGCGCCGCCGCGACGCCGCCGTTCGGGGCGCCGCGCAAGCCGCGATGGTTCGCATCCTCGATCAATGCTTCCATGCCGGCGATCTTGAAGTCGAGCAGGCCGCTGAGGAAGTGGTTCTCATCCAGCGACAGACGCCCTTTTCCGAGCCCGCTCACATGTGTCCAGCTGATCTGGAAGTCCGAGACGTCGGCAGTCCCACCTGCCGTTCGCCAGCCTTCGACAGCATCAACCCAGCTCGCATGGCCGGTGCGCAATCCGGCGAAGGCGGTGGACGGCGCTACTGTGATCTCGGCGCGGATCTGGTTGAGCGTGTCGCCGAACAGCGAGACGAGGGGCGGTGATAGATGAACGGCGTCGCCATCCGCTGCGACATCGATCGCGCGACCGTTCGGATTGACGCGCATGTGTAGCTGCAGGCGCGCCGCGGTCAGTGCCGGCGAGCCGAAGCCGATGCAGTCGATATCAATGCGCGCCATGCCGTGCTCATTCTCGATGCTGCTGGCATGCAACTCGCCAACCTGGAAGGGGAGGGTATGCGTACCGCCCTTGAGATCATGCCAGGTTAGTGCCTGATGACCCGCCGCCTCGAACAGCATCTGATCGCGGCCGTAAGTCAGCGCATGGAGCGCGAAGTCTTCGGCCGACCAGGTTGAAGGACCGTGCGGCGTGTCGACGGTGACGCGGAAATCCTTGAACACCACGTCGAGGTTGAACGGAAAGCCGCTCACAGTCTTGGACGCGAAGGATAACGTGATGCCCGGAATGGCGGTATGGCCGTTCAGTGTGTCGAGCTTCTTCGACAACGCGTTTGCGACGACCCACCAATAACTGCAGGCCGTGACGGCCAGGGCCAGGAAGAGGGCAAGCGGTGCGTAGAGGAAAAAGCGGCTGGAATATTTCATTGCGGCCGGACCTTAGCCGGTCTTCAGTGCATCTGCCGGGAATACGATGTCGCGCACGGCGCCCAGCCGCGCCTGGCGGGCAAGCTCACGTTCCAGCTTGGCGCGCCGCGCCGGGTTGAGCCCGAAACGCGGTTCGAGCCACAGGGCCTTCACCGCCAGCCGGCCTTTGTCCCGTTCGGCCTTCATGTCGATGCGCCCGACGAAGCGGTCACCCTCCAGCAGAGGGAAGACGTAGTAGCCGTATTGCCGCTTGGGTCCGGGTACGAAGACTTCCAGGCGATAGTCGAAGTTGAAGATGCGTTCGACGCGGGCGCGATCGCGCAGCACCGGGTCGAAAGGCGACAGCACGCGCAGGCGCGAGGTGGCGGCAGGCAGTTGTGCCAAGTGGGACTCGATCTCGGGGCGTGCCATCGCTGCGAAGCCGCGCCTGTCCTTCGCACCTTCGAGTGTCACTTCGATCAGACGACCGTTCTTTTTTTCATGTGCCATCCAGGTCTTGGCTTCCTCGATGGAGAGGATCTTCCAGAAGTCCGAGAGCATTTTTGGTGTGGCCGCACCCAGACGCGCCATTGCTTCGTTGCAAGCCCAGTCGAACGTTTCGGCCTTTGTTGGCTTCGCGTCGCGCAGTGCTTTGGGGATTACCCGCTCGGTAAGATCGTAGATCTTCTCGAAGCCGTCGCGTTCCAGTACAGCGAGCTTGCCGGTGCGCCAAAGATATTCGAGCGCGGCCTTCGCCGGGCCCCAGCCCCACCACGGGCCGGTGCGTCCGCCCAGATGCGCGAAGTCCCGCGCCAGCGATGGCCCCTTCTCAGCGATATGGTCGCGCACTGTCTTAAGAACGCGATCGTCACCGAACTCCTTGCGCCAGGCTTCGATGCGCGTCCTGTTATGGGCGAAACGATGACGCCAGTGCGGATAATGCTCGATCGGGATCAGCGAGGCGTCGTGCGTCCAGTGCTCGAACAGGGCCGGCGTCTTCTTCTGAAGCCGCTCGAGCTGGCGCGGCCGATAGGAAAGGTGCCGGGCGTACAGGATGTGATGATGCGCACGCTCGACGATCTTGATGGAGTCGAGCTGGACATAGCCGAGCTTACGGATCAGCGGGGCCAGCGTTGCGGCTCCAGCCTCGAGCTTTTCGCCGGACAGTCCGGTGCGCGATAGGATCAGCGCACGGGCAGTTTCGTTGGAAATGTGGAGCGGTGCGTTCAAGCACCTACCCGCATTTCGAATACCCGCAGGAAATGCAGCTGTCGCAGCCTTCGAGCTTCACGAAGCTGGGCGAGCCGCAGCGTGGGCAGAAGCGCGCGGGTGCGCCCTCGGCCGCTACTGCGACGGCGCGGCGCTCTTCGGGTACGAGCGGTGAATCCAATGGCGCGATGAAGCCCGTTGCCACCATATGGCGTTCAATAACCTCGCCAATCGCAGCCATCAGCGATGGCACATAGCGTCCGCCCATCCATTGGCCGCCGCGCGGATCGAAGATCGCCTTCAGTTCATCGACCACGAAGGACACGTCGCCGCCGCGGCGGAAGACGGCGGAGATCATCCGCGTCAGCGCCAGCGCCCAGGCATAGGCCTCCATGTTCTTGGAGTTGATGAACACCTCGAACGGACGGCGACGGCCGTCTTTCTCGATGTCGTTGATGGTGATGTAGAAGGCGTGGTCGCTGTCCAGCCATTTGATCTTGTAGGTCTGGCCGATCAGCACCTCGGGTCGGCCCAGCGGCTCGGTCATATAGACGACCCCACCGGTCTCGCGCGGGCGCGTAGGCACAAGCGGCGGCAGCGTCTCGGCAACAGGCTTAACCGTTGCGACAGATGTCGTGCTCAGAACCGATCCGGTGACTGCATTAGGGCGATAGGTCGTGCAGCCCTTGCAGCCTGTCTCGTAAGCCTTGAGATAGACGTCCTTGAACGCTTCGAAGGAAATGTCGACCGGCACGTTGATCGTCTTGGAGATCGAGCTGTCGATGTGCTTCTGCGCCGCCGCCTGGATCGCCAGATGATCGGCCGGCATCAGTGTCTGCGCATTGACGAAATAGTCGGGCAGCGTCGCTTCTTCGCCGAACCGCGCCCGGAAGGCACTGTAGGCGTAATCCTCAACTGTCTCCTCACGACTCGAACCGTCCGGCTGCAGGACCTTGCGTGTATAGCTGTAGGCGAACACCGGCTCGATGCCGCTCGACACGTTGCCGGCGAGCAGTGAGATCGTGCCGGTCGGCGCGATGGAAGTGACGAGACCATTGCGCATACCGTTGCGCGCGATGGAGGTGCGGATGTGCTGCGGCAGTCGCATGAGGAACGGCCGCGCAAGAAATTCATGGGCGTCGAACAGCGGGAAGGAACCCTTCTCGCCGGCCAGTTCCGATGAAGCGAGATAGGCCGCATCGCTCATCGCCTGGAGCCAGCCATCGATCATCGCCACACTCTCGGGCGAGCCGTAGCGTGTGCGGCAGAAGATCAGGGCATCCGCGAGACCCGTGACACCAAGCCCAATGCGCCGTTTGGCGATTGCTTCGGCCTTCTGCTCCGGCAGCGGGAAGCGCGACACATCGATCGCGTTGTCGAGCATCCGCACCGCGGTGCGCGTGAGATCGGCAAGCTCCGTCAGGTCGATATGCGCGCCATCCTCAAACGGTTCACGGACCAGCTTGGCGAGGTTAATCGACCCCAGCAGGCACGCGCCGTAAGGCGGCAATGGCTGCTCGCCGCAAGGGTTCGTGGCCCGGATATTCTCGCAATAGTCGAGGTTGTTCTCCTCGTTGATGCGATCGATGAAGATAACGCCCGGTTCGGCGGTGTCGTAGGTCGACCGCATGATGCGGTCCCACAGCGCGCGCGCCTTCACGGTACGAAAGATGCGGCCATCGAAGCGGAGGTCCCAGTCAGCATCGGCCTTTACGGCATCCATGAAGGCGTCGCTGACGAGCACGGAGAGATTGAAATTGGTCAGCCGGCCGGCAGTGCGCTTGGCGTCGATGAAGGTCTCGATGTCGGGATGCTCGATCCCGAGCGTCGCCATCATGGCACCGCGTCTTGCGCCGGCGCTCATGATGGTGCGGCACATGGCGTCCCACACTTCCATGAACGAGACCGGGCCGGACGCATCGGCGCCCACACCTTTCACCAGAGACCCTTTGGGTCGGAGGGTCGAGAAGTCGTAGCCAATGCCGCCGCCTTGCTGCAGCGTCAGCGCCGCCTCGCGCAGGGCTGAGAAGATGCCGTCCATCGAATCGGGGATGGTGCCCATGACGAAGCAATTGAAGAGCGTGACGCTGCGGCCCGTTCCGGCGCCGGCCAGGATCCGGCCGGCGGGCAGGAAGCGGTTGCCGGTCAGCGCCTGGGCGAATTCGAGAGCGACTTCGCGCTGCTTTTCCGGCCGTTCGGCCTGGGATGTGGCCAGCGCGACACGCGCCCAGCTGGCGGCCATATCTGCTTCCAGCGGCGTGCCGTCCGGCTGTTTCAGCCGGTACTTCATGTCCCAGATCTGACGGGAAATATCGCTCATGAGAGGTATGTAGGCCTTGCGCAAATCCCCCGCCAAGGCGGTCCAGTTAAGTAACGCTGGAGGGGTTAAGAGTCAATGTTTGTTCCAGTTTCGTTCTAATTCATCAACGGTTGAGTATTACACAATCTACACGCCCATGTACCCGAAACGGGCTGGGGAACTCTGGACCTTTTGGTTCCATAGGTGTCATCTGGGTGTCTTCACCCGTTAATCTTCCAGACGTGAAGGCCCGGTTCGCTCCAAGGAACCGGGCCTTTTCGTTTCGACGTCGTGGCAGACGCGGCGCGGAATCGTGATCTCCGAAATTAATAGCGGAGAAGCGCCGCGCTCGACCATTAACGATAATTCGCGCCATACGTGTCTTCGCGGCGCTGCTGGACAATTTGCGATCCATGTCGTGTTTTGGGGTTCCAAAACTGCGGCGTGCAATCAATCAGCCGGAAGTGCCTTTGGCTTCAGCGGCGCGATGAGCCAGAGCGTAAGCGCGGCCAACACGATCATGATCATGAAATACCAGAGCGTGTCGGACGAAGGATCTTCTGCCGTCGGCGCTAGCGCAACGATGCTGTAGCCCATGTTCGACGCATTGTGGAAAAGCAGATTCGACAGGATGTTGTAGTTGCTGCGGTGATAGGTCCAGGCGAACAGGAAGCGCATCGCGACCGTCTGGACGAAGAAGACATGGAAGGGCGACCAGGACGCGGCCAGGCCCGGCGCCACGATGAAAAACAGCGGTATGTGCCACAGGGCCCAGATCGCGCCGAGTACGAAGGTCGATCGCGTGAGCGGCATCACCGCGTCGAGCTTGTCCGAGAGATACGACCAGCCGAACTCCTCGCACAGCGCACCGCCGAGAAAGAACAGCCAGAGGTAGGACGGCACGACATCGCCCCAACCCATGGTGAAGGCGAAGGACGTGCGCGTGACCCAGGCATGGACCTGCTCGGCCGCCATGGCGATCAGCGGCACCAGGAAGAAGGAGATCAAGAAGACGACCCAGCCCATCTTCGGGTTGAGGCCGCGCCTGAAGAAATTCCACGCGTAGCGGAAACCGCCATCCCTCAAGGTTCCGACGGCCGCCCCAAGGAGTGGTGCGAAGGCGCCGATGATCAGGATGGTGATGAGATCGAGGCCGTGCAGCCGTCCCTTGCTTATGAGCCACGCCACAAGCCAGAAGCCCCACGCGCCGCCGAAGGCCAACACAAGATAGAGAACGATCGAACTGGTTTGCCGACGCGCCGATGCTATCGATGACATGCGAACCCCCTGAAGAAGGGGAGGATGCTAGGACGGAGGCACTAGTTTGCAGGCGCTTGCTCGCTTATCGGCCACCATGCGGACCGCGCATGTTCACGCAATATTGCGCCCGCCAAGCAGCGCCTCGCCTTCCGCGACAAGCGCTGTCGTTGCCGTCTCGATCCGCGACTCGAGAAGCTGCATGAAGGGGCGACGCTGCATGCCGGCCGGTATGGGCTCCAGGAATTCGACGACGACCCGGCCAGGCTTCTTCAGGAACCCGACAGGTCCGGTCCAGAACAGGCCGGAGTTGAGCGCCACCGGCACACAGGGCACGTCGAGCTGGCCGTAAAGTGCTGCGACGCCGGGCTTGTAGTCCGGCGGCGCATGCGCCTTCTTCCGCGTGCCTTCCGGGAAGATCACGATGCTGCGGCCGTCGGCGAAACGCTGCCGCGCCATCTCGGTCATGCGTCGCAGGGCCTGTGCGCCACCCTCGCGGCTGATCGGGATCATGCCGGCGCGATAGAGATACCAGCCATAGAAGGGCACGAAGAGAAGCTGCCGCTTCAGCACGATCGCCGGATTTCCCAGCAGTGTGTGGATCGCCATCGTGTCCCACATGCTCATATGCTTGATCGCGACAAGCCGGCCGGGTGGCGGGATTGGGCCGCGCACCTCATAACCAAGCCCCGCGATGGCGCGCAGTCCGAAGAACACCGCATGCGACCAGATGCGGCCGACCCATGCGCTCCAGCTTGCCGGGCCGGCCAGCAGCGGCACGAACAGGATCGCCATCGCCGCCGACACCAGCGCGAAATAGACGAAGAACAGCGCAGAGCGGATGAGCGTCATCAATGCCCCACCAGCGTCATCGCAACGCTTGCCATGTATTTCAGGAACTCGTTGTGCAGCAGGTGCAGCGTGTGCGGCTGCCACCATTTCGACAGGTCGACATTGGGTGGCTCGACCGGATAGGGGACCAGAGTCACATCAGGCATCAGGCTGTGGAACAGGCGCAGGCTGCGCGGCATATGATAGCCGGCCGTGACCAGGATAATGCTCTTGAAGTGATGCTGCGCCGTCCACGCAGCCGCTTCCTCCGCATTGCCATAGGTATCTTCCGCCGCGTAGCCGATGTCGGCACAGCAATCGAAGCGCTTGCCGCCGTCCGACAATGTCTTGAGTTCGTCCTTGGTGATGGCCTTGTTGGCGCCGCTGATCAGGAGGCGCTTGCCCGCGCCATGCTCCAGTAGTGCAACTGCCGCATCTAATCGCGCATCGCCGCCCGTTAGCGTAACGATGCCATCGGCCTTCACCGGTCCTTCGGGCGCGCGCGGAAGGGTGGCGACAAACAGCAGGAAGCCCCCGATGTAAACGAGCGCGACAAACAGAATGACCTTCAGAAGCTTCATCAATAGATCTCGCGCACGGCCGCCATGACAGAGATCCGCGCTGTTGCCCAGGCAATCAGCGTCGCGCTCACCGGTACGGCTAGCAGCCACGCGGCTTCCGACAGTGTGAGCGCCATTGGCGGCAGGAATGGGACGGCTTCGACGCCGACGAATTCCAGTCCGCTAGCCGCGAGAAACAAACCCGCCGCGATCGCCGCACCCACCGCGCTCGCACCCAGGGCTGCGAACGCATAGTGCCGCTCGAACGCGCGGGCGATGAATCCCGCTTTCGCGCCCATCTGATGCAGCAGCGCCACCATCTCGTGATGCGCCTCCAGCCCGGCACGGGTCGCAAAGGCGACGGTCGAGGCCGTCGCGACCGCGATCAGGAACAGGATGCCATACGCCGTCCACGCAATCGTGTCCGATAGCCCCTTCAGGCGCGACAGCCAGCGGCTGTGATCGTCGAGCTGCGAATCCGGTGCAGCCTGTTTCAGCTGTGCCGCGAGGCGGTCGACGTCGATGCGCGTGCCAGGCGACACATCGGCGTCGATCAGCCGGGGGAGTGGAAGGCCCGCCACCAGCGAACCCTTGCCCAGCCAGGGTTCGACCAGCGACTGCATCTCGCTGTCAGTCAGCGGCGCGGCGTGCGCAATGCCCGGCGTCGCATGCAGCACGGCAAGGGCGGCGTCGACCTCATTGTCCATCGAGCCGCCGTTCTCAGGCACAAGTATCTGGACAGTCAGCTTGTCGGCCAGCCCGGCGCGCCAACCGAGCGCGGCGCGGTCGGCGAGCAGCGAGGCGCCTAGCGCCAGTGCCGCGAGGAACGCCATTACCCCAATCACGATATCAAGCGGCGCCGCTCCCTTGTCGCGCGGCAGGAGACCTGCGGTCATGGCCGCGCCCTCAATTCGATCAGCCGGCCGTCAACCAGCCGCATCTCGCGCGCCTTGGTGCTCTCGATCAGGGCCCGATCATGGGTAGCAATCAGCACGGTGGTGCCCAGCCGATTCAGTTCGGAGAACAGCCGGATCAGCCGCGCGCCGATCTCGGGATCGACATTGCCGGTCGGCTCGTCGGCGATCAGAAGGTCGGGCCTGGCCACCACGGCGCGGGCGATGGCGATGCGCTGCTGCTCGCCGCCCGACAGGGTCGCCGGCCGTGCATGCATGCGGTCCCCGAGGCCGACCCAGGACAGGAGTTCCTCGACATCGTGCTCGTAGTCGCCCTCGTCCCGGCCGGCGAGCTTGAGCGGCAGCGCCACATTGTCGAAGGCGGACAGATGGCCGAGCAGGCGAAAATCCTGGAACACCACGCCGATGCGCCGGCGCATGGCGGGAAAATCGCCGCGCCGCGCCGTCGCCATGTCGTTGCCGAACAGCGTGATCAGTCCGCGCGACGGCGGCTCGGCGAGATAGATCAGCTTGAGCAGCGTCGTCTTGCCGGCGCCGGACAGGCCGGTGAGGAAGGTGAACGAGCCCGCTTCCAGCGCGAAGGTGACGTCGCGCAGCACTTCCGGGCCGGCGCCATAGCGCATGCCGACATTTTCGAAGCGAACCATGGGTTTGGACCATAGCGGCGAGGCCCAAGCCTTGCGAGGGCCAGAGCCTTAAAGCTATTTTTGTCTCGATCGGAGACACTCTCGTCCATGATTCTGACGTGCCCCCAATGCGCGACCCGCTACCAGGCCGACGCGGCGAAGTTTCCGGCCGCCGGCCGCAGCGTGCGCTGCGCCAAATGCGGCAATGTCTGGCATCAACTGGGTCCGGAGCCGCAGCCCGATCCCGAGGCCGAGATCTTCGTCCAGGAGCCGGAGCGTCAGCCCGAGCCTGAACCGGCGCCCATCGCCGCCGCGCCGCGGGTGGCCGCCTTCTCTCCCAGCGTCGTACCCGCGGTCGAAGTGGATGCGCCACCTG
>DASZCC010000394.1:0-3462 GCA_035943485.1 Rhizomicrobium sp. | reverse complement strand
GGGGAGGTTAAAGCTCAGCTCAGCTTCATCCCCGTCGCCGTCTCCAGCTCCGCGATCGCCTGCGGGCCGTTGTCGACGCGGATGGTCGTCATGCCCATGGCGCGCGCCGGCTTGAGGTTGCCGCCAAGGTCGTCGAGGAAGACGCATTCATGCGGCGTCACGCCGAGCGCGTCGCACATCATCTGATAGATGCGCGGATCGGGTTTGCGGATGCCGACCTTGGCGCTTTCGATCACCACGTCGAACAGTTCCATGATCTCGCGCGCATACAGCGTGCGTCCGGCCGCCGTGCCGCCCGCCGCGTTGTGCGGCATGTTGTTGGTGATGCAGCCGGTCTTGAACTTCGTCTTGATGCGCCGCAGCGCCTCGATCACGTCGGGACGGAAATCGCCGGCGAGCAGCGGCAGCACGTCCTTGCCCGGGATCGTGTGGCCGAGGACCAACGCCTCTTCGGCAAAGAGCCGGTCGAAGCCATCGATGTCGACCTTGGACTGCTCGAACTGTGCCCAGGCATTGGTCTCGTGATTGGTCGAGTTGATCTTGCGGATCGTGCCGACGGGAATGCCGCGCTCGGTCTCATAGCGGGCGAATGCCTCGAAAGGTGACGTAGTGAAAACCCCGCCGAAATCCCAGATCACCGCCTTGATCATGTCGTCCCTCATATAAGCTTGCGTCAGGAAGCAGCCCGCGCCCTAATCGGTCAAGCCTCTTCGGGGAGAAGACGTATGGCGGATCGGGTGTCCCATTTGCCGCAGGAAAGTCTGGGCCGCGCGCCGGGCCGCGGACGCCTGAGCGGGCGGCGCATTCTTGTCGTCGGCGGCGGACAGATGGACATCGGCGAGTCCGACACACCGATCGGCAACGGCCGCGCCATCGCGGTTCTCTGCACGCGCGAAGGCGCCAAGGTCGCGGTCGCTGATCGCAACCTGCAAAGCGCCGAAGCCACCGTCTCGCTGTGCGAGAAGGGTCACGCGTTTCCGGTCGAAGCCGATGTGACGAAGGAAGCGGATATCGAACGCATGGTGCGTGCCGCTGTGAAAGTGCTTGGCGGCATTGACGGCATCGCGCTCAATGTCGGCATCGGCGACGGTGGACCGTGGCTTGAAGGCACGACGGCCGAAAGCTGGAACAAGGTCTTCGCGATCAATCTCACCAGCCACATGCTGACGGTGAAGGCGGCGCTGCCCGACCTGAACGAAGGCGCGTCGATCGTGTTCATCTCCTCGATCGCGGGTCTCACGGCGGGAAGCCGCTTGCCGGCTTACGACTCGTCGAAGGCCGCGCTGTTCGGACTGTGCCGTCACGTTGCGTTCGAAGGCGCGCGCAAAGCGATCCGCGCCAATGTCGTCGCGCCAGGATTGATGGACACCAGTATCGGCAGGCTTGCGACACGCGGCCGTCCCAACCGCGCGACGACCAATGTGCCGCTCAACCGGCAGGGCACCGGCTGGGAGACGGCTTATGCCACGCTGTTCCTGCTGTCGGAGGAAAGCGCCTACATCACCGGACAGACACTGGCGGTCGATGGAGGATTGAGTGGCCTCTGAGATCCGCTTCCGCAAGGCATCGTACGAACCGGGCGTCGTCGATTTCGGCAACGGCTCCTACGCCTATCTGCAGCCCGATGGCGGCTGGGGCTATTCCAACACCGGTCTCGTCACCGATGGCGGCGAGGCGCTGCTGATCGACACCATGTTCGACACCCAGCATACGCAGGCGATGCTCGACGGCTTCGCACGCACGACGAAAGCGAAGATCGGCACGCTGTTCAACACGCATCACAACGGCGATCACTGCTATGGCAATGCCTGTGTGCATGGCGCCGAGATCGTGGCCACCGTCGGCGCAGCGGAGGCGATGAAGCACGAGACGCCGAAGGGCCTCGCACAGTTCATGAAGGCCGCACCGGGCCTTGGCCTGACCGGCGAGTATCTCGTCCATTGCTTCGGCGATTTTGATTTCGAGGGCGCGTCGTTCAAGGCGCCAGACACGACCTTCACCGGCCGCATGTCGCGCATGGTGGGCAGTAAGCGCGTCGACCTGATCGAGGTTGGACCGGCGCACACCGGCGGCGATGCCATCGCCTATGTGCCGGACGATCGCGCTGTCTTCACCGGCGACATCCTGTTCATCGACGGTCATCCCATCCTGTGGGCCGGGCCGGTCGCGAACTGGATCAGCGCCTGCGAGGCTATCGAGAGCATGGACGTCGACACCATCGTGCCCGGCCACGGTCCCGTCACGGACAAGCACGGCGTCGAACGCGTGAAGCAGTATCTCGTCTACATCCGCGATGAAGCGAGGAAGCGCTACGACGCCGGCATGGCACCGCTGGAAGCCGCACGGTCCATCGCGCTCGATGACTTTGCGGGCTGGGGCGATGCCGAGCGCATCGCCGTCAACACCGCCACGCTCTATCGCGAATTCGGCTCCAAGGACGCACCGTCCGATGCCGCCACCCTGTTCGGGTGGATGGCGCAACTCTGGAAAGACCGCCCATGACCATACTTGTCTACGAACACCCGCTCTCGCCCTACGCCCAGAAAGTGAAGATCGCGCTGGATGAAAAGGGCGTCGCATACGAGACCAAGATGCCGGCGGCGATCGGCAGCGGCGAGCCCGATGTCGAATTCCTGCGCGCCAATCCGCGCGGCGAGGTGCCCGCCTTCATCGACGGCGACGTGACGATCTTCGATTCCACCATCATCCTCGAATACATCGAGGCGAAGTGGCCGGAGCCCGGCCTGCTGTCGCGCGATCCGGCGGCCGCGGCGCGCGCCCGCATGATCGAGGAGATCATGGACACGCATTTCGAGCCGATAAACTGGGGCATGGGCGAGATCCGCTGGTTCAAGCGCGCCGGTGGCGAGCGCGCCCGCACGCTGGAAGCCAGCGCGATGACGCAGGCCCGCGGGCTCTATGTCTGGCTCACCCGTCAGCTGGGCGACAAGGAATGGTTCGGCGACAGCAAGTTCGGCTGGGGTGATCTGTCCGTCGTGCCCTATCTCAACGGTGCGCGCGGCAACGGCATCGGACCGGACGAGCATTCGGCGCTGGGCCAGTGGCTCAAGCGCGCCAATGAACGGCCCTCGGTGCACAAGGCGGCCTCGGCTGCTGCTGCGTCGCTCACGGGCATGACCAATGTTGCGGGCGCCGTGCAGAGCGGCCGCTTCAAGCGCGAGTATCGCGATCACCGGCTCGAATGGATGATCCGCTCCGGCGGCATCGAGGTCGTGATCGAGGGCATGCAGAACAACAACATCCGCTTTTCGAACGAGCTGTCGTGATGGCCGAGATCATTTTCCACCACTACCCTGCCTCGCCCTTCTCCGAGAAGGTGCGCGTCGCCTTCGGCATCAAGAAGCTGGCGTGGCGCTCCGTCCACATCCCCAACATGATGCCGAAGCCCGATCTGCTTCCGCTGACCGGCGGCTATCGCAAGACACCGGTGATGCAGATCGG
>DASZCC010000393.1:0-1737 GCA_035943485.1 Rhizomicrobium sp. | reverse complement strand
GATGCGCGCTCAAGAATATGGGCGACATCGATCGCCAGACGCTTGGTGGCGTGGTCGGTACTGGAACACACGGCACGGGCAAGACGCTGGGCAGCTTCTCCGCCGAGGTTGCGGGGTTCCGTCTCGTGCTCGCGAGCGGCGAGATCATCCACTGCTCGAGCGACGAGAATGCTGATGTGTTCAATGCCGGCCGCTGCTCGGTAGGCGCGCTGGGCGTGATGGCGGAGATCGCGATGCACGTGCGGCCGATCTACAAGCTGGCCGAGAAGGATTTTCTGCTGCCGATCGACCAGCTGTGGGACCAGCTGGAGAACCTGATCACGAAGAACCGGCACTTTGAGTTCTTCTGGTTTCCCTATTCCGATGTCGCGGTGTGCAAGACATTGAACGAGAGCGACAAGGATGCGCCGGCGCCACGACCGGCGGAATATCTGCGCGACCGCGGCCTCAAGGGCTCGGTCGGTGAGGCGCGGACGTTCGAGCTTATCAACGAGGTGCTGCCCTACGCGCCGTTCCTGCTGCGCCCGGCGCATCGCCTGTTCTCGGGCGGCATGGGCGCCGGCAACCGCATCAAGTGGAGCCACGAGATACTGCCGTCGCCGCGCACGACGCGATTCAACGAGATGGAATACGCCATCCCGTACGAGAAGGGTCCTGAAACAATCAAGGCGATCGTGGCCGAGATCAGGAAGAAGAAGATCAACACCGGCTTCCCGATCGAGTACCGCACCGTCGCGCCGGACGATGCCTGGCTGAGCCCGTTCTACGAGCGGCCCAGCGCGACGATCGCGGTGCATCAGTATCATCGCGTCGATACCTCAAGGCTGTTCGATGCCTGCGAGGCCATATTCCGCAGCGTCGAGGGCCGTCCACATTGGGGCAAGCGCCATACCCGCACGCGCGACGAGCTGGCGAAGCTCTATCCGCGCTTCGAGGATTTCCGTGCTGTGCGTGCGCGCCTCGACCCGGAAGGCAAGTTCATGAATGCGCATCTGCGCGGCATGTTCGCCTAGGGCTTCTCTTCGATCCGGGTCTGGCGGAAGAAGCAGCTTGGCGCACCGGTGTGGCAGGCAGCGCCGATCTGGTCGACCTTCATGAGAAGGCAATCGCCGTCGCAGTCGATCCAGGCTTCGACGAGCCGCTGGGTGTGGCCGGACTCCTCGCCCTTGCGCCAGACCTTCTTGCGCGAGCGCGACCAGTAGGTGACATGGCCGGTCGTCAGCGTCTGCTGCAGCGTCTCGCGGTTCATCCAGGCGAACATCAGCACTTCGCCGGTCTGGTGGCGCTGTGCGATGACAGGCACCAGCCCGTCGCTGTTGAACGTCACTTCGCTGATGAACTTGGCGTGGGAGAGGGTCTCGCTCATGCGGCAGACTTCAGCCGCGCAAAGCCTGCCGTCAAGTCGGCGATCAGGTCGTCCGGGTCTTCCAGTCCGGCATGGATGCGGATGACGGGGCCTTCGGCGCTGAATTTCGATGCCGTGCGATGGATATCCGACGGCACGATCAGGCTCTCATAGCCGCCCCAGGAAAAGCCCATGCCGAAATGCGCCAGCCCGTCCATCATCGCGGCCAGCGCCGGACGCGTGACCGGCTTGAGCACGACGCCGAACAGCCCTGACGCGCCGGTGAAGTCGCGCTTCCAGATCGCGTGCCCCGGATCACTGTCGAGAGCGGGGTAAAGCACACGCGCGACCTCCGGCCGGTCCTTCAGCCAGAGCGCGAGCCGAAGGGCCGT
>DASZCC010000392.1:0-2521 GCA_035943485.1 Rhizomicrobium sp. | reverse complement strand
GCTAGACCCGCGATGGACGCGGGCGATCAGTGGATGCTGACAATCTCTGACATAAACTCCCCGGCGCTGTGAGCCGACAAACCGGGGTTTATCGCGGCGCTCTGGCGGCTGTCAACGCTGCCCAGGATGCGCGGGTCGTCGACATGATCGACGACGACGCATCGCCCGGCTCCGGCCCGTCTTCCTTGAAGCCGAGCGAGCGGTAGACATGGCGCGCGCGCTCGTTGGTGTTGCGCACACTGAACCAGAAGCGGTCGACGTCCATATTCGCGAACACCCAGTCGACAACGGCGCAGAGGAACACCCTGCCGAAGCCCTTGCCGGCGTCCACGACCACGATGCGGCGCAGGAATTGCGCGTCCGTCTCCGTCTTCACGTTCTGCAGGATCGCGAAGCCCTGCGCCGTGCCGGTCTCGTCGAGCCCGATGAAGTAGCGCCAGTCATCGTCGGCGAGATAGGTGCGGTGCTCCTCTTCCGGAAAGCGCCCGACCAGCGGCTCGTAACCGGGCCGTCGCTCGGTCGCCATGATGAAGGGGATGTCGGCGGGCGTGGCAGGGCGGAGGGTGACGGTGGTCATCGCGAAAGCATAGCGCGTAGCTGCGCACTTGACCTCCCCCTCGTGGGGAGGTCGAAAAATTCCGAAGGGATTTTTCGGGTGGGGGGAAGTGCGGGGCGGAGGGCTTACCCCCACCCGAAATTTGCTCCCGCAAATTTCGACCTCCCCACAAGGGGGAGGTTAAAAAGTCACCGCTTCAGTTCGATCACGTCGAACGTCGATTCCTGCTGCGGGTACGGCATTTCCAGACGCGCGTGATGTGCGTTGATCGATGTCAGGATACCAATCTGGTCGTCGGGGGTCGATGGTGCGCCGGCGGAGGCACCGTTGCCGGAATAGACATGCGCCGGTTCGCCGGTGACGGACGACGCGCCGAGATACACGAAGCCGCCATCGCCCGGATAGAGATAGCCCGCGGTGCGCTGGCTGCCGCTGGTCTTCTGGAAGAACAGGCCGCGGCCGCGCATGCCGATGCGGCAGTTGAACCAGTCATAGACGACATAGGGCGTCATGCCACCGAGCTTGATGGTGCGGCAGCGCCATGAGCCGGAGATCTCGCGTGCAGTCGGTCCATGGCTTTCCGGACCGAGCGCGGATTCGATTGCGCGTGCATCGCCGGAGCCCGCGCCGGCGCGCGCTTCGGCCAGACCCTTGTGCTTGGATTCATCGAAGGCCGCGAGACGCTTCTGGTCGAACGGCGAGGCCTGGTCCTGCCAGCCGGCCGAAGCCGCCGTGCAGGTGCCGATGAGTACGACCGCCGCTGTTAAGGCTTTAAGCGTGTTCCCGCGCATGGACCTTGGCTCCTTCGGACGTCTCGCCGTTCTCAGGAGCGGTCCAGCCCTTGAGATCAGCGGTCGGCGGCATGCCGACGACGTTAAACCCGGCGTCGACGAAGTGAACCTCACCCGTCACGCCTCCCGAAAGATCACTAAGCAAGTACAGTGCCGCGCCGCCGACATGGTCCAGCTCCACGGATTTCTTCAGCGGCGCATGGCTCTTGTTCCATTTGAACACCATGCGCGCATCGCCGACGGCCGAGCCGGCCAGCGTGCGCATCGGACCCGCGGAGATCGCGTTAACCCTGATCTGGTCGCGGCCGAGATCGGCGGCGAGATAACGCACGCTCGACTCGAGTGCGGCCTTCGCCACGCCCATCACATTGTAGTTCGGCATCACGCGCGAGGCGCCGAGATAAGTCAGCGTCACCAGCGAGCCGCCCTTGGTCATGAGCTTCGCCGCGCGCTGCGCCACCGCGGTGAACGAGTAGCAGGAGATCGACAAAGTCTTGCAGAAATTGGCCCGGGACGTATCGACGTAGCGGCCCTTCAGCTCGTCGCGATCGGAGAACGCGATGGCATGGACGAGGAAATCGAGATGGCCCCAATGGGTCTTGAGTTGTGCGAACGCCGCATCGAGTTCGTCGTCATTCTCCACATCGGCCGGCAGCACGATCTGCGAACCGATGGACTGGGCCAGCGGACGCAAGCGCTTGGCCTGTGCATCGCCCTGATAGGTGAACGCGATTTCGGCGCCCTGGCTCGCCAGCATCCGGGCGATGCCCCAGGCGATGGAGTGATCGTTGGCGACCCCCATCACGAGGCCCCGCTTGCCTTGCATCAGTCCGGCGTTCGCCATGTTCTTTGTTCCATTTTGAGACAAGGAACGGTCCCTGTCCGGTGCAGATGGTTTAGGAGACGCGCTGGAAAACCAGCGATGCATTAGTGCCGCCGAAGCCGAAACTGTTGGAAAGCGCGGTCTCGATCTTCGCGTTGTCGATGCGCTTTCTGACGATGTTCGCGCTGGCGACGGCGGGATCGATCTCCTCGATATTGGCGCTCTCGCAGATGAAGCCCGACTGCATCATCAGCAGCGTGTAGATCGCTTCATGCACGCCGGCCGCGCCCTGGCTGTGGCCGGTGAGCGACTTGGTGGCGCTGATTGGCGGGCATTTATCGGCGAACACGG
>DASZCC010000391.1:0-5178 GCA_035943485.1 Rhizomicrobium sp. | reverse complement strand
AACTATGGACATGACCGAGACGAACAGCCCCGCGAGATACACCTTTCCGCCATGGCGGCGGCGCAGCGCATCGCTTTCCTGCGGCGTGATGTGGCGCAGCGAGGCGAGCTCGAAATACTCCCGCCCCAGCAGCCAGCCGTTGGCCAGCACGCTCGCGATCTCCGACACACCGGGGATGCCGATGTCGAAAGGCAGCAAGACCAGGTTCACAAGGATCACCAGACCGACGAGGCGGACCGCTTCCTTTACGCCGGCGCCTTTGCCGCGGGCCTTGGGATCGTTGGGGAAGTAGCGCGCATCGACGCGGGCGGCGATCCTGTCGAGGAACAGCGAACCGATGATCGCCGCGACCGGCGCGCCGAGGAAGAAGATCGACAGGACCACGAGCACGACGGGTCCGGCGATCTCGAGGATGCGGTTCACCCAGACCGAGCCGAGCGTCGGCAACTGCGCCAGGCCATATTCCAGCCCGACGATCAGAGCCGCGAAGAGGATTGCCGTCAGCGCCAGCGATGCGAGCAGCAGCCCGACAAACCGGCGGTCGAAAACCATGGCCGCGGCCTTGGCAACGCTTGCGAACATCGGGGCCGTCCTCTAATCGGAGCGAGATTACAGGCAAACGCGCGGGGAATCCTTCATGGCCCATGCTTTCGACGTGGCCGCGCTTGGCAGCGCGATCGTGGATATCCTCGCCCCGGTCGACGACAAGTTCCTGGCCGACCATGCCGTCGCCAAGGGCGTGATGACCCTGATCGACGAGCCGCGCGCGATTGAGCTTTACGCCGCACTGGGCAATCCGCGTGAGGTCGCCGGCGGCTCAGCCGCGAACACGATCGCCGGTCTCGTCTCGCTGGGTGGCAAGGGCCTGTTCGAGGGCCGCGTGAAGGACGATCGCCTGGGTACCGCTTTCCGGACCAGCATGACCGGCCTCGGCGTGCAGTATTCGACCAAGGCGGCGAAGGACGGCCCCTCCACCGCCATGTGCATGATCGCGGTGACGCCGGACGGCGAGCGCAGCATGAGCACCTATCTCGGCGCGGCGCAGGAATTCTCCTCCGACGACATCAACGCGTCGGAGATTGCGTCATCGCAGGTGCTCTACATCGAAGGTTATCTGTGGAACGCGCCGCGAGCGCGTGAAGCCTGCATCGCCGCGATCAAGGCCGCGCGTGCGGCAGGCACCAAGGTGGCGTTCACGCTATCCGATCCGTTCGTCGTCGGCCTCTATCGCGACGAATTCCGCTCGATGCTCGAACACTTCGACATCATTTTCGCCAACGAGGAAGAAGCCAAGGCGCTGTTCGAGGCGAAGACCTTTGACGAAGTTCTGCAGGGTGCGCGGCTTTGGCCAGGCATCGCGGCAATGACGCGGTCGGAGAAGGGCTGCGTGATTGCGCAAGGTGACGAGGTGCATGTCATCGATGCCTATCCTGTCGCACGGGTGGTGGACACAACCGGCGCCGGCGATCAGTTCGCGGCGGGCTTCCTCTATGGCCTGACGCATGGCTATGGCCTGGCCGATTGCGGACGTCTGGCATCGCTGTGCGCAGCCGAGGTGATCTCCCACATCGGGGCGCGCCCGGAAGTGTCGCTCAAAGAGCTGGCGACGAAGGCCGGGCTGCTTTAGGCGCTTTCATCGGTGCTTGCGCAGGTAGATGTAGAGCGCGCCGTCGCCGCCATGGCGGCGATGGGCGTCACGGCGTTCCGCGACCAGGCCAGCGAACTCGCGCTCGGTCAGCCAGCGCGGCACCGCCGTCTTCAGGATACCGCGCGAGCGGCCGTTCAGTTCCAGGTCGAACGGTGCATCGGGCGCTATCGCCCGGCCTTTGCCGGTGACGACCAGCACTAGGCGATGTCCCCGCATCTGCGCGCTGCGCAGGAACAGCAGGAGCGCACGATGCGCGTCGCGCTCCGTATACCCGTGCAGGTCGATCCGCGCGTCCGGTTCCAGAGTGCCGCGCCGCATGCGCTCAGACGTGCCGCCGTCGATGCCGCTGGGCACGGATGTTGCCGGCTTCTTTTTCGCGGCGGAGACCGAAATAGCCTTGAGCGCGCGCGCTTCCTTGAAGGCCGTCTCGAACTGCTCGCGTTCTTCCGGCGTTGTCTTGCGGCGGGTCATGGCGCGCTGTGGCTGTAGAGCGTGGCGGGCAGCAACACGGTGAGCGTGCCGGTCGCTTTCATTTCGCCGGCGGCCTTTTCCACGTCCGGTCCGAAGCCGAAATAGATGTCGGCGCGCACCGCGCCGCGGATCGCACCACCGACATCCTGCGCGATGAAAACGCCACGGCCGGCGCTGACGAAGAAAGGCGCGCCGAGCGGATGCAGTCGTGTATCGACCGCGATGCTTCCCATCGGCGTCAGCGCGACACCTTCTGAACCGGTCGCGCCAAGCATCGGATCATCGAGCGGCTGTTCCTTGAAGAACACGAAGGACTGATCGCTCTCTAGCACGCCACCCGCTTTCGCCGGATTGTTCTTGAGCCACGCACGGATGGTCTGCATCGACACGCTGCCACGCTGGAGCGCGCCCATGTGGATCAGTGTGCGCCCGATGGGCGTGTAGGGGCGGCCGTTCTGCGCCGCGTAAGCAATACGGATCGTCGAGCCATCGTCCAGCTTCACGCGGCCGGAGCCCTGGATGTGCAGGAAGAAAACATCCACCGCATCGTCGCCAAAGAACAGCACCTTCGTGTCGGCCGGCGGATGTGCGTCGATCTCGGCGCGCGTCGGGTAAAGCGCAAGCTTGCCGTCAACTGCGCGTCCGGAAACACGCTCGCCTTTCCATTTCGGGTCGAAGAGCCAGAGGTCGACGCTGACCAGATCAGCCGGCACGCCATAGACCGGCGTCTGATAAGCGCCATGCCGTGTGCGGCTGCCGCGCAGGAGCGGTTCGAAATAACCGGTGAAAAGACCTTCGCGCGAGCCATCCTCGAAAATCTCGAACGGTTTGAACTGGCTCTCGAAGAAGTGCCGCGCATCGGCCGGCTGTGTTTTCAGCGCGACATCGCAAACCGGCTTCCAGTCCTTCGCGCGGCCGCCATAACCACCCATCGCGGCGGCGTCATCCATCTCGAGGATCAAGGCGCAGGAGCGTTGGAACGCGCCGAGCGCCGGCGCCGTGAATTTGCCGGGCCAGCCCTCGACGTCGTCATACGTCGTGGCGCGCAGGGCGAGATGCGGAATGGGCTTCGGCTTCAGCCAGAGCCAGACGCCCACGCCAAGGACCAACGACAGGGCGAGCGCAACGGAGATGACGAGGGTCAGACGGGAACGCATTCCCGTCCTTATCTACGGCAGTTCGCCGGATGTCGCGATCAGCGTCCAGTTCGGATCACGTGCACGGGTGTCGCGGGCGTAGGTCCAGACATCCGTGACGTCGCGCACGGTCTTGTCGTCGCCTTCGATGACGGTGCCCGACTTGTCCTTGGTCGCGGAGATAAACTGCGCGCCGAATGCCACCGTCACTTCCGCGGTACGGCCCTTAAGGGCGGCGTGGACAATCTTCGCGTCCTTGAAACCGACGAAAGTGAAATCGACGGTTTCGTTGCGACCGGTCCGCGCTGTGATCACCTGGTCGAAGGCGGCATTAACCTCGTCGCTCAGAAGCGGCTTCAGCGCAGCGCGATCGCCGCGCGCAAAGGCGGTGACGATGGTCTCGTAAGCACTGCGTGCGCCAGCCACGAAATGATCAGGCTCGAATGTGCGGTCGGCGAGCTTGATGTCGAGCAGGCCGCGCGCGACGGGGTCGGTTGGGCGGGCTGCGACCGGTTGTTCCGGGCGCGTGGAGGCCGGCAGGGCCGTGACGGTCGGCGGTGCATCGGCAGGCGCATTGCCGCCCATCCGGTAGCGCTCCTGCGGCGGCGGTTCATGCCCCGTCCGCTTGCCCAGCACGGAGTACAGCCGAAACAGGATGATACCTGCGACCAGCGCGATCAGGAATATCCCGAGGAATTGTGGATCCGGCATAATTTCGTCGACCTTCGCGCCACCTGCGCAGAGCTGGTAACCCTAAACCCCGCATCCGGGTGGGTCCAGCAGCGATGTTCCACTTATAGAACGCGCAATCCGCCACAGGGACGCGTTGCCTTGTCAGCGATGCGCGTTCCGTGGTACCCGCGCGCCCTGCAAATTTCCCAAGGATCAGTGATGAGCGCGACAGGCGGCCAGGGGCCACAGGACAATGGCGGGACCGATCCGCAGGCGCCGCGCATCCAGATGCTTGCGCAATATGTGAAAGACCTTTCGTTCGAGAATCCGGGCGCGCCGTCCAACATGACCAATCGCCCCTCCATCGAACTCGGTGTGGATCTTCAGGCCCGCCGCACCGAAGGCCCGCTGTTCGAGGTCGAACTCAAGTTGCGCATCAACGCCAAGAATCCGGAAGGCAAGCCGCTGTTCCTGGCCGAACTCGCCTATGCCGGCCTGTTCCAGATCATGAACATCCCCGATGACGTGCTGCAGCAGGTTCTCCTGATCGAGGCGCCGCATCTGCTGTTCCCGTATGCGCGCCGGATCATCTCCGACGTGGTCCGCGATGGCGGGATGCCGCCGCTGATGATCGAGCCGATCGATTTCGTGTCGCTCTATCGCAGCAAGCAGGGCCAGCTCGCGCAGCAGCCGACATCAGGCAACGCTTAGCAGCGTCCAGAGGGGCTCCTTGCCGAGCTCCTTCTCCACAAAGGCAGCGTGGGCGGCGATCTCCTCCGCCGACACGTGTGGCGCAAGCGGCTCCGGCCGCAGGCGCACGACACGCACCTCGTCGCCGGCCATCGCGGCGACATGATCGACCGGACTGAGCGAAAGATTCCGCTGCCGTCCGCCGACCAGCTCCAGATAAACCTGCGCCGTCAGCTCGGCGTCGAGCAGCGCGCCGTGCTTGGTGCGGCGGGAATTGTCGATCGCATAGCGCGAGCAGAGATCGTCGAGACGGTTCGACACGCCCGGATGCTTGCGCCGCGCCAGCAGCAGCGTGTCGACCAGCCGCTCGCGCGCAATCAGTGGTCGCTTGATACGGTCGAGCTCGGCATTGATGAAGCCGATATCGAACGACGCGTTGTGAATCACCAGCGGCGCATCGGCAATGAATTCCAGAAACTCCTCGGCCACATCGGCGAACAGCGGCTTGGCGGCGAGAAACTCGCTGGAAAGACCATGTACGGCGAAAGCTTCGGCCGGCAT
>DASZCC010000390.1:0-4399 GCA_035943485.1 Rhizomicrobium sp. | reverse complement strand
GGCGAACTTGCCGGTCTTCGGATCGCGCAGGGAGAAATACTTCTGATGCACACGCATCGACGTCTGGAGAATTTCCGCCGGCACGTCCATGAACTGCGGATCGATCTGGCCGATCAGCACTTCCGGCCATTCCGCCAGTCCAGCCACTTCGTCGAGCAGCCCCTCGTCCGGGATCATCTCCAGGCCATGCACGAAGGCTGCCTGCTTCACGCCTTCGAAGATGATCGCCTTGCGCCGCTCGGACTCCAGCACCACGAACGCCTTGTGCAGCGCCGTCGCGTAATCGTCGAAACGGCGCACCTTGATCTCACCGCTCGACAGGAAGCGGTGGCCTTTCGTCGTGTTGCCACTTTTCACTCCGGCGAATACGAAGTCGACCACTTCGCCGTCCAGCGTGCAGATGATCGAATGCAGCGGCCGCACCCAGCGCACCGGATGGTTCGTGTTCTGCGGCCAGCGCATCGATTTCGGCCACGGCAGCTTCGCCAGCGTCTCCGGAAGGAATTCCGCGATCACGTCGGCGGTGGCGCGGCCCTTGAGATCGATCACCGCGACATAGAACTCGCCCTTGCCATCGTCGCGCTTCTCGCAATCTTCCAGCTTGACGTTGGCCGAGCGCAGGAAGCCTTCGATGGCTTTGGCCGGCGCGTTCACGCGCGGACCCTTCTTCTCCTCCTTCACGTCCGGCTGCTTGGCCGGCAGGCCCTGCACCACCAGCGTCAGCCGCCGCGGGCCGCTGAAAGCCCTCACGCCTTCGAACAGCAGACCGCGATCCGACAGCGCACCGACAACCAAGCGCTCAAGGTCCTTCGCCGCCTGCACCTGCATGCGCGCGGGAATTTCCTCACTGAACAATTCGAGCAGAAGGTCTGACATCAGGCGAACCTCGGCTTGTATTCGCCCATCGGCGTCTCAAGCCACGCCTCGCAGCACGCTTTCGCCAGCGCACGCACCCGCGCGATGTAGGCCGCACGTTCCGTCACACTGATCACGCCGCGCGCATCGAGCAGGTTGAACGCATGGCTCGCCTTGATGCACTGGTCATAGGCCGGCAGCGCCAGCTTCTTGTTGCCGGCGATCAACTCGCGGCACTGCTTCTCGGCATCCTCGAAATGGCGGAACAGGATGTCGGTGTCCGCCATCTCGAAATTATAGGCGGAGAATTCCGCTTCGGCCTGATGAAACACCTCGCCGTAGCGAAACTCTTCATTGAAGGCGAGGTCGTAGACGAACTCGACGTTCTGCACATACATCGCGAGACGCTCGAGACCATAGGTGATCTCCGCACTCACCGGATCGCAGTCGATGCCGCCGACCTGCTGGAAGTAGGTGAACTGCGAGATCTCCATCCCGTCGCACCACACTTCCCAGCCGAGCCCCCAGGCGCCCAGCGTCGGGCTCTCCCAGTCGTCCTCGACAAAGCGGATGTCATGCAGAAGCGGATCGAGGCCGATGGCGCGCACGCTTTCCAGATAGAGCTCCTGAATATCAGCCGGCGCCGGCTTCATGATCACCTGGAACTGGTAATAGTGCTGCAGCCGGTTGGGGTTCTCGCCATAGCGGCCATCCTTCGGGCGGCGCGACGGCTGGACATAGGCCGCGCGCCACGGACGCGGGCCAAGCGCGCGCAGCGTCGTGGCAGGGTGGAACGTGCCGGCGCCCATCTGGTCGTCATAGGGCTGCAGGATCATGCAACCCTTCGACGCCCAGAAGTTCTGGAGCGTGAGGATGAGGTCCTGGAATGTCTTGGCCACGGGCGTTCACACCGGAAAAGCAAGCGCGGAAACTATAGGCGGGCCACGGCCGGGACAAGGCAGGCGCAGGCCGTGCGGGGCCGCTATGCCAGCCCCGCCTCGCCGCGCAAAACGGCGTCCGCCGCCGGCGTGTAGGAGCCGTCCGGATTGTGCAGCACCAGGCCCGACAGCAGCACCAGCGGCGCGCGCGAGCCTTTCTCCACCTGCAGGATGATGCGCTTGGCGTCTTCGCCGTTCTTCGGCCAGAACGGATAGATCGTCACGCCCGTTGAGGGCAGCGCCGCCAGCGCCTCACCCAGCCGGTCGGCGCGCAGGATCGTGGTGAAGGTGCCGCCTGAGACCGTGCGCTTCACGCCGACCTCGAGCCACTCGGCAAGCTCGCCGCCATCTTGTGTCGCGCGGGCACGCATCGCATCGGGGGAGCGTTCGCCGGACGCATCGTGGAATGGCGGATTGCAGAAGACGTGATCGTAGTCGCGCTTCATGTCGGTCGGCAGATCGAGCGCATCGACGGTAACGAACATGACGCGGTCGCCCATGTTGTTGTCGGTGGCGCTGTTGTTGGAGAGCGTCACGAGTTCGGTGTGAATCTCGGCACCCGTGACGCGCACGCCGGGCTGGCGCCATGCCAGACATAGCGATGCGGTGCCGGGGCCACTGCCCAATTCGAGCACGCTCTCGCCTTCGCGCGCCGGAACAGCGGCCGCGAGGAGTACGGCGTCGAGACCGGACCGCAGCCCGCCAAGGAACTGACGCACGATCACCTTTCCGCCGAGGAATCGGTCGGTCGTGACCTCCGGCGGTGTGACCGGTTTCATGCCGTCGTCGAGCGCCCGCTTCGCGCGGTCGAACTCGTCCTCCGCCACCATCAGACGGCGCGGCAAAATGCCCAGAGAGCCGTCCATAATGCTGGCATTTTCGTCGAACACGACGCTTTCGATGCCGTTCTGCGCCAGCAGATCTTTCGCGAAACTAAGAAGCACCGCGTCATTGGTTTTCAGAATAGGACGCATATGTCTTCCTGGAGCCACAGGAGGTGGCAAAGTGCGGGAATTGGTCGGCTTGACCGCCCATCACCCGACCCGCACTGTCGCAAAAGCCGATGCTTTCCGGCAAGGTCTGCCCATGTTGAAGCCCGATACACGACAGAGCGTCAAGGACGGCGTCTCGCCCGTTGAACGCCTGCACGCGCTTGTCCTCGAGGACATGACAGCGACCGACAAACTAATCCATGCCCGGATGGGAAGCGGCGTGGTGCTGATTCCCGACCTGGCGCGCCACCTGATCGATTCGGGCGGCAAGCGGCTGCGGCCGATGCTGACGCTCGCGGCCGCCAGCATGGGTGGTTACACCGGCGACCGGCACATCAATCTCGCCGCCGCCGTCGAGTTCATCCATACCGCCACCCTGCTGCATGACGATGTCGTCGATGTGAGCACGCTGCGCCGGGGCAAGGTCACCGCCAATCTGGTGTGGGGCAACAAGCCCAGCGTGCTGGTCGGCGACTTCCTGTTCAGCCGCGCCTTCCAGCTGATGGTCGAGACCGGCTCGCTGCGCGTGCTCGACATCCTTGCCGGCGCATCCGCGATCATCGCCGAGGGCGAAGTGATGCAGCTGAAGTCCGAGAGCAATCTTGGCACGACGGAGGAGCACTACCTCAACGTCGTCGGCGCCAAGACCGCGGCGCTATTCGCGGCCGCCGCCGAAGCAGGCGCTACGCTGTGCGACCGCGGACCGGAATTCATCACGGCGCTGCGCGACTATGGCAACAATCTCGGCATTGCCTTTCAACTAGTGGACGATGCGCTCGACTATTCCGGGCGACAGGCGCTGATGGGCAAAGCGGTGGGCGACGATTTCCGCGAGGCGAAAGTCACCCTGCCCGTCATCCTCGCCTATGCGCGTGCCGACAAGCAGGCTGCCGTGTTCTGGAAGCGCGTGATCGAAGGCGGCCCGCAAGGCGACGCCGATCTCGAACGCGCTATCACCTATGTCGAAGAGACCGGCGCGATCAGCGAGACGATGCACCGTGCCCGCGGCTACGCTGATGCTGCCGTCGCCGCACTGAAACCGCTGCCGCACAGCGACGTACGCGCCGCACTCGCCGACATCGCCGATTTCTGCGTCGAGCGGGCGTACTAGCCTTCTTAACCTCTCCCGCTACTGCGGGAGAGGTCGAACGATGCGCAGCAGCGTTCGGGTGAGGGCGCGACACGCTTTCGCCACTGCTCCCCTCACCCGGTTTGCAAGTGCAAATCGACCTCTCTCGTAAACGGGAGAGGTTAGCTCGTCAGCCGCCCAACACGGCTGGCTTGATCCACCAGTCGGGATGCGAGTGCTCCAGCGCGATCGCAGCCATGCCTGCAGCGTGCTCGTCCACGAACAAGCCGAAGCAGGTCGCCCCGCTGCCGCTCATGCGCGCGAGACCGATGCCGGGCATGCGGGACAGTTCGCCCAGCACTTCACGGATGACGGGCGCGACCGTCTCGGCCGGTACCTCCAGATCGTTGCGCGTGGTCTTGAGATAGGCGAGGAGTGCACCGGCGCTCGACAGGTCGAAGTCCATCGGTGCATCGCCGAGTCCGCCCCGCTTCTGCAGCGCGCCGAAAACCTTGGCCGTGGGCACCGCGACGCCCGGATTGACC
>DASZCC010000389.1:0-1944 GCA_035943485.1 Rhizomicrobium sp. | reverse complement strand
CCCAAGGCGGTCGAGCACACAGTCGCCTTTTCCGAACAGATGCGTGCGATGTACGAATCGCCTGCGCGCCTCGCGCTGTCGTCCACGATTCATCTGATGTCATGGGTGGCGAGCGCCGGGTTCATATGGCTGTCGGTCAGGCTGGCGGGCGCGCATATCGACTTCTTCTCCTGTATCGCGATCGAGGCGCTGCTCGCGGCCTTACGTAGCGCCACAGTATTCGTGCCGGCCGCGATTGGCGTGCAAGAGGCCGGTTATGCAGCGCTGATGCCGTTATTCGGGCTGGGATCGGATGTGGGTCTGGCGGTCTCGCTGCTTCGGCGCGCGCGCGACATTGTTATTGGCGTGCCGGTGCTGCTGGCGTGGCAGGCCTTCGAAGGTCGCGCTGCGCTCACCAAGCCCGCCGGGATCGAGAGCTGATGGCCGATACGGTGCTGGTCACCGGCGCGTCCGGTTTCGTCGGCTCGGCTGTGGCGCGGGCGCTCGCGGCGCGTGGCGATCGCGTACGCGTGCTGATGCGCGCCACCAGTCCGCGCACCAACATCGCCGGCATGGATGTCGATGTCGTGGAGGGAGACATGCGCGACGCGGCGTCGATGCGGCGCGCGATGCGGGACGTCCGTTATCTCTTCCATGTCGCCGCCGACTACCGGCTTTGGGCGCGCGATCCGGACGAGATCGTGCGCAACAATCTCGAAGGTACCCGCGCGGTGATGGAAGCAGCGCGCGATACGGGCGTGGAGCGCATCGTCTACACATCGAGCGTTGCGGCCTTGAAACCGCTGCATGGCGCACCTGTCGACGAAACTTCGCGGCACACGGAACAGACCGTCATCGGCGCCTACAAGAAGAGCAAGCTGGTGGCCGAACGGCTGGTCGAGAAGATGGCCGCTGACGGTTTACCGGTCGTGATCGTCTCGCCGTCCACGCCGATCGGACCACGCGACGTGAAGCCGACGCCGACTGGCCGGATCATCGTGCAGGCAGCCAATGGCGGTATACCGGCATTCGTCGATACCGGCCTCAACCTCGTGCATGTCGATGATGTGGCGGCCGGCCATCTGCTGGCGCTGGAGAAGGGCAAAACCGGCGATTGCTACATCCTTGGCGGCGAGGATGTGCGGTTGAAAGACATGCTGGGCATCATCGCACCGCTCGCTGGACGCAGGCCGCCGAAGGTACAGCTGCCGCGCGGTCCACTCTATCCGTTGGCGGCGGGTGCCGAGTTCGTTGCGCGGTTCACGGGCAAGGAGCCCATGCTCACGGTCGACGCGCTGAACATGTCGAAGTACCACATGTTCTTCTCGTCGGAGAAGGCGCGGCGCGAACTCGGCTTCACAGCGCGACCCTATGCGCGTGCGCTCGAGGATGCCGTGACGTGGTTTCGTGAGGCGCGATACATCCAATGATGACTGTCGCCGTTCTCGCGCTCATCCCGGTGGCTGTCTGGCTGTACCTGCTGGCAGGGCGCGGGTTCTTCTGGATGATGGCCGAACGGGACGACGCGGGCGAAGCGCCGGAGCCCGCTACGTGGCCGTCTGTTGTTGCCGTGGTGCCGGCACGCAACGAAGCGGACGTCATCACGCATACGATTGGCAGCCTGCTCGCGCAGAATTATCCCGGCCCGTTCCGGGTCGTGCTGGTGGACGATCAGAGCGCTGATGGTACGGCTGATGCGGCACGGGCGCTCGCATCATCCGAACGCCTCGATATTCGCACCGGCGCGGCGCGTCCGACAGGATGGACAGGCAAGCTGTGGGCCGTAAGCCAGGGCATCGCTGCTGCCGGAGAGCCCGACTACCTGTGGCTCACCGACGCCGACATCGCGCATTCGCCGGACAATCTGCGCAAGCTCGTCACGCGCGCCGAGAGCGGAAAGCTAGTACTCACCTCCCTGATGGCGAAGCTGCACTGCAAGACCCTGGCGGAGAGCTTCTTCATTCC
>DASZCC010000388.1:0-2795 GCA_035943485.1 Rhizomicrobium sp. | reverse complement strand
CATCGACACCTTGCCGGTGCCACCGACATTGACCGCACGCAGCAGGGCGATCTGCACGCTCATGACACCCGGCGCACGCCCAGACGCACGCCGGGCGCCGGGCGCTCGCGCAGCACCTCGCGGCGGAAGCGGAACAGTTCGGCGGGCCGGCCGCGGCCGGCGGCAGCGACCTTGCCGGTGCCTTCGACGAGGCCCTGATCCTCCACCAGGCGGCGGAAATTCTGCTTGTGCAGCCGGATGCCCGACAGCGCCTCAACCGTCCGCTGCAATTCCAGCAGCGTGAACGTGGGCGGCATCAGTTCGAACACCACCGGCCGGTATTTCATCTTGCCACGCAGGCGCGCGATCGCGGTGGCGAGGATGCGGCGATGATCGAACATCATGCTCTCGCCGAGCGCCGCCATCGGCGCGCCCTTGCGGCCGTCGCGTACCGCCTCGCGCACGAGGCCGGCTTCGTAGAGGAGCTCATAACGCTCAAGCACTTTCTCCTCATCCCACGGGAGATCGTCGGTGCCGAAACACAGGCGCACGCGATCACGCGCCGTGTCGCTGCCCTTGGCGAATTGCTTGAGTGCCGGAAGGATCGCCTTGTCGATCACTGCAGGGCGCGCATCGCGCCAGTCCTCCCACGGGAAATACTTGTACCAGTCGCCCCAATAGTTGTCGGTCGCCTTGAGCGCCGTCAGTTGCCGCGTCAGCGCGAGATAACCAACCGACACTACGCGCGAGTCCTCGCCCGGCGTCGGCAAGTGGCGGCCGCGATCGCCGAAGGTGTAGAGCTGCTCGGCATAACCGAGTTCAAGATGCGTTTGCTCTTCGACCCATTTGCGCAAGCCACCGTCCAGCGTGCGATGCGCGAGCGGATCGAACGGACCAAAGGGCAGGGCGTCTTCCTGTCCCGCATGATGCACGACAAGCACGCCCGGCCGCTCATCCGCGACCGAGACGATGGCCGCCGACAGGCCGATGCTGACGTCGAGTTTCGATGGCGCCTTCACAGGCCGAACACCGGAAGCTCGACGACGCGGCCCTCCGACGCGATGTCGCCGGCGCCGATGTTGCGGATGGCCTCGATCATGCGCCCCTGGCGGCCAAGCATCTCGTCAGCATGCTGTATCAGCAGGGCATTGGGCCATGCATGCGGTGCGCGCTGGCGGATGGCACGTGCAATGTGCATCTCGCTGCCGCGGCCCATACGATCGGTGAGCACGATGAAAGCCGACGCCCAGGAGCGGCTGATGCCGGCCCAGCAATGGATCAGCATGGGTTCCTCGCCAGACCAGCCACGCGCGAACTCGAGCAACCGCGTGACATGATCCTGTGCCGGCGGCGCGTCGCCCATGTTCGGATCGATGATGTCGTTCACGCCAAGCCGCAGGTGATGGTCACGCGGAAACCCGGCTGGCGTCTCGATCATGTGTTCGGGCGAGAGCAGGGTGACGACATGCGAAGGGCGCCGGTCGCGGATGGTGCTTTCGAGAGCCGACAGGGGCGTGACGATGATGGAGGACATGCCACCTTGCTACCGCCGAAAGTTGGCAGGGAAAAGACTTATGCCGCCAAACGGCGAAATCTCTCCAGGAATTGTGCCTGGGCGGCGCCGGTCTCCAACGGCACGAGTCTCGGCGTCTTCATGCCAGCGGGCGGCAGGTTGAAGAAGCGGCGCGCCTCCTTCTCGTCGAAGCCCGCCAGCTGGGTGGCCTCGAAATAGGCGGCGATCAGGTCGGCGCGCTTGAAGAGGGTCGTCAACGTCGTGGACGGCTGCGGCGGCAGGCCGAAACGGACATGAATTGCCGACTGAAGTCTGTTCTCCAATGCCTTGTAATCAATGCCGATTGCGACCTTGAACGGACTGATGAGGTCGCCGATCACATACTCGGGCGCATCATGCAGCAGCGCCATCAGCCGCGCCTCGCGGCTGAGCTTGAGGTTGAGATCGGCGGTGATGCGCTCGACCAGGACGCAATGCTGCGCCACCGAGAAGGCGTGCGCGCCCTTGGTCTGGCCGTTCCAGCGGGCGACGCGCGCCAGGCCGTGGGCGATATCCTCGATCTCCACGTCCAGCGGCGACGGGTCCAGCAGGTCGAGCCGGCGGCCGCTCAGCATGCGCTGCCAGGCGCGGGGTTTGTCCTTGGTCATAGGGCCTCAGTGAAACACCTGGGCCGTTTACCCTAAATCGGGATAGCGCAGCCAGCACGAAGCCTTGCGGCGTATGGATTGTCCGTGCGCGCCATGCGTTCCGGATGATGGCGCCGTTAAGGATGCCATGAGCCCGCTTCCCGCTGAGAAACTGCGTCTGGCAACGGACCCCGCCAAGTTGCCTTTCGACTCGACGGCCGAATTGCCGGCACCGGTTGGACCTGTCGGACAGGACCGCGCGATGCGCGCGCTCGCCTTCGGGGCGGGACTGGAACAGCCCGGCTACAACATCTTCGTCAGCGGCCCCGCGGATGCCGGCAAGCACATCTCGGCCAAGCTGGCGCTCGAGCGGCATGCCGCGTCGATGCCGGTGCCCGACGACATCGCCTATGTCCACAATTTCGCGGAGAGCCACCAGCCGCGTCTGCTCCGCTTCCCCGCCGGTGAGGGCGCGAAATTCCGTCGCGAGATGGCCGAGCTCGTCACGGCGCTGAAGACATCCATGCTGCGGCTGTTCGCGAGCGAGGATTACCTCAAGAAGCGCGGCCTGCTGGAAGACGAATACCATCGCGCTGCTGACGAAACGATCGGCCATATCCGTCATGCCGCGGAAGCGCGTGGTCTCGCACTTGTCGAGCACGGCGAAGGCTCATTCG
>DASZCC010000387.1:0-10294 GCA_035943485.1 Rhizomicrobium sp. | reverse complement strand
TTTGAAATCATTGGCATTTCCGGCGATAGCGACGGCTGGGCGGCCTCACGAGCGGCGCTGAAAACCCAATACAACCAACCACATGCACCCCGACCGACGGCGGTGCTTTTATCTGGCCGTCGGTTGGTCGGTTGTCTCTGCTCCCCCTGTCTCACCGCCGAATTTGCGATGGACCACGACAACCCGCGAAGAATCCCGATGGCGCTCATTGCGGTCGGACTCCCGAAGTGATGCGCACGAACAGACCGTCCGACTGTGGTTCCAGTGCCGTGACATCAGCAGCGTCGTGCCCAGCGGCCGATTGGTCCGATGATCGATCGACAGCGTGCGGAGCACGATCGTCGTTGCCGTTTCCGGCACGCACGATGAACAGCGGCGCCCGCGTCCAGGCGAGCGGATCAGGCGCCGTCGCGATGCGTTCGGCTTGCACGCCCGCGATCAACGGAGCAAGCCGGGCGAGGTAGAGCCGTGTCTCTTCGGGTAGCGGCCGGCCGGTCGCGAGATGATCTTCGTAGCGCCCGGGACCGGCGTTATAGGCGGCCAGGAAGCCGGGCGTGCCATAGCGGTCATACATCTCGCGCAGATACGCCGTGCCCGCCATGATGTTGTCGCGCGGCTGAAAGGGATCGGTGCCCAGACCGTAGGATTGACGCAGCCGGGCATAGGTCTCGGGCATGATCTGCATCAGACCCATAGCGCCTTTCGATGACACCGCGCGCGCATCGCCGGCACTCTCGCTCTGAATGACCAACCGCACCCACAGCGTCGGTACGCCGAAGCGCTGCGATGCCACGTCGATGAGGACAGCGAAAGGTTCGGCGGGTTCGACGGCCTCAAAATGACGCGATGGTGACGATGATTGTGCAAGGGCAGCCACAGGCGCCGACAGACAAAATGAGGCCATGAGCGTCACCAGGCTCACCGTCCTCCCGACACGATGCCAGCCTGCCATCGTGCTCGCGACCGTCCAGGGCAAGGCGCTGTCGCGCCGGCCTGACGGCCGCCCTGGACCGCCGCTGCGCGCGACGGCCGTTCTGACCTCGGTCGGGACGAAGGAATGGTGCTGCGTTTGATCGAACAAAGGAATGGCGGGTTTGTGCCACGAGGACAACATGATCACGGCTCCTTGGGAATCCAGAGTGGCGCCGCGCGGCCGATGACGACGGACAGCGGCAACGGACCGAAATAGCGGCCGTCAAGGCTGTCCGGCCGTGCGGAGTTCATCAGGAAGACCTCGCCTGGAGCGAGCACGCGACAGCCCTGCCAGGCCGGCAGTCGGCGGCCGTGGCGGTCGTGCTCCTGCGCCTCGGCCAGCGTCACGCCGTCGACACTGACGAGGCGACCGATGCGGCAGATAGTTTGTCCGGCAAGCGCCGCGATCGACTTGACCAGCGGCACGCCTTCGGGAAGCGAGCGGCGTGCGTCGAGATAGTGGGCCAGCGGTTTCGGCGGCAGTGCTACGACGATGTCGCCGACACGCAGCTTAGCCGGCCGATGCACGGCATAGAGGCCGATCGGTACGCTGGCGCTGGCGTTCCACAACAGGACCGGTGGCGATGCGACGACGGACGGCAGCACCAGCAACCCCACCGCCATGCCGGCGACCGATGTCCAGATCGCACGGGGGGTCATGATCCCACCCGCTGCCTGAGAAGCCAGGCATTATGCAGTGTCCGCGTATAGGGACGTGAGGACTCACCGGCGGTCAGACGATTGTGGACGTGCCGCCAATGATCCGGCGCCACGTCGGCGGCCTCGATACCGAGCGCCTCGGCGGTGTCGATCGCCCGGAGCACGCGCTCGACCTTCGGCCAACCATTGAGGTGCAGCAGGATCTCGCCGCCGGGACGGACGAACGGCAGTGTCGCGTAGGGTTCGCCCGGCGCCACAGCGCGCACGATATCGATGCGCGAAACGACGGTGCCGTAGTCGTTGGACGCCCAGCGAACGAAGGCGAAGATGCTGCCGGGCGCGAAGCTCAACACACGGCGGCGGCGGTCGAGGATCGTCTCCTCGACGTCCCGGCCGAACCTGATCCACCGCTCGATCTGCTTCTCAAGCCAGAGTAGCTCGACATGAGTCAGGGCAGCCGCCGCTTCGTGCGATGCTGGGCCGCTGGTTCGCGTGTCGCCCGTCATGGCGCGCCTCCATCGCTGTCTGGAAATTCACGGGCGAACAGCGCGCGCAGCATGTCGGCGACCGTGATCCCGCGTCGGAAGGCGGCGACCTTGATGCGACCGCGCAATTCGGGCGTGATGTCGATGGTCAGCCGCGCGGTGAAATCGCCGTCGGCCGCGCGCTTCGATACGGCAGGGTCGGCTGTGCGCACCCAGGCTTCAGCATCGCCAGGCCGCGCGGCGAAGCGGCTCTTGCCGTCGCGCGCCGTCATGGCGTGAGTCCTTCGATTTCGGCCGACAGCGCGGCGATCTCACGCGCAGCGGAACTGTTGGCACCGATCTCCGCGGCGAGCCGCCCCGTCCGTGCGGCGTCGGCGAAAACGACGCGCTGGCCGATGTGTGTGGCCAGCACCGGTGGATCGTGTTCGGCGAGCGCAGCAGCAGTTTCGCGGGCGATGACGGTGCGCGCGCCGCAGCGGTTCAGGGCGAACCGCGCGACAAGCTGCCGCCGGAAGATGCGGGCCTCGTCGAGCAACTTCAGCATCTCGGCCGACGCCCAGCCGTCGAACGGCGATGGCAGGGCCGGGATCAGCACCAGGTCTGCCGCGAGCAAGGCCGAACGCATCAGCCCGGCGACACGCGGCGGCCCATCGATGACGACGTGATCGGCATCGCGGGCAAGTTCCGGGGCTTCCCGATGTAAGGTGTCTCGTGCCAGGCCGACGACGCTGAACAGACGCGGTAGAGCTTCCCGGCTGCGCTGCTCGGACCAGTCGAGCGCGGAGCCTTGCGGGTCGGCGTCGATCACGATGACACGCTTGCCCTGCCGAGCCCATTCACCGGCGATGTGCAAGGCCAGCGTCGTCTTGCCGACGCCACCCTTCTGATTGAGGAGCGCCACGATCATGACGCTTCTCCCGGCTTCGCGGGATTGGCTGGCGCTGAAGGGTGTGAGGGTTCGGCGGCCGTGGAAGCGTCGGCCCCGGTTTTCCCGGCACCAACAACAATAAAGTTAGAATCTCTGTTAGACTCTAGGTTAGGAGCGCGGATTTTCGTTTCAGGCCATATATTTAGCTGCGGTTCGTGTGCCTGATATCCCGATAGGGCCGCGCCTGATGTCACGATAGCCCGTGCGCCTGATCTCACGACCCCATTCACACGGCTATCCACAGAGTTTGAGGATAAGTCAGCAGGCAGGACGCGGAGCAACTCGCGCCCGGACTCGTGCTCGAGACGAATTCGATAGCCCGGTAATGGCTGACGAGCGGCGATGCGGCGCAGATCGAGCGCGAAATCCGAAATGCGCGCGAGGCTGCCAGACTTGGCGTGCAGATGCGGGATCTCGAACAGCCAGCCGGCGCGCTGGCGGCCGGCATGCTTGCGGGCGATGCGATAGAGCCAGCGCTCGATTCCGCCGGTCAGTCGGAAATAGGCTGGGTCGATGGTGAGGACAAGGGAGCGATCGACAACGCCCCGGTAGAACCATTCGGGCAGCACGAACTCCATGCCCTCGATTCGGCCCGAGTGCGTGGTCATCTCCTCCCACTCGTTGATCCAGGAGAATTGTTGCCGCCGCCAATGGACGCCGTGCCGGATCGTGGTGGCGACGACGGTCGATTGCAGGCGCGTGAGGGCGCTCTTCAGCAGCCGGTATTCGGTGGCGCCCGTGGCCCGTCCGACGGCGGTCAGGAGCTGGTACGGCGTGAAGCGGAAGAAGCGCGATGTGCGGAAGCCATGGTTCTCCGCGTCAACGATCTGGCTCGCCGCCCAAATGAGGACATCGGCATCCCAGATGGTCGCCATGCCGTGCTCGGGCATGCCGAGCACTTGGACCTCGACGTCGCTGGCCTTGTAGAGGATCGGCTTGGTGCGGCGGGACTTCGACAGCGAGAAGAACGGCCGCTCCATCAGGTCGCGTTGATCGCGGAAGCCAGCATCGTCGGCAGTAACGACGAAGGCGTCGAGGCGGGTGCGCTCGGAGTCTGGGGAGTTTCTGACCGGCATGCTGAGACGGGCCCCGTCTCAACGTCGACCGGGCGAGGTGCGATGCGGCCCCTCGCCATCGCGCCACTTCGCTGGATAGACGACACCCTGACCGGGGTCGGAGGTCGAATGCCGAAGCCCGCGATCAGCCCAGACTTGAAGATCCTCGATCGAATAGACGATGCGGCCACCGAGCTTGCGGTAGGTCGGCCCGGTGCCATAGGTGCGGTGCTTTTCCAGGGTGCGACTGGAAAGACCAAGAAAGCGCGCCGCGTCGGGCGTGCGCAGATATTGCTGCGGCAGATTTGCGTGTGTGGCGCACATGAGGGGCCTCCGTGAAGTTTGCGGACGCCGTCGGTCGTTGAAGGCGGCTCGAGGACCACGGTGGCGAATTGGCTGCGGTTGGATGGATGACGGAGTCAGAGGGGTGCGTCGGTGTCACCCCCCGATCAGGCGTCGGGGCGATGCGCGGTCTGGTGGCTCAGATTGAATTGTGGTTTGCGATTCCCGCCGGCCGTTGACTACCGAGCCCAGTTTCCCGAGTTGACCCGAACACGACCTTGGCCGCTCACGCACCCTATAGCCGCTTCGCGCCCATCTCGGCCATCCAACCGAAGCTAGGCGCCGAGCATGACGTGAAGAAGGCCGCGCCCTATCTTTGCGACATCCCGGTCAGATGTCGCCCCGCCACATCCAGCGCGTGATGGCGCCGAGCAATCGATCGCACGCGGTCGCTCCGGAAGCGGCATTGAGGCGAATTGGCGCAGCGGGCCCGAAACGTGACGAGCGGATCAGCGACCACCAGAAATCATGTGGACTAGCGCATAAATAAATGCCTATAACTAGTCCATGCGCGATTCGGCGTTGTCCTGGAGATGCGTGCGCAGATGGACTTGATAGAAAAGTTATCCGAAAATGTAGTCCAGCTTGCGCGGCTTGGGCTACAAGGCCGGTCGCAAGACGTGCAGGCCTTTATCCGCCAGTCAATACGTCGCTTCCGTCAGCAGGATCCCAATCTCGCGAGCGCGCTGTCGGAACTCCTTGCGCTGGCACCGACATCGCTCTCTCCGTTGCGAGATGTGGGCGGCCCAATCGTCCCGGTCGACGCGGATTCGCGACTGGCACTGGCGAAGAGTGAATATCCGGTCGTGCTGACCAGCGCGCCGATCCTGAATGCCGATCTCGTGCTGCGCCTTGGGCAAGTCGTGGAGGAACGGAGCCATCTTTCCGCGTTGGAGCACCAGGGGCTAGGCCCGACGCGTTCGCTTCTCTTCGTCGGGCCGCCGGGCGTCGGCAAGACGATGAGCGCTCGGTGGTTGGCGAGCCGGCTAGACCGGCCTCTGATCACGCTCGATCTCGCGACCGTCATGAGCAGCTACCTCGGCAAGACCGGGTCGAACATTCGCTCGGTCCTGGACTATGCCAAGAGCGTGCCGTCCGTGCTGCTGCTCGACGAGTTCGATTCGATTGCCAAGAAGCGGGACGACGAGGGCGACGTCGGCGAACTGAAGCGCCTCGTGACGGTGCTGCTCCAAGAAGTCGACGACTGGCCGGCAACGAGCCTCCTGATCGCGGCGACCAACCACGGGGAGTTGCTCGATGCGGCGGTATGGCGACGCTTCGATGACGTTCTCGAATTCGATCCGCCTTCGGCGGGCGAGCGTGCCGCCGTGCTGCACCGTCTTTTCGGCGAGGATATTGGGCAACTCGAGTCATGGATGCCCGTGCTGGTCAAT
Organism: Rhizomicrobium sp.; assembly: GCA_035943485.1. Taxonomy (GTDB): domain Bacteria; phylum Pseudomonadota; class Alphaproteobacteria; order Micropepsales; family Micropepsaceae; genus Rhizomicrobium. The sequence continues at coordinate 4,458 of DASZCC010000387.1, read as the reverse complement.
CTCTGGGACGGCCAGTCGTTCAGCGACCTAACCAGGACAGTCCAGTGGATTCGTCGTCGGGCCACTATCACCGGGGCGACTGTGCTGGACGTCCTGCTCGACCGCGTCGGTCATGACTTACGAGCCGGCTCAGCCCAGGACAGAAAGCGGGCGGCCAGCCTGCTTGCCGAGGCCGATTACAGTGATCGCAGAATCAGCGAACTAGTCGGGATCTCCCGCGACACGATCCGCAAGAGCCGAGCAAAACACTCCGACTCGGAGAGGACGGTGAACAATGGCTAGTCCACGATATCTGATCGGTCAGGGGGAGAAGCTGTCCGAAGAGATTGCCCGTCCGCCACGCGGTATGGGCGACAAAGCCCATCCCTATTCGTTTGCTGAAGCACGCCGCCGCCTCGCGCCGCAGTGGAAGAAGACTGCGGCAGCGATAAAATCCCTGCCCGATCTAGCGCTGCCCCACGGCCACGCGGCGTTGGAAGTAACACTTCACCCAAGCTACCTCGCGAAATCCTATTATCCGGCGAACCTGATTCGAGAACTCGGTCTTTGGCACCTAGGCAGCCGGGCGGTTCATATAGTTCCAAACAAGGTGGTGGCCACTCGAGCGGAGGAGAGCGGCAAGGCGCAGCCTGCACCGGTCCTGTTTCTTGCCGGATCCGTCGATGCCCTCGTCGAATTCAGCGAAGAGGCGGGATCGTGGTCGCCCGGCAACGAAAAGGTCGAAGATGATTTTCGGCGGATCGAAAGTGTCACGATGCCCGGGAAAAGCCGCCTAAAAAGGCTGACCGACCGCTTCGCCGGGCGTGACACCATTCCGCTGGAGGTAGTGCTCCACAACCCCGATCACGGCAGCAACAGCGACGTCGTCGGCGCCTTTGCAGAATTCATGCGATCCCTCGACATCTGGTACGACCTCGATCGACGGCGACAGGTCGGTGGCCTTGCCTTTCTGCCGATCATCGCGCCGCGCGCGCAACTGGACAACGTGCTCGATTTCGCGTTCTTGCGTGTATTGCGGGAGGCGCCGCGGATCGTCCCTTTCGATCCAGTCACCCGCTCGATCGGTAGCGCATTTCCCGTCACTCTCACCGGCGAGGATGCGGTTGCCCCCGACCTGTCGGTCGCCATTTTCGATGGTGGACTGCCCGACGGCCATGGGCTCGAAAGGTGGGTGACATTGCACGACGCGCCGGGCGTCGGCGCGCCAAGTGCCGCGGGGCAACGCCATGGTCTCGCGGTGACATCGGCCTTCCTGTTCGGGCCGCTCAAGCGGGGCGAGGCTGTCGCCCAGCCCTATGCGAACGTCGATCACTGGCGCGTGTTCGGCGAAGGCGACGATGATTTCGAGGCGTTCGATCTGCTCGATCGCATCGAGGACGTCCTCACCTCACGCCGCTATGATTTCATCAACATAAGCCTGGGTCCGAGCTACGCCATCGACGACGACGATGTAAGCCCATGGACGGCTAGGCTCGATCAGCTGCTCGCAACCGGCGAGACCGTAGCGACAGTTGCTTGCGGCAACAATGGCGAGACGGATCGCGCGGGCGGCCTGCATCGGATCCAGCCGCCGTCCGACGGAGTGAACATGCTCGGCGTCGGCGCTAGCGACGGCTTTGGAGCGGGCTGGAAACGCGCGGATTACAGCGCATGCGGCCCGGGACGCAGTCCAGGCTACGTTAAGCCCGATTTCGTGACATTTGGCGGCTCGCACGGCGCTCCGTTTCTCGCGCTAAGCACTGGAAGCCCCCACAAGGCGACTGGCACGATGGGCACGAGCTTCGCCGCCCCGGTCGCGATGCGGTCGGGCGCGGGCGTTCGCGCACAATTCGCCGAGCCGCTTTGGGCGCCGGCAGTGAAGGCGCTATTGGTGCATCACGCCGTGGGCGACGAGACGCTCAGGACCGAGATAGGCTGGGGCCTAGTTTCGCACGGCCTGGGCGACCTCGTTCTGTGCGACGATTATGAAGCGCATATCGTCTATCAGCGGCAGATGCCGACGACCGGCGCAGTGCGGCTATATCTGCCGATCCCTGATGGGCTGACCGGCAATGTCGAGATCAAGGCCACTTTCAGCTTTTACTGCGAAGTCGATCCAGAGGATGCGATCAACTATACACGGGGCGGTCTCGACATCCAGTTTCGACCCGATACCACGCGGATCCCGCGGCCTTATTACAGCGGCAGCAAGCTCATCACGCCGACCGTGCCGGCGTCTGATTCCTTCTTTTCCGCCAAGAACTTTTACGCGACTGAGCATATGCAGCGCGATGATGCACAGAAATGGGAAACAACTCTGAGCCGCGCGAAGACGAAGCGCGCGTCGTCGCTTGCCCAGCCAGCCTTCGACGTCAGCTACATCACCCGCGAACATGGCCATAGCGGTCGGCGGCCGGCGAACATGAAGTTCGCGCTGGCGCTTACGATTCGCAACCGATCTGCCCGCGATCTCTATGATCGCGTTATCGTCAGCTCGGGAAATCGACTCCAGCCCATGCGGCCCCGTGCCGGCGTTCAGGTGCCGATCCGACTGCCTAAATAGGATCGACGCCCGTGTAATGCGCAGGAGGGTTCGTTGCAAGCCATTCACTCGGGTGCGTAAGCTGCCAATTCCAGCGCCGCATCTAGACGAACGGCAGTTATCGCGGCGCCGTTGCCCGAAAACGGGACGGGCAAAAAACGGCCCATTGTTCCCATTGACTGGTACAGGAGAAACAGCGGCTTTCCACACAAATCCGAGATATCGGAACAAGGCGCCATCCTCCAATAGGTGGACTGCCGCCGCGGCCGATAGCGCGGGATGTGGGGATAATTTCAATCGCCGTGAAGCAGTTTGCGATAGCCGCCACTGACCAGCGCGACGGCGTCCTTCACGAGCCGGAATACACGGCTGTGGGGCGCCGATATTTTCCAGTCGCGCGCCGGCATCGCGCTGACGGCGGGATCGAGGAGAACAGTGGCGATCTCGCGATAGCTGGCCCCGGCGAGGCGCCCGTCAATGGCGCGTAGCATGAGCACCAACCGGCTGCGCTGAAGCGGCGTCAACTCGACGCGGCGCGGCGGCCGCCCGGCACGCTCACCGAGAAGGCGCCGGTGAAACCGCAGGGCGCCTTCCAAGCGGAGGCGGAAATCGCCGTCGAGCGGGATCAAGGCGGCGAGCCCGCGGCCCGGGACGGCGTCGGTCAGCCAGAGGCGATGATCGCCGTCTGGATCGGCAACAACCATGTGGCGCCCGTCCTCGCCCTGCCGAACGGCAGAAATCGAGGGAATTGCAGACGGATCGATCGCGCGGGCCTCAATGAAGCCTGCCGGTGCGGCGACAAAAATTACCGCGTCAGCAGCAAGCTCGGGCCGCCACAGCGCCGGCGCATGGGCCGCCGAAAGTGTTGGATCGCACGCGAAAACTCAACCCCCATCGAAGGGCGAGGACCGATGTGGCGGCTTCTTCGCTCATCGTGCCCGCTTCGACGAGGCGAATCATACGGCGATAATCTTCCTGATAGTCCTGATTGCGTCGCAGGAACTCCTGCGCGAAGCCCGCACGGTCGAGCCGATTCAGCTCGTCGGCGGCGGTAGCAGATCTCCAGTCCGGCGTGATGGACATATGTTTTCTCCCTCAGCCCAGCATTACACCGTGGGTTGCAAGCGAAATATTCGGGTGGGAACAGAGGCTGGGAAGTCCCTGAAATTCGTCAGCGCGATGCGTGGAAAGGCATCCCCTCGACTTTGTCGTGTCGGCGGCTTTCAGGTTGCGCGTATCAGTTTGATCGCGGCTCCAGCAGATGCCGATAGCCGACCTCCGTCATCCAGCGCGCCCGCGCCAGATGGCTGGAGTGGACCATCTTGGCTCTTGCCGGCTCTTTTTCTGGATCGAGCCCGAAGATGATTTTCACTGCCTCGCGCCAATCGGCGCCTTCCTCATCCGCGTCGAGCAGCCGAATATAACTAGCGAGGTTTCGCTCGTCATAGCTCGTCAGGCGAGGGCTGTCGGGTGGGCAATCTTCAAAGGCCGGCGGGCTCACGTCGGGCCTCCCCAAGGTTCGATCTGTGCAATTTTATCATGAAATTACCACAACACCGCGCAGGTGATGTGCCCATCCGATGTATTTGCTGATGTGCCCGAGGCATCGTGCCGGCCGTTTCCGAGCATCACCCTAGACCATCCGAATTGCTTTTTCATGCGAGTCGTCGGTGGGCTGCGCCAGAATACATATTATAGAGGATAAACCTCATAATATGTAAGCCTCCACCCTGCGCAGATGGATATGCGCCGGCTGGTGGGCCGAAACTTCGCAAGGTTGCGACGGGAAAAGGGCTTTATACCAAATCCCGTTGATCAGAACCTGTGAGCCCAATCCCTCATCCCGATGGACATTATGGTCCAGGGTTGGCCTTCGAGTCTGTTCCAGGCATGGCAACAGTGATCGAGGATGTTGGCGTAGGACTGGAACACGCGGT
>DASZCC010000386.1:0-12309 GCA_035943485.1 Rhizomicrobium sp. | reverse complement strand
GTTTCCCTCAGAGGCCCAGCACGGCCTTGGCGATGATGTTGCGTTGTATCTCGTTCGACCCGCCATAGATCGACGTCTTGCGCATGTTGAAATAATGCCCGGCCTCGCCGATCGCGTAATCCGGCCCGATGAATTCGTTGGACGAGAAACCGCGCTCGTTCGGATAGGCGTAATAGCCGATCGCCTCCAGCGTCAGCTCGGTGATCCGCTGCTGGATCTCCGTGCCGCGGATCTTGAGGATCGAGCTTTCAGGGCCAGCCATCTGGCCCTTGGCTTCCTGGGCGAGCGTGCGTAGCTCGGTGTATTCCAGTGCCGCAAGGTCGACTTCGAGATCGGCGATCTTGCGCGAGAAGTCGTCATCACCGACCAGCGGCTCGCCGTTGAGCAATTCGGCGCGCGCGATTTCCTTCAACTTGTCGGTCGCGCGCTTGGACCGCGCCACGCCCGCGATGCCGGAGCGCTCGTTGACGAGCAGGAACTTGGCATAGGTCCAGCCCTTGTTCTCCTCGCCGACGCGGTTCTCGACCGGCACCTTCACATTGTCAAAGAACACCTCGTTCACCTCGTGCGCGCCGTCGAGCACGATGATCGGCTTCACGGTGATGCCGGGCGTTTTCATGTCGATGAGCAGGAACGAGATACCTTCCTGCTGCTTGACGTTTGAATCCGTGCGCACCAGGCAGAAGATCCAGTCGGCGAATTGCGCCAGCGTCGTCCACGTCTTCTGGCCGTTGACGATGTAGTGATCGCCCTCGCGCACCGCCTTGGTGCGCAGCGAGGCGAGATCGGATCCTGAGCCCGGCTCGGAATAACCCTGGCACCACCAGTCCTCGCCCGAGAGAATGCGCGGCAGAAACTTCTTCTTCTGCTCGTCATTGCCGTAGGTGAAGATCACCGGCGCGACCATCGACAGGCCGAAGGGCAGCGTCGTCGGCATGTCGGCTGCCGCTGTCTCCTCGTTGAAGATGTAGCGCTGCGTGACGTTCCAGCCGGTGCCGCCATACTGCTTCGGCCACAGCGGCGCGACCCAGCCCTTCTTGTAGAGAAGCTTGTGCCAGGCGAGGTAGTCGTCCTTCGTACGATCGGCAGACTCCGGCGCGCCGAGGCCCTTGGGCAGCTTGGTCTTCGCCTCGGCGATGAACGCGCGCACTTCCGAGCGGAAGGCTTCCTCTTCAGGCGAAAATGTCAGGTCCATGGGCCTCTCCTGCCGTCACGACAATTTGTCACTAGAGCGCATGATAGTCACCGCCGCCCCCGCTTCAAGCAAACACCTCTGTCCGGGAGATTTGCCGCAGTCAGCCGCGGTTTTGCCGGATCGCTTCATGGTGGCGGATGACTTCCTTGACGATGAAGTTGAGGAATTTCTCCGCAAAGTCCGGATCGAGATGTGCTGCATCTGCGAGTTGGCGCAGCCGCGCGATCTGGGCGGCCTCGCGCGCCGGGTCAGCCGGCGGCAGGCCATGCGTCGCCTTGAATTCACCAACCGCCTTTGTGCATTTAAATCGCTCCGCCAGCATGTGGATCAGCGCGGCATCGATATTGTCGATGCTCTCACGCAGGCGTTTCAATTCCGGCTCGATGGCGGTCATGGTCCCTCTCCCTTACGGTCCTAGTCTTAGGCAAGGGCCGGTTTGACAGCAATGGCCGAAACGGCAACATCGCCACCAGATAATCAGGGAGTGAACGATGAAAAACCTCTTCTCGCTGGAAGGCAAAACCGCGCTGATCACAGGCGGCAGCCGCGGCATCGGCAAGATGATCGCCGAAGGATTCCTGCATCACGGCGCCAAGGTCTATCTCACCGCGCGAAAGGGCGGTCCGCTGGAAGAGACGGTCAAGGAATTGTCCAGGCTCGGTTCGGTGACCGGCATCGCGCTCGACACGTCGGGCGCGGCCGGCGCGAAGAAAATGGCCGAGGCCTATCTGAAGTACGAGAAGACGCTCGACATCCTGGTGAACAACGCGGGCGCTGCCTGGGGCGCGCCGCTCGATGAATTCCCCGAGAGCGGCTGGGACAAGGTGATGGACCTGAACCTGAAGACGCCGTTCTTCCTCACTCAGGCTCTGCACGGCGCCTTGAAGGCTGCCGGCACGAAGGAGCGGCTGTCGAAGGTGATCAACATCGCGTCGATCGACGGCATCGCGGTCAATCCGCAGGAGACCTATTCCTACCAGGCGAGCAAGTCGGGCCTCATGCACCTGACCAAGCGCATGGCCATCCGCCTCATCCGCGACAACATCGCAGTGACGGCGATCGCGCCCGGTGCATTCGCATCGGACATGAACCGCGACGCGCGCGACCATGGCGACGAGATCTCGAAGATGATCCCGTCACGCCGCATCGGCACGGCTGAAGACATGGCGGGCGCCGCGATCTATCTCGCCTCGCGCGCCGGCGACTATGTCGTCGGTGGCACGGTGGTAGTGGACGGCGGCGTGGCGTGGTCGCGGGGCGGGGTGTAGTGGAGTCCTCTTAACCTCCCCCTTGTGGGGAGGTCGACAAAATCGCGCAGCGATTTTTCGGGTGGGGGTTCTCGACGCCCCAGCACTTCCCCCCACCCGAAATTTGCCTTGCAAATTTCGACCTCCCCACGAGGGGGAGGTCAAGGGACACTCCCTCAATCATCCACACCCGGATCGTCGAACTCCAACCACATCGCGTTGAGCACCGCGAAGGCGGCGGCGAAGCCGATGCCGAGTATCCAGGCGAAGTACCACATCGCAGGCTCCTCAGTAGGATGCGTGATCGCGTGTGACGTCGTCGGTCCGGACGATGCCGCGCATCACGCGATAGACGAAAGTCGTATAGGCCAGCACGACCGGCAGCAGAACCACGACGACGCCGAGCATCACCTCGAGCGTAAGCTTGCTCGATGAAGCGTCCCAGATCGTCAGGCTCGCATTGGGATGGCTCGACGACGGCAGCAGGAACGGAAACAGCGCCAGACCCGCGGTCAGGGTGGTCATGGCGATCGCAAGGCCCGAGCCGAGGAACGGCACGACACGCGCGCGCCGGAACGCAAAGGCCGAGAGCGCACCGAGCAACGCAAAGATTGGCGCCAGCCAGAACGCCGGATGCGACGCGAAATTCGCGTACCAGCCGCGCGGCTGCATGATCACGGTCTTGAGCATCGGGTTGGACGGCGCGTCGTGGCTCGTCGCCGAGGCGATCACATAGCCGTCGAACGACAGCAGCCATATGCCGGCGGCGACGAACAGCAGGATGAACACGCCCGCGAATATCCGTATCGCGCCATGCGCGCGGTCGTGCACGACGCCATCCGTCTTCATCGCCGTCCACGCCGCGCCGTGCATCAGCATCATCGAGAGACTGACCAGACCCACCAGCAGCGGGAAGCCACCCAGCAGCGAGAACAGCGTGATGTCCGGCGCGAAGCGCATGTCCACCCCGAAGGTGAACGGCACGCCCTTGAACAGATTGCCGAACGCGACGCCGAAGATAACGGGCGGCACGATGCCGGTGACGACCAGCACCCAGTCCCACCAGTTGCGCCAGCGCGTGTCCGCAAGCTTGCTGCGATACACGATGGCGACCGGACGCAGGATCAGCGATCCCAGGATCGCGAACATTGCGAGATAGAAGCCGGAGAACGATGCCGCGTATAGCAACGGCCACGCCGCGAAGATCGAACCGCCGCCCAGCACGAACCAGACCTGGTTGCCTTCCCACACCGGTCCGATCGTGTTGATCACCTGCCGGCGCTCAAGATCGGTGCGGCCGGTATAGCGAAGCAGCGCCATGCTGCCGAAGTCGAACCCGTCGGTGACCGCGAAGCCGATCAGCAGGATGCCGAGCAGCGCCCACCAGATGAGGCGGAGTATCTCGTAGCTCATGCGATCACCTCCGTCCGCGCGCCGGGCGGCGCCACGGGATGGCCGATCGTGCCGTCGGGACCGAGCCGGATGTACTTCACCATCAGATAGAGATCGGCGACCGCCAGCGAGGAATAGAAGAGGATGAACCCGAGCAGGCTTGCAAACACGTTGTGCACATCCGTGCCCGAGACGCCGAGGAAGGTCGGCAGTACGCCCTCGATCACCCAGGGCTGACGGCCATACTCGGCAACGATCCAGCCCAGCTCGGCCGCGAACCACGGCAGCGGCAAGCTCAGCAAGCCGGCCCACAGAAACAGGCGGTATCGATCAAGCCTGCGCGTCGCCGAAAAATAGAACGCCATGCCAAACAGCGCGACGAACCAGAAGCCGCAGCCGACCATCAGACGGAACGACCAGAACAGCACCGGTACGTTGGGAATGGTCGACTCGGCGGCGCGCGCGATGTCGGCGTCGGTGGCGTTCTCGATGTCGGGACGGAAGCGCTTGAGCAAAAGCGCATAGCCCATATCGTCAACATGCGCGTCGAACAGATGGCGCAGCACCTCGTTGCCGCGGTCCTTGCGAAGCTTTGCGAGCGCGTTGTACGCGATGATGCCGCTGCGGATTCTTGTGTCGGCCAGCCGCACGAGATCGTTGATGCCCGGCACCGGCGTGTTGAACGAGCGTGTCGTGATGATGCCCAGCACCCAGGGGATCGTGACGGCGTAGTCGGTACGCTTGTTGCGCATATCGGGAATGCCGACGAGCGTGAAGGAGGCCGGCACCGGCTCCGTCTCCCACATGGATTCGATCGCGGCGATCTTCATCTTCTGGTTTTCGGTCGCGGTGTAGCCGCTCTCGTCGCCCAGCACGACGACGCAGAGCGCCGAGGCGAGCCCAAAGCTTGCGGCTACCGTCATGGACCGCAGCGCAAGCGCGCGATGGCGGCGGTGCAGAAGGTAGAACGCGCTGATCGCCAGCACGAAGATCGAGCCGGTAACGTAGCCCGCCGCAACCGTGTGCACGAACTTCGCCTGCGCCACGGGATTGAGGAACACCTGCGTGAAGTCCGACACTTCCATCCGCATCGTGTCGGGGTTGAAGCGTGCGCCGACCGGGAACTGCATCCAGCCATTGGCGATCAGGATCCACAGCGCCGAGAGATTGCTGCCCAGCGCCACGGCCGCCGTCACCGCCAGATGCGCTTCCTTCGAAAGCCGGTTCCAGCCGAAGAAGAACAGACCCACGAGTGTCGACTCGAGGAAGAAGGCCATGATGCCTTCGATCGCCAGCGGTGCGCCGAATACGTCGCCCACATAGTGCGAGTAGTAAGCCCAGTTGGTACCGAACTGGAATTCCATCGTGATGCCGGTTGCCACGCCCATCGCGAAGTTGATGCCGAACAGCGTGCCCCAGAACTTCGTCATATCGCGCCAGATCGCGCGGCCGGTCATCACATAAACGCACTCCATGATCACAAGGATGATGGAGAGGCCGAGCGTCAGCGGTACGAACAGGAAGTGGTAGAGCGCGGTAATCGCGAACTGCAGGCGGGAAAGGTCGACGATATCCATGGCTACCCTGCCCCCAGCACATGCGCGCGTACCGCGGGTGCATCGCCGCGCATCTGATGACCTGAGTCGAAGAACGCGAGGTAGAGGGCCGCCAGCAACACGGCCTTGGCGCAGAGCAATGCGCCGATCTCAAAACCGAGCCTGCGTCGCACAACCATAGGCAATCACCTCTGGCGTCATGTTCGACTTCGCCCGCCCGGGAACAAGAGGCGACGCGACCGCGCGGTTCGATGCCGCGCGAATCCAGTCTAGACTGGAAGTTGACGGTGCGGCAGACCCTCTCGATTTGCCCGCCCCGCGCGGGATATGCTTGCCCCAAAATATGGGGAGACGCGCATGACGATCACCGACAACGACGACGTCATCAAGGCCGCTCTGGAAGACGCTCACCTGCCCAGTCTGATCGCCGCTTTGGTGCACATAACGGGGGACGAGAGCCTGGTAACTGGCGACATCAAGCCGGTCTACGACTTCTTCGGCGACGGCCAGGGCGGGCTTACGCCGGCCCAGCGCGACGCCACCAAGGCGCGCGCCTTCGAGGCGCTGAAGCGGCTGCGCGACGGCGGCAAGATTGCAGCCACGCCGTCGAGCGACACGGTCCACAAGCTGATGAGCTTCGTCTCGGGCGCCGAGATCGCGCCCAGCTATATTCCCTTCCTCGAGGAAGAACTCGCGGCGCTCGGTGGCGAAGATCCGAAGGCCAACCATGCGCTCCAGGCCATCCCGGAGAACACCAGGAAGGACTTCCGTGTACTGATCATTGGCGCGGGCATGTCCGGCCTGCTCGCCGCCATCCGCCTCAAGCAGGCGAATATCCCTTACGTCGTCGTCGACAAGAATGCCGATGTCGGCGGCACCTGGATGGTCAACACCTATCCGGGCTGCCGCGTCGACAATCCGAACCACCTCTATTCCTATTCGTTCGAGCCCAATCACGACTGGCCCTATCACTTCTCGACCCAGCCGCTGCTGTGGGAATACTTCCGCGGCGTGGCCGACAAATATGGCCTGCGCCCGAACATCAAATTCCGCACCGAGGTGATCGAGAGCGTGTTCGACGAGGGCCACGCGATCTGGAAGACACGCGTGCGCGGCGCGGATGGCAAGGAGGAGACGCTCGTCTCCAACGCCGTGATCACCGCCGTCGGGCAGCTCTCGCGCCCGCGCAAGCCGGAGATCAAGGGCATCGATACCTTCAAGGGCCAGTCGTTCCATTCAGCCGAATGGGATCACTCGATCGACCTGACCGGCAAGTGCGTTGCGGTGATTGGAACAGGCGCCAGCGCCTTCCAGTTCGTCCCCGAGATCGCGCCCAAGGTGGCGCACCTCACCGTCTTCCAGCGCAATCCGCCATGGCTGGGACCGACCGTGAACTATCACGACAAGGTAGCAGACGGCATGAAGTGGATGCTCAAGAACGTGCCGTTCTACGGCAAGTGGTATCGCTTCTGGCTGTTCTGGATGTCGACCGATGGCATCTATGCCTTCGTGCAATCTGATCCGAACTGGAAGACGCGCAAGGATTCGGTCAGCGCGCCGAACGACATGCTGCGCGACCTGCTCACGCAATACACCAAGAGCCAGCTCGAGGGCCGGCCCGATCTGGCAGAGGCCGCGGTGCCCGTCTATCCGCCTGGCGGCAAGCGCAGCGTGCGCGACAACGGCGTGTGGCTGGCCGCGCTCAAGCGCCCGAATGTGGAGACGGTGACCGATCCGCTCGTGGAGATCACGCCGACCGGTCTCAAGACCAAATCCGGCCGCGAGTTTCCCGTCGATGTCATCATCTACGGCACCGGCTTCACGGCGAGCCAGTTCCTGGCGCCCATGCATTTCAAGGGCAAGGGCGGTATCGACCTGCATGAACAGTGGGACGGCGACGCGCGCGCCTATCTCGGCATCACGGTGCCGAACTTCCCCAATCTGTTCATCATGTACGGCCCGAACACCAATATCGTCGTCAATGGCAGCATCATCTTCTTCTCGGAATGCGAGATCCAGTACATCCAGGGTCTGCTCGAGCTGCTGATGAAGTCCAATGGCGGCGCGATCGAGGTGAAGAAGGACGTGCACGACGCCTTCAACGTGAAGGTCGACGCCGGTAATGCGCTGATGGCATGGGGCGCGCCGCAGGTCTCGAGCTGGTACAAGAACGCCAAGGGACGCGTGACGCAGAACTGGCCCTGGCCGCTGGTCGACTACTGGCGTGCTACACGTGCGCCGAACCCGGCCGATTTCGAGATCACGGGCGCGTCCAACGCCAAGGTCGCGGCACAGTAGGAGACAGAGGCTTATGCATTTCGATGAGGCGCTGCGCGCGCGGAAATCCGTGCGCGCCTTCCGCCCCGACCCTGTCCCGCGCGCGCTCGTCGAGGAATTGCTGGCGCTGGCCTCGCGCGCGCCGTCCGGCACCAACATTCAGCCGTGGAAGGTGCATGTCGTCGCCGGTGAAGTGCGCGCGCAGCTGGAACGCGAGGTGCTGGCGCATCGCGACACCCATCCACCGGACGACCGCGCCGAGTTCCCGCGCACCGGCAAGCGCAAGGAGCCGTATGTCGGCCGCATGCGCAAGCTCGGCAAGGACATGTACTCGTTGATCGGGATCCCGAAAGGCGACCAGGCGGCAAACTGGGCGCAATGGGGCCGCAACTACAAGTTCTTCGACGCGCCGGTCGGCCTGCTGTTCACGGTCGACAAGGATCTGGATGCGATGAGCTATGTCGATATCGGCATGTTCATGCAGACCTTCATGCTGGCGGCGAAGGTCCGCGGGCTCGACACCTGTGCGCAGGGTGCGTGGAACAATTACTGGACGGTGACGCGCCGCGTGCTGAATGTGCCGGACGATCAGTACATCATCGTAGGCATCTCGCTCGGCTATGCCGACGACAGCCATCCGGTGAACACACTGGTGTCGGAGCGCGAGCCGGTCGAAAGTTTCGCGACCTTCCACGGGTTCTGACAATGGAGACGCTCCCGATCATAGACGTCGCGCCGCTGTTCGGCAGCGACACCACAGCGCGCGCCCGCGTTGCGGATGACATCGGGCGAGCCTGCCGCGACAACGGCTTTTTCTACGCGACCGGGCATGGCGTCGATGCTTCGGCGCTCGACACGCTGGCACGTGAATTCTTCGCCCTGTCGGAAGCGGAGAAGACGGAAATCGCGATGGCCCGTGGCGGACGCGCCTGGCGCGGCTACTTCCCGGTCGGTGGCGAACTCACCTCCGGCGCGCCGGACATGAAGGAAGGCATCTACTTCGGCAGCGAACTTGGCGACGACGATCCCCGCGTGCGTGCGGGCCTGCCCCTTCATGGCCGCAACCAGTTTCCGGCGCGTCCTGCGGGGTTACGCCAGGCGGTGCTCGACTACATCGACACCAACACGCGCGCGGCGCACGCCATCATGGAGGGCATCGCACTCAGCCTCGGTCTCGAGGGCGCCTATTTCCGCGAACGCTACACCGCCGATCCGACGATCCTGTTCCGCATCTTCCATTATCCGGCCAATGCACCGGTCGACAGCTGGGGCGTCGGCGAGCATACGGATTACGGCCTGCTCACCCTGCTGGCGCAGGACGACGCCGGCGGGCTCGAGGTGAGGAGCGCGCGTGGCTGGATCGCCGCGCCGCCTATCCCCGACACGCTGGTCTGCAATATCGGCGACATGCTGGATCGCCTGACAGGCGGGCTCTATCGCTCCACGCCGCATCGCGCGAAGAACAGCAGCACGCGCGGGCGGCTATCGTTCCCGTTCTTCTTCGACCCCGGCTTTGACGTGCAGATCGTGCCGCTGCCGCTGGGCACGATCGTCCAGGACGATCGCGACTCCCGCTGGGACCGTGAGAGCGTCCATGCGTTCAACGGCACCTATGGCGACTATCTGCTCGGCAAGGTCTCGAAAGTGTTTCCTGACCTCAAGCGCGAGACGATCGGCTAGAGCCCGCCCACCAGCGTGTATTTGATCGAGAGGTAGTCCTCGATCCCGTATTTCGAACCCTCGCGCCCGATGCCGGATTCCTTCACGCCGCCAAACGGCGCAACCTCTGTCGAGATGATCCCTTCGTTCACGCCGACGATGCCGTATTGCAGCGCCTCGGACACCCGCATCACCCGCCCGATGTCGCGCGCATAGAAATAGGCCGCAAGACCGAACGGCGTATCATTGGCCATGCGGATAGCCTCGGCTTCGTCCCTGAAGCGATAGAGAGCAGCAACAGGTCCGAAAATCTCTTCCTGCGAAATCGCCATGGCAGGCGTCACGTCCGACACGATGGTCGCCTCGAAGAAGGTATGGCCGAGCGCGCTTCGCTTGCCGCCCAGCGTGATCTTCGCGCCTTTCGCAGTGGCGTCCTTCAGCAGGCGTTCCACCTTCTCGACCGCCTTCTCGTTGATGAGCGGCCCCTGCATCACGCCGTCCTCGGCGCCATTGCCGAGCTTCAGCTGTGCGACGCGCGCGCTGAGCTTCTGGGCGAAGGCATCGTACACCTTGTCCTGCACCAGGATGCGATTGGCGCAGACGCAGGTCTGACCCATGTTGCGGTATTTCGAGACCATGGCGCCTTCGACGGCGGCGTCGAGGTCCGCATCGTCGAACACGACGAACGGCGCGTTGCCGCCTAGTTCGAGCGACACCTTCTTCACCGTCTGGGCGCATTGGGCCATCAGCAGCTTTCCGACCGGCGTCGAGCCCGTAAACGAGAACTTCTTCACCAGCGGATGCGTCGTCAGCACCTTGCCGATCTCGGCGGCTGCCGTGGACGTCACCACGTTCAGCACGCCGCGCGGAATTCCAGCCCGATGCGCCAGGTCGGCCAGCGCCAGCGCCGAAAGCGGCGTCTCTTCTGACGGCTTGATCACGAAGGTGCAGCCCGCAGCGAGCGCCGGCGCTGCTTTGCGCGTGATCATGGCGTTCGGAAAATTCCACGGCGTGATGGCGCCGACCACACCGACCGGCTCCTTCGTCACCAGGACTCGCGCATCGGGTTTGAACGTCGGAATAATGTCGCCATAGAGGCGCTTGCCCTCCTCCGCGAACCATTCGATGAACGACGCGCCATAGGCGATCTCGCCGCGGCTCTCCGCCAGCGGCTTGCCCTGTTCGGCCGTCATCAGCTGCGCCAGGTCTTCCTGGTTCGCCATGATGAGATCGAACCAGCCACGCATCAGCCTGGCGCGCTCCTTCGCCGTCTTTGCCCGCCACGCCGCGAAGGCCGCGAACGCATCCTCGACGGCGCCAGTGGCGTCGGCGGCGTCCATGTCCGTGACTTCGGCGAGAAGTTCACCTGTCGCAGGGTTGCGAACCGCGAAGCGCTTGCCCGAGCGTGCCGGCCGCCACTCGCCGCCGATATAACCATCGAAGCGCAGCAGTGCGGGATCCTTGAGTTTCAGCATGGCGGCGTACTCCGGTTGGCGCGGCCGCCAGAGATAGTCGCCTCGCCGTGCCGCGCCAAGTGTGGCGTCAGATGCTCGCCATGCGGATATCCGCGAGCTTGAAGTGGTATTCGCGCCGGCCGAAATCGATCGTCACCTGGCTGGTCAGCCGCAGGAAATCCATGCCGATGAAGAGCGCCGGGCGATTGGACAGGCCCCAGACATCAAACACGGGCATGTCGGCGACGATCAGCGCGTTCTGGTTGAAATCCACATTGCCGAACTCGATGACACGCATCGACATCAACCGACCGGCCACGGCCCCGCCAGTGACACCGGTGAGCGTCACCTCGTTCTTCTCATCGTATTTGGCGCCGCGCCTCTGCAGTTCGGCAGCGAGATGGGAATTGCCGATCGTCGCCTGGGACCCGGAATCGATAAAGGCAACCGCGCGCACGCCATCGACCTTGCAGTTCACGGCCTTGAGCCGGCCATGCGAGCCGTCCGCGCGCACCACCGACTCGTTGGGATTGTAGACGGCCGATTCCAGCGTTCCGACCAGGAACGTCGATGGCGAAGCATTGATCGTGAGCTGCTGATGACGGAAATCGAACGTCACTCGCCGATCGTCGATGATATCGAGTCCGAGGAACCCGTCGACGCCAAGCCAGCTGCGCGGCAACAGTGGGAGGACGATGTCCTCCATCGAGATATTGCCGAACTCCATCTTGTCGACCATCACCGTCGGCACCGTCACGGCGCGCGCTATGCCTTGCACAATGACGTCCGGGTTCGGCGGCAGGCCAAGCGAGAGCGCGACCTCAGACGCAAGCACCGAACGATCGGCGCCCGTGTCGACAACGAATGTATAGGGGCCGTGGCCGTTGACCATGCCCTGGACCACCATGCGCTCGGCTGCGTCCACGATGCCCTGAATGTTCTTGCCGGTGGTTTCGGGCGGCGGCGTAGTGCCGGCCCATGCAGGCCAGGGTGCAGCGGCAAGCGCACCCAATCCAAACGCGCCGCGACGCGACAGCAATCCGCCCATAGGCACCTCCCTCAACATGGTGCTTTTGACCGATTCTACACCCATTCGCAGACAAGCGACATGCCGCTTGTGGCACGCGACGGCGCCGGTGTTATGCTGGCGCCATCACAGATGCGTGTGGACCCGGCAAGGCAACCCGCGCTTACCGGAGGAAAACCATGCGCTTGTCTCACGCCCGCGTTGCACCGCTTTCCGACGCCGAGATGTCCGATGAGCAGAAGGAAGCGCTGAAGCCGTTCGGTAACCGTGTTCTCAACATCTTCCGCACGCTGGTGCGCGATCCCAAGGCGCTGGTGCGCTTCAACGAATGGGGCGGCTATATCCTGTCGCGCCGCAATGGCCTGCCGGCGCGCGAGCGCGAGATCGTCATCCTGCGCACCGGTTTCCTGTGCAGGTCCGGCTACGAGTGGACCCAGCATGTCGCGATCGGCAAGCGCGAAGGCCTGACCGACGACGAGATCGCCCGGATCAAGAAGGGCGC
>DASZCC010000385.1:0-3842 GCA_035943485.1 Rhizomicrobium sp. | reverse complement strand
CGCAACTGATCGCGCGCTTCGGCTCGGCGCGCGATGCATTGAAGGAACTGCCAAGACTGGCAAAGCGCGGCGGCGGCGACCTCCGCATGGCAAACGAAGGTGAGGTCGAACGCGAGATCGAGAAGCTGCATGCGCTGGGCGGACGCGCCATCGCGTCGTGTGAACCGGACTTTCCTTCCGGCCTCGCTGCGCTCGATCCGCCGCCGCCGGTCATTTCGATCCTCGGCAATACGGCAATCCTTCAGCGCGAAACGGTCGCAATTGTCGGCGCGCGCAACGCGTCGGCGCTGGGTCGCAGGCTTGCGGCCACTCTTGCGCGCGATCTGACTGCAGCAGGACTTGTCGTTGCCTCGGGTATGGCGCGCGGCATTGATACGGCGGCGCATGAAGGCGCGCTCGAAGGCGGCACGGTGGCCGTGCTCGCCGGCGGCGTCGACAACATCTATCCGCCGGAGAACGACGTGCTCCACGCGCGCATCATCGCGCATGGCGCGATCGTGTCGGAGATGCCGCTGGGGACCGTGCCACAGGCGCGCCATTTCCCGCGCCGCAACCGCATCATCTCAGGCCTCGCGCGTGGCGTAATCGTGGTGGAGGCGGCGAAGGATCCGGATCACTGATCACCGCGAACTTCGCGCTGGAGCAAGGCCGCGAAATCTTCGCCGTGCCCGGTTCGCCGCTCGATGCGCGGGCGCGCGGCGCGAACCGTCTCCTCAAGCAAGGCGCCGTCCTGATCGAGACAGCGCAAGATGTGATCGACGGGTTGAAACCGATCCTGGAGAAAGGCCTCCGCGACCCGGCACGAACCGGCCCCTGCCCGCCCGCTGAACCCAGCGAGAAGGAGGTCGAACGGGTCCGAAACCTGGTCGAGGAGGCGCTGGGTCCGGCCCCAATCGGGGTAGACGAGTTGATTCGCGCGACAAGCGCCTCGGCGCCCGCGGTGCTGGCGGTCCTGCTTGAACTTGAGCTGGCGGGACGTATTTTTCGTCAGTCGGGAAATTTTGTGTCCTGGCGCTGAACCAGCCTGAGATGCGTTCGCGCCTCGATGGCCGCCAACCCCAGCAGGTGTGCCAGCAACTTCAGGTCATGAGCGAGAGCCATTTTCCTAAGGGATTCAATAAGATTACCGATGTAATGCGCCGTTTCAGCCGGCGTGGGCGGGGGTAAAGGCGCGGGAGGGGTCGCGCCAGGCTTTGACATCGAGAAATCCAGACAGATACGCGGCCGGAAGATAAGCGACATGCAACGTTATTTCAATCATAGGTTGCATATAGACATGTTTGCGCCTTGATCTTCTACTTTGGGTAGCTATTTCGCTGCTGTCCCGGCGTTGACACGGGTCGCCCGGTTCGATCAGTGTCCCGCCGCCCGTGAACCGGACCCCTGATTTGGCGCAATTATTAAGTCTCGCGGGTTACAGAGACCGCGCCGGACCAAGCAGAGCACCCCGTCCCAGATGAATGTCCTCGTCGTTGAATCGCCCGCAAAGGCCAAGACGATCAATAAGTATCTCGGCTCCAGCTATAAGGTGCTGGCGAGCTTCGGCCATGTGCGCGACCTGCCGGCCAAGGACGGTTCCGTCCGCCCGGACGAGGATTTCGCCATGTCCTGGGAAGTCGACGACCGGGGCGGCAAGCGGATCAAGGAAATCGCGGATGCCGTCAAAGGCGCCGACAAGCTGATCCTGGCCACGGACCCCGACCGCGAGGGAGAGGCCATTTCATGGCATGTCCTGGAAGTGCTGCGGCAGAAGAAGGCGATCGGCAAGGACACCAAGGTCGAGCGCGTGGCGTTCAACGCAGTGACCAAGTCCGCCATCCTGGACGCCATCGCCCACCCCCGTGAAATCAACGTCGAGCTGGTCGACGCCTATCTGGCGCGCCGCGCCCTCGACTATCTGGTCGGCTTCACCCTCTCGCCCGTGCTGTGGCGCAAGCTGCCGGGCGCCCGCTCGGCCGGCCGCGTGCAGTCGGTCGCCCTTCGTCTCGTCGTCGAACGCGAGATGGAAATCGAGGCGTTCAAGAACGAGGAATACTGGACCATCGAGGCCGACGTCACGGCCTCCGGCGGCACGTTCTCGGCCCGTCTGACGCGTGTGAATGGCCAGAAACTCGACAAGCTCTCGCTGAAGAACGAAGCGGAAGCGACGGCTGCGGTCAGCGCGATCAACGCGCAGAAGTTCACCATCGAGAGTGTCGAGGCAAAGCCGGTCAAGCGGCACCCTGCCCCGCCGTTCATCACCTCGACGCTGCAGCAGGAAGCTTCGCGCAAGCTTGGCTTCGGCGCCAAGCGCACAATGCAGATCGCGCAGCAGCTGTATGAAGGCGTCGACGTCGGCGGCGAGACTGTCGGTCTGATTACGTATATGCGTACCGATGGCATCACGATGGCCGCGGAGGCGATCACCGAGGCGCGCGGCACAATCGGCTCGCGCTATGGTCAGAAATATCTGCCCGGCACGCCGCGCACCTATAACAGCAAGGCGAAGAACGCGCAGGAAGCGCATGAGGCGATCCGGCCGACCAGCTTCGACCGCTTTCCCGACGACGTCGTGAAGTATCTCGATGCCGACCAGGCCAAGCTCTATGAGCTGGTCTGGAAACGCGCGATCGCGAGCCAGATGGAAAGCGCCGAACTCGAGCGCACCACGGTGGACGTCACGAGCAACGACAAGAACATCACGCTGCGCGCGACCGGCACGGTCACGCTGTTCGACGGCTTCCTCACGCTCTACCAGGAAGGCAAGGACGACGAGACCGACGAAGACGGCTCCAGGCTGCCGAAGGTGACCGCCGGTGAGAAAGTAGACGTGGAGAAAGTCACGCCGGCCCAGCACTTTACCGAACCGCCGCCGCGCTATTCGGAAGCGAGCCTTGTGCGCAAGCTCGAAGAACTCGGCATCGGCCGACCTTCGACCTATGCCTCGATCCTATCGACGTTGCGTGACCGCTCCTATGTGAAGATGGATCGCGGCCGCTTCGTGCCCGACGACAAGGGCCGCATCGTCACCGCATTCCTCGCGACATTCTTCTCGCGCTATGTCGAGTACGGCTTCACTGCCGACCTTGAAGAGAAACTCGACGAGGTCTCGGCAGGCGAACTGCAGTGGAAACAATTGCTGCGCGATTTCTGGCGCGATTTCTCAGCCGCGGTGGGTGACACCAAAGACCTGAAGATCACGCAGGTCATCAATGAGCTGAACGAGATCCTCGGACCGCACATCTTCCCGCCGAATGCAGATGGCACGCATCCGCGCGTCTGCCCCAGTTGCGGCAAGGGCGAACTCAGCCTCAAGCTTGGTCGCTTCGGCGCCTTCGTCGGTTGCTCGAACTATCCCGAATGCCGCTTCACGCGCCAGCTCGGCCAGAGCAATGGTGATGCTGCCGCCGCGCAGCCGCGCGAACTCGGCCTCGATCCGGTCACCGGCGAGAAAGTTTCGCTGCGCAGCGGACGCTTTGGTCCTTATGTCCAGCTAGGCGAGGAAGCCAAGCCCAAGCGCTCCGGAATTCCGAAGGATACCGACGTCGAGACCGTCGATCTCGAATATGCGCTGAAGCTGCTGTCTCTGCCGCGCGAAGTCGGCATCCATCCCGAAACCGGCAAGGTTATCACCGCCAATTTCGGCCGCTTCGGGCCCTATGTCGCCAGCGACGGGACCTATGCCTCGCTGGAGTCGGCGGAGGATGTGTTCACCGTCGGCCTAAATCGCGCCGTCGATCTCATCGCCGAGAAGAAGAACAATCCGCGCGGCCGCCGTGGCCCGCAGGCTCTCAAGGAGCTGGGCAACGATCCGAGCGGCACACCGATCAAGCTGATGAAGGGCCGTTTCGGTCCCTACGTCA
>DASZCC010000384.1:0-1540 GCA_035943485.1 Rhizomicrobium sp. | reverse complement strand
GAGTTACGCGCCTCACCGCTTCATCTCCCAGGTCGTGCCCTCCGGCCCGTCTTTCAGCACGATCCCTTTCGCCAGTAGATCGTCGCGGATGCGGTCGGATTCCTTGAAGTCCTTTCGCGCGCGTGCCGCTTTGCGAGCCTCGATCGCATCAGCAATGGCCACCGTGTCGACAGCCTTCTTTGCCTCGATCTTCACCTGGGGATTCGAGAAGCCAAGCAAGCCAAGGCCGCCGGCGCGTTCGTGATCGCTGCCCTTGTGCAGCTCGGCGATCGCCGACGGCGTGTTGAGATCGTCTGACAACGCTTCCAGGAATACGGCACCGATAGGTGGATCAGCGAGCGGCTCCGTCGTCGCGTACCACTTCTCCAGTGTCTTCCAGCTTTCGTTCATGCCGGCCACCGTCCAGTCCATCGGCTGACGGTAATGCGTGCGGATCATGTTGAAGCGCAGCACCTCGCCGGGCCAGTCGGCCAGCAGCTGATGGATGGTGACGAAGTTGCCTAGCGACTTCGACATCTTCTCGCCTTCGACATTCAGGAAGCCGTTATGCATCCAGACATTGGCCAGCGGGTGGTTGTGGTGCGCGCCCTCTGATTGCGCGATCTCGTTCTCGTGATGCGGGAAGACGAGATCGATGCCGCCACCGTGAATGTCGAACGTCTTGCCGAGATATTCGCCGGCCATCGCTGAGCACTCGATGTGCCAACCCGGGCGGCCAAGGCCCCAGGGGCTGTCCCAGCCGGGCGTGTTCTCGTCCGACGGTTTCCACAGCACGAAATCCATGTGCGATTTCTTGTAAGGCGCCACATCCACCCGCGCTCCCGCGAGCATCTCGTCCAGCGTGCGGCGCGCCAGCTTGCCGTAGTCGGCCTTCGACGACACATCGAACAACACATGACCCTCGGCGGCATAGGCGTGGCCAGCCGCGATCAGACGCACGATCATGTCGATCATCTGGCGTACGTGCTCGGTCGCGCGCGGCGTGTAGGTTGGCTCCAGATTTCCCAGCGCGGTGACGTCCTCGAGATAGACGCGCTGCGTCTCCTCCGTCAGTTCGCGTAGACTGGTGAGAATGTCGCGATTGCCCCGCCGCTCGAGCGCGCGCGCGTTGATCTTGTCGTCGATGTCCGTGATGTTGCGGACATAGGTGACGTGGCCCGCGCCGTAGGTGTGGCGCAGAAGACGGAACAGCACGTCGAACACGATGACGGGCCGCGCATTGCCGATATGGGCATAGTCGTAAACGGTCGGCCCGCACACATACATCCGCACATTGGCCGGATCGATCGGCGTGAACACGTCCTTGGATTTGGTCAGCGTGTTGTAGAGGCGGATGGTCATGGTCGTTTTCTTGCGGTGATTTGGGAGTCTAACCTCCCTTGAGGGAAGGCTGAAAAGGGCAGCGATGTCGGCAGGCAAAAGGAGGGTGTCGCGGCATCAGCCGCAAATAATCGACACACAGATGTGGCGGAACGAGATCACGCCGGTTTCCTCATTGCTTGAGGCTGAGTAGCAGCTTTTTCCGCGATGGTCCATGTGG
>DASZCC010000383.1:0-3448 GCA_035943485.1 Rhizomicrobium sp. | reverse complement strand
GTGATCACGACGCCGTCGACGCCGGAGTCGATGTTGTAGGTGCGCCGCGCTTCCGGGGTGACGGCGGCAAGGCCAAGGCCCATCGCCTGCAGATTGGGCTGGCCCTGATCGCCGCTGGTCTGCGGACCGTCCTGGTTATCGTCATTGGCCGCGACCTGCTCGCTGGGCCTGCCGCCGATCTTGGCAGTCAGGTTGAGCTGCTGGCCGCTGCGCAGAATGCCGAAAGTCGCCGTCCGACCAGCCGCGAGCGACGCGATGTGACGCGTCAGGTCGCGTGAGTCCTCGACTGGATGACCGTTCATCGACACCACGATGTCGCCCTGCTGGAAGCCGGCCTTCGCGGCGGGTCCGCCCGGCACGACGGTCGCCACGATGGCGCCGCGCGGTGAGCTGATGTTCAGCGAAGCGGCGATCTCCGGCGTGATGCTCTGAATGTTCACACCCAGATAGCCGCGATCGACATGGCCGCGGGTCTGGAGCTGCGCCACGACCTCGTGAATGACCGAAGCCGGAATTGCGAAGCCGATGCCGACGCTGCCGCCTGACGGCGAATAGATCATTGAGTTCATGCCGATGACCTGACCACGCAGGTCGAACGTCGGGCCACCCGAGTTGCCGCGATTGATCGGCGCGTCGATCTGGATGAAGTCATTGTAGGGACCGCTGCCCGGCAGGTCGCGACCGAGCGAGGACACGATGCCCGCCGTGACGGAATTGGAAAGACCGAACGGATTGCCGACAGCCACAACCCAGTCGCCCACGCGCACACCGCGATCATCACCGAACTCGACGGTCGGCAATGCCTTGTCGGACTTCACTTTGAGCAGTGCGATATCGGTCAGCGCGTCCGTACCAACGAGCTTGGCGTCGAACGAGCGTCCGTCCGGCAGTTTGACAGTGATCTTCCGCGCGCCATCAATCACATGGTTGTTCGTGACGATGAAGCCCTGGCGGTCGATGATGAAACCCGACCCGGCGGAGATTGCCTTGTGCGGCGCGGGCGACTGACGGCCTTGGCCGCCACCATACTGATTGAAGAAGTCGCGGAACGGCGCCGGCAGGCTGTCATTGCTGGCCGTCGTCTCCATCGTCTCGGCCGTGATCGTCACGACGGCCGGGCTCACGCGCTCGACGAGATCTGCGAAGCTGAACGGCGCGCCGTTCTCCAGCATGCGCGGCGCACGCGCGACCGGGTCAGCGGCTGCCATCACGCGCTGCGGCTGGGCGGTGTCGGTCGACTGCACACTCGCGTCGCGCACGGCGGGCACAAACGCAAAGGCGCCGAGGCCCACCAGCACAACAGCCGCTGCCGCACCGGCGGCGAGCAGATGGCGATGGCGCTTCACGGGAGACTGATCGGACGGCATTCTGAACTCCTTCAACTGGCAACCCCCGTCACTGGCCACAACCTAGAGCCGGGACATTGCCGAATTCTATCACGGACATTAACTGGCGGTAATATCCCGACCGCTGACGGTCACGCCTGCGGGGCTGGCTTTGACCGTCGCACGACCCAGATGGAAACCCCGATCCCGGCAATCAAGACCGCGAATGGTGTCAGCCATAAGGCATAGGTGCCCGGGTCGAACGGCGGCTTCATCAGGATGAAATCGCCATAGCGGGAAACCAGGAATTGCTTGATCTGCTCGTCGCTCTCGCCGGCCCGCATGTGTTCGCGGATCAGGTGGCGCAGATCGACCGCGAGCGGAGCGGTGGATTCGTCCAGCGACTCGCCCTGGCAGACAAGACAGCGGAGTTCCTTTTGCAGCGCGCGCGCCCGCGCCTCCTGTGCCGGATCAGACATCGTGTCGGGCGCCGGCGCTGCCATCGCCACGGAGGACAGCAACAGGAACAGCGCTGCCGCGAGCCGCATCATTCCGCGGCCGCCGGTTGAACGAACTTCGCGGTACGCCACCAGGTGAGACGGCCGAAGAGCGCGCAGAATCCGCCAAGCGCCATCACGAGTCCCCCAAGCCAGATGAAAGGCGCGAGCGGGTTCACATAAGCCCTGATCGTCCACCGGCCGCGTTCGCGCTCGTCACCCAGCGCGAGATAGAGGTCGGACACGATGTTCGTGCGGATTGCCGTCTCGACCGTGTCCTGTCCTTCGGTGGTGAACAGACGCTTCTCAGGATGCATCACGGCCAGCGTCTCGCCCTTGCTGAGCACTGTGATGTTCGCGCGCGCGCCGGTGTAGTTCGGACCCTGTGCCGGCACGACACCGTCGAAGCGCAGCGTATAGCCACCGACATTCATCGTCTCGCCGACGCCCAGCACCTCGAGCGCCTCGCTCTTCCACAAAGTTGTGCCCGCGACGCCTATGAGCGTGATGCCAAGGCCTGCGTGCGCGAGTGTCGATGCGAAGGCGCTGGCGCGGACGAAGCCCCGCTTTCGGATGTCGATGACACTCGCAACGATAAGCCATGTTGCGACACCGAACGCGCCCGCGCCAGCTAGAGAGAACGGCGCCGTCAAAGCCAGGATCGCGATGGCTGTGATCACCGCAATGCCGAGCGCCGGCAGCAACGTGCGAAAAGCGACGTTCAAATCACCCCTCTGCCAGGCAAGCCGCGGCCCGAACGGCACGAGCACAAGAAGCGCGATGAAAATGGGTGCGAAGGTCAGTGCGAAGTAAGGCGGCCCCACCGATATCTTCGTGCCGGTCAGGGCATCGAGCAGAAGGGGATAGAGCGTTCCAACGAACACGCACGCCGTCGCCGCGGTCAGGAACACGTTGTTGAGCAGAAGCGACGTTTCACGGCTTACCGGCTCGAACCCTTCGCCGCCTTCGAGCGACGGCGCGCGCAAGGCGAAGAGCGCCAGGGCACCGCCGATCGCCGACCCGATCAGCATCAGAATGAACACGCCGCGTGTCGGATCATTCGCGAAGGCATGGACCGAACTGAGCACACCCGAGCGCACCAGGAACGTGCCGATCAGGCTGAGCGAGAACGCCGCGATCGCAAGCAGCAAGGTCCAGGTCCGGAAAGCACCTGTGCGCTCAGTGGCGAGCGCTGAATGCAGCAGTGCGGTCGCTACCAGCCACGGCATCAGCGACGCGTTCTCCACCGGATCCCAGAACCAGAAGCCGCCCCAGCCAAGCTCGTAGTAGGCCCACCAGCTTCCCAGCGCGATGCCGCAGGTCAGTGCGATCCAGGCTGCTAGCATGAAAGGACGCGCTGCCCGCGCCCAGTCGCGCTCGCCAGTGATGAGCGCCGCCGCGGCGTAGGAGAACGCGGCCGAAAGCCCGACATAACCGGTGTAGAGCATGGGCGGATGCACCGCGAGGCCGAAATCCTGCAGCAGAGGGTTGAGGCCGGCACCTTCGAATGGCGTCGGATCAAGACGGATGAAGGGATTGGAGGTGAACAGGATGAATAGCAGAAAACCGATCGCAAGCAGGCCCTGCACCCCAAGCGCCGCGCTTGTCAGCCGTGCACTGCCGCGC
>DASZCC010000382.1:0-7716 GCA_035943485.1 Rhizomicrobium sp. | reverse complement strand
CGCTGCGCGCTCGCGCGGCACTCGCGCGGAGTATCTGGCGGCGATCGAAGAAGCAGCCGCGCGTGGTCCGGCACGTGCCAGCCTCGACTGTGGAACCATCGCACATGCCTGCGCTGCAGCGGCGATTGCCGACAAGGGACGCCTGACGAGCGGCGCCGCGCCGAATATCGGCATCGTCACCGCTTATAATGACATGCTATCGGCGCATCAGCCGCTGGGCGCCTATCCTGAGATCATCAAGGAAGCGGCCCGCACGTTCGGCGCCACCGCGCAGGTTGCCGGCGGCGTGCCCGCCATGTGCGATGGCGTCACGCAGGGGCAGGCGGGCATGGAGTTGTCCCTGTTCTCGCGCGACGTGATCGCACTTTCGACGGCGATATCGCTCAGCCACAACGTGTTCGACTCCGTGCTGTGTCTCGGCGTGTGCGACAAGATCGTGCCGGGCCTGCTCATCGGTGCGTTGTCGTTTGGCCATCTGCCGGCGCTGTTTGTGCCGGCCGGGCCGATGGCGTCAGGCCTGCCGAACAAGGAGAAGGCGCGCGTGCGCGAAGCCCATGCGCGGGGCGAGATCGGGCGCACGGCGTTGCTGGCGGCGGAGACGGCGTCGTATCACGGCGCAGGCACCTGCACCTTTTACGGCACGGCGAACTCCAACCAGATGCTGATGGAGGTGATGGGCCTGCACGTTTCGGGCGCCGCCTTTGTGCAGCCCGGCACCGCATTGCGCGATGCCCTGACGCGCGAGGCGGCGCGCCTGGCGAGCACCCGCGAGACGCCTCCGCTCGCCCGCGTTATCGACGTCCGCGCGATCGTCAATGCGATCGTCGGCCTGATGGCAACCGGCGGATCGACCAACCACACGCTCCATCTTCCGGCGATCGCGCGCGCCGCCGGCATCGTGCTCGACTGGGAGGACTTCGCCGACATCTCGGCCGTGACGCCGCTTCTGGCGCGCATCTATCCCAATGGCGCAGCCGACGTGAACGTGTTCCACGCCGCCGGCGGCATGGCGTTTCTCATGCGCACGCTACTCGATGCCGGCTATCTCCATCGTGATGTGATGACCGCCGCTGGCCGCATCGGCGCCTATGCCACCGAGCCATTTCTCGACGACGGCCATCTCGCCTGGCGCGAGCCACCGGAGCATTCGCTGGACCGCGATGTCCTGCGCAGCGCCGACGATCCGTTCGAGAGCGAGGGCGGCCTGAAGCTTCTCACCGGCAATCTCGGCCGCGCGATGATGAAGGTCTCCGCCGTGTCGCCGGCGCATCGGGTGGTGGAGGCGCCGGCGATCGTGTTCGACAGCCAGGAGGAATTCCTGGCGCGGTTCGCACGCGGCGAACTCAGTCGCGACTGCGTTGCGGTGCTGCGCTTTCAAGGTCCTAAAGCCAACGGCATGCCGGAACTGCACAAGCTCATGCCGCCGCTCGGCGTGCTGCAGGGCAAGGGCTTCAAGGTGGCGCTTGTCACCGATGGCCGCCTCTCCGGCGCGTCCGGCAAGGTGCCGGCGGCGCTGCATGTGACGCCGGAAGCGGCGGATGGCGGCATGCTGGCGCGGCTAAAGGATGGCGACGTGCTGCGCATCGATGGCGTGCGCGGTGTGCTGGAGACACATGTTCCATTCGAAACCCTCATGGCCCGCGTGCCCGCCATGCATCAGGCGGACGCGCGCGGCAGTGGCCGTGAGCTTTTCCGCCGCTTTCGCGCACTCGCCGGAGCAACGGACCAAGGCGCCGGCTTCTTCGCCTGACGCCGTAAAGCGCGGTTGTCCTATGGTGGTCCGATTGCAGGTCATCCCGCCGCGGCCGCAATATGTGCGGGCCGACTGAAGGAGGCAAAAATGAAATCGATCCTCAGCGCGACCTTTGCCGCTGCACTCTCGCTCGCGCCCGCGCTGGCCGACACGGTCAATCCGCCGATCTCGATCCGGCAGGACAGCCATGTCTGTCTCAATGCGCGCAACATCATCGGACGAACGATCATGGACGACCGCACAATCGTCTTCCGCATGACCGACGGCAGCTACTGGCGCAACACGCTGCAGAAGCCGTGCTCCGGCATGTCGATCGCGGACAATTTCAGATTCGTCCGCCCCGACAACAATTATGTCTGCTCGGACCAGCAGCAGATCGCCGTGCGCGGCGGCGCAGCCTTCTGCTGGCTCGGGGCCTTCGCACGCACGACACGGCCGTAGCTGCTACGCGTTGCGCGCCATCAGACCGCCATCGACCGGAATGGTTGCGCCGGTGATGTAGCTCGCCGCCGGCAGGCAGAGGCTGACGGTGATGTGCGCGACCTCTTCCGGCGAACCATAGCGCCGCAGCGCCGTGCGCCGCTTGGCGAAGATCTCCTTGTGTTCGGCGGAGATCGCCGCCGTCATCGCGGTGTTGATCGGTCCGGGACAGATGCAGTTGACCGTGATGCCCTCACCGCCCAGCTCGACGGCGAGCGCGCGGGTGAGCCCTGTCACACCGGCCTTCGCCGCGGCGTAGGGACTGTCGCGCGAGGTTGCGCCGAGCGCTTCGGTCGACGCGATATTGACGATGCGCGGCGCCTTCGACTTGCGCAGGAACGGCAAAGCGGCGCGGATCACGAGCTGCTGGCCCGTCAGGAGGACAGCGAGCGACCGCGCCCATACCACGTCGTAGTTCTCAGCATCGATCGGCGCAAAGGCGGAGATGCCGGCATTATTGACCACCGCGTCGATCACACCCCAGCGCGCGCCGATCTCCGCCATCACCGTCCGCACGCGGGCGGCATCGGTGACGTCCATCGCCCAAGCGTTGCCGGATTGCCTCCGCGCCTCGATCTCGCCAGCGACGGCCTGCGCCGCATCGCCGGAATAATCGGTCACCGCGACATGCGCACCTTCGGCCGCGAAGACGAGCGCGGTGGCCCGGCCCATGCCGGAACCGGCGCCGGTGACGAGTGCGACGGAGCCTTTCAGCGAACGGGAGAATTCCTCGGCCATGACACCTCCTGGATGTGGCGCGCCGCGTTACGGCACCGGATTACGCTTCCGGGAGTTTCCTTCCAATACGAAGGGTAGATCAACATGGCTGACGCGACTGTCATTCTCCCCGGCAGCGACCGTACCGAGCCACCAGGAACCAGCATCGGCGCACCCGATCCGCAGACCAGGATCGAAGTCAGCCTTTACGTAAGGGACACCGGGGTCTGTCCCGCATCGCGCCATGAGGCGCATGCCGCACGGGCCACGCGGCTCAAACCGGTTTTCCAGGAGGTGCAGGCGTTCGCGAAAGCGCGCGGTCTGACCGTCGAACTGGAAGATCCAGCGCGCCGTCTGATCAAACTCAGCGGCGAACTCGGCCCACTGGAACGCGCCTTCGGCACGACGCTGCAGCATTATGAGCATCTGGGACAGATCTTCCGCGGACGGCGCGGCACGCTCAGCATTCCGGCCAATCTCGCGGGCAAGGTCGAGTCCGTCCTGGGTCTCGACACAAGACCGGCCGCGACGCCCAAGATCGTGTTTCCGCGCACGCCTTCGACGGCGGCAAGCTTCAAGCCAAACGAGATCGCGACGCTCTACGGGTTTCCCATCGTGCCGAGTGGTACGCGGCAGTGCATCGGGCTCATCGAACTCGGCGGCGGTTATCGTGACTCCGACACCGCGACAGCTTTCGCGGCGATGCGCCTTCCGGTGCCCGCCGTTATTGCCGTGCCGGTTTCGGGCGGCGCGAATACGCCCGGTGGCGACGCCGACGGCGAAGTCGCGCTCGACATACAGGTCGCCGGTGGCGCGGCGCCGGGATGCCGGATCGCAGTGTATTTCGCGCCCAACACTGATCAGGGCTTTGTCGATGCGATCACGACGGCGGTCCACGATCAGGCAAACATGCCCTCCGCGCTTTCGATCAGCTGGGGCTCGGCGGAGAGCAGCTGGACCGGTCAGGCAGTCGCGACGATGAACGCGGCCCTGTCGGATGCGGCCCAACTCGGCGTCACGGTGACAGCTGCTTCCGGCGACGGGCTGGCCACCGACGGCGTGTCCGACGGGCTCGCGCATGTCGATTTCCCTGCTTCGAGTCCGTTCGCGCTGGGATGCGGCGGCACGCGCGTGACAGGACGCGGCGGCACCATCGCAACAGAGACGGTGTGGAACAGCGAAGGCAGCGGCACCGGCGGCGGCGTCAGTGGACTGTTCCCACTTCCGGACTACCAGAAGGACGCCAAGGTCGGCGTGTCCGTGAGCACGAAGGAGCCGGGACGCGGCGTTCCCGATGTTGCCGCCGATGCCGATCCGAATACCGGCTATTCGGTGGTGATCGACGGACAGACGCAAAGCATCGGTGGCACAAGCGCAGCGGCGCCGTTATGGGCCGCGTTCTTCGCGCTCCTCAACGAGTTGCGCGACAAGCCCGTCGGCCAGCCGCACGCGACGCTCTATGCCAACGCCGCTGCGCTCCGCGACATCACCGAAGGCGACAACAAGTCCGGCTCGATCGGCTATACGGCGCGCGCCGGATGGGACGCGTGCACCGGACTCGGCTCACCGATCGGCGGCGCGCTCACGAAGGTCTTCGCCGCGTCCTAAAGTTTCGCACCAAGCCGCACGCCGAAGGTGCGCGGCTGATTGGTTGCGATATAGGGCTCCGCACCGCAGATTTGCACCGTGCACTCAGCGTAGCGATAGAGCTGCGCGCGCTCGTCGAACGCATTGTTCACAAAGAAGTCGAACGAGTACCGGTCGTTCTCCAGACCAGTCGTGAAGTTTATGATCGTGTAAGCCTGTTGCAAGCCCAGCGCGGCGCGCACCGGTACGTTGTCGCCTGTGACAGGATTGGCCGCCATGACGCGAAGGTCAGGCCAGGAGCTGCTCTGGTAGATCAGACTACCCTGGATATGGGCGAGGAATGTGTCGAACGGAATCTCGTAGCGCGCCGTCCAGCTCGTCTTCCATTTCGGCACCGGCAGCGGCGTACCCTTTGGCGCGTCCGCGTCGCCTGGACAGATCGTGACACCGACTGGTCCGCAATAGTCCTTGGTCAGATGCGAGTCCGTGTAGGTCGCCGCGCCGTTGAGCGTGAGCCCATCGATCGGCACCCAGGTCAGATCAATTTCGGATCCATAGATGCGCGCGGCGCCCGCGTTGTGGATCTCGGTGAAGGAGTTCAGGCCCAGGAACGAGAACTGGAAGTTGTTCCAGTCCTCGCGATAGATCGAGCCGTTAAAGCGGACCGTGTCGTCCAGCCATGAGGTCTTCCAGCCGATCTCGTAATTGGTGAGCCTGTCCGGCTTGTACGGCGGGATGCTGCCACGGCGATTGATGCCGCCCGGCCGGAAGCCGGTCGACCACGTCGCGTAGACCATCTTGTCGTCATCGATCTTCCAGGCAAGATTGAGCCGGTGCGTGAAGCCGCTTTCGTACACGCTCTTGTTGACGTTGGTACAAGGCGCACGGACGACGACTGGCGGGCCGAAGCATTGCGATATTCCGGTATGCGAGCTGATCGCTTCGCTAAGGCCGAAGAAGCCTTTCAATGAGTTCGCCGCATAGAACACGCGTCCGCCGGCCGTGAACGTCAGGTTTGGCAAAATGTCGTAGGCGATTTCGCCGAACGCCGCGGCATCGCGATCAACGCGCTCCTGGTCCGTCAGCCACAGCGTGCCGGGCCAGCCGGGAATTGAATTCTGCGGCACGCCCGGATCGGCATTTTCATCGGAGAGGTTGTCGATCGCGTAGTTCTGCAGGATGTAGTGGCCCTGACGCTCGAAGAAGATGCCGCCGATGAAGCGCAGCGGATTGTCGGGCGAAGTGGAGACGCGAAGTTCGTTGGAGAGCTTCGTGAAATGGTCCGTTTCGAGAATGTGCTGCGACGGATCGATCAGATTGCCGTGGTTGTCGTTGATGTACGCGCCGTAGCCGTACAGCGTGTCGTAGAAGAACGAATAGTCGGTGTAGTCCGATGCACCAGTGATCGTGCGGTCCATATAACCGCCGGAATAGGTGACATCGAGATTGCTGACCTTGCCCTGAACCGTCAGCGCCGCCTGATACCAGCGGTCATGCGTATATTCCGGGAAGTAGTGCTGCACCTTCAGATCGCCGACGCTCGGATCAAAGCCGAACACGCCGCTGGCCAGTGTGGTCTGGCCCATGATCATGGGTGTGATCGTCCAGTTGTCGTCGAGATCGATCTCCAGCGTGGCGCGGCCGCCCAGCGTGTCGACATGGTTGTAGTCGGGCTGCGCGATCTTGAAATTGTTGATCGTCGCGCCTGACGTGGGATAGGTGCGCGAGCCGGGCACATTGGCGATATAGCCGGCGTCATGCTCATCATAGGCCACGAGACGGATCGCCGTGTTGTCGGTCAGCGGGATATTCATGTATCCCTCCTCGCTGTATCCGATGCCGCCATGGGCCACGGTGTTGACCGATGCGTCGCCTGCCGCCGAGAAAGCCGACGGGTCCGGTCTGTTGGTGATGATGCGGATGGTGCCGGCTTCCGAGCTTGCGCCGTATAGCGTGCCTTGCGGTCCTGCCAGCGATTCGACACGCGCGACATCGTAGACATGGATATCGAGCGCGCCGCCGATCGTGGTGATCGGCTGTTCGTCGAGATAGACACCGACCGTGGGCAGCGAACCCGAATGGTTGCCGTCATTGCCGCTGGACACGCCGCGCATGGAGATGTTGGCAAAGCCCGGACCGCCATTGCCCGCGCCTGCGCCGCCGACGGTGTAGGTCACGCTCGGCAAGTACTGCGCGTAATCGGCGAAATCCATGATGTGAAGCTGCTGCAGCTTCACGGTCGGGATTGCCTGGATGCTGAGCGGTGCCTTCTGAAGATCCTCGGTCCGCTTTTCGGCGGTAACCGTGACGACCTCGATGCCGGTCGTCACATCTGCAGCGATCGCCGGCGTTGTCAGAACAGTCGACGCCAGCAGAAGCTGCCAGAGCGCCGGACGGGCGCGCCCCAAAGATCCCAACATTAAACCCCCGCAATAAAAGAGCCTCTAAAACAAGCCCTTCCCTGTTCCCCACACTTTTATGACGGCAGTTGAAGCCCTCGGGAGTCAGGCCGTCAATGGCGGAGATGCGCGGAAATCGTGCACGATCTATTTCGATGCAGCGCGTGTGTAATCTTGCAACACGTCGCCCAGCGCGGCCTTCAAAGGACCAAGCCAGGGCTCGAAATGCTGCCACTGATCGAGCCCGTCGCGGAAGATCGGGCGGCGCACCTGCTCCGAGCTGGCCGTGCGGACGGCGCGGTCGTTTTGATAAAATCGCAGGCAATTCTCCTCGAACGGCAGGCCGCAATAGGCGAGCAGCGCACGCACCTCGCGCTCCGGATCGTCCACCATGCGCTCATAGAACACGCGATGGATCCGGCCCGGCAGCACCGAGTCGAAATGCGCCATCAGGTCGACATAGTCAGAATAGTAGCGGCCGAGTTCGCCCTGGTCGTAGCTGAATGCCTGACCGCGCGCGAAATGCTGCTTGTAGGCGGAGAAGCAGCAACCGAGCGGATGGCGCCGTGCATCGATGATCTTCGCGTTGGGCAGGATCAGGTGGATGAGACCGGCGTGGGCGAAATTGTTCGGCATCTTGTCGATGAAGAACGGCCGGCCGAGCTTTCGCTGAACGCGTGTGCGGGAGAGATACTCGGCGCCGAGCTCGGCAAGCTGGTCGGGCCCGAGTGAGGCCAGCACTTCGGGATAGGCCGACGTTTCCGAATGCGCCTTGCGGCC
>DASZCC010000381.1:0-4486 GCA_035943485.1 Rhizomicrobium sp. | reverse complement strand
GGCGCCTATGGCCGCTATGACACGAGCACCGCGCGCGTCGTGGACGTGGCAGGGCTGGTCGCTGCCGAGAACGCGCAATACGGCGTCAATCAGGGTCAGGCCTTTGGCCGGATCGGCATCCCGATTGCGATGGATGATACTGCGATCGAACCCTTCGTTTCAGGCAGCTACACCGATGCCAGCATCGACAAGTTCACGGAGTCGACTGGTCCGGTGGCGCTGGAGAACGGGGGCCAGACAATCGATCGGACACAGTCGGTTGCCGGCTTCCGTTCGTCGGTCGTGTTCCGCGATGGCGACGCGATCTTCACGCCGAACCTGACGCTGGGCTGGGTCCACAATTTCGACTCGACGGCGCCGGGCGTGCGTCTAGGTTTCGCGGGGATGGATAGCAACAGCTTCCTCGTCGACGGCGTCGCGACCAATACGGAAGCGGGGCTCGTACAGGCCGGCCTCGATGCCAGTATCGGCTCCGGCATCAGTCTCGGCATTGGATATGAAGGTCAGTTCGGCGATCGCGAGCAGGATCAGGGAGTGCACGTGAACATCAAGGCCAACTACTAGAGCGGCCTCCCAGACATGTTCCAGGCCGCGCAATGCCTTCGCGTTGCGCGGTCTTACGCATTGCTGTTCTGCGCTACGCACACTTGAACAGCGGCCATCGGGAGCGGCGTTGCCGCCCAGCAACGGTCAACGCTCGCATTCAAATAGATGCATCTGTTAGCGCGCGCCAAAGCGCTTTTCGATTTCCCATCTATAGACAATGTTGTCATTAGAGGCATAGCGTCGCCAAAACGCAGACAGCATTGTCAACAGGGGCGGAAATGTTCAACTTCACCAACAAACCCAAGCGCTCAATCCTGGGCCGGCGCAGCCGCGCGGCCGCGTTGGCGGTGACGCTTCTCGCAGGCACGTCCTACACCGCGTTCGCGGCTGACCCGCCGTCAGGTCTCATGGCGATGATTGGCCCGATGCTTAATCCCATACTCGCTGGGCCGTCCAATCAGGTGTGGCCGCAGCTCTCGGGCCTGCTGAAGATGTTCAAGCCGGATATGTACGACGCGCTGAACGGCCCGTTGACACAGCTGAACACAATCCAGCCCGACCTCATTCCCAAACTCATCAAGTCCGCCATGCCATTGCTGGCAGGCGCCGACTCGGTCACAGCGGATGCTCTGAACGATTTGTTGTCTGCCATCATTCCGCAAGCTGCGCCTGGCGCGCCGCTCAATCCGCTGATCCAACCGGGCGGTTTTCTGGACAATCAACTGAAGACGACACTGGCACCATTCCTGGCGCCGGGCGGCGTTGCCGATCAACTTCTGGGAAAAGGTAAACCTCTGGCCGATCTGCTTAAACCTGGCGGGCTTCTCGCTGGCCTTGCCGCGCCAGGCGGGCCGTTCGAAGCCTTTGCCAACGAACCAGATCCAGCGGCTCCACCGCCCGTCGAGGCTCCGCCACCGGCCACGACTACGTCTCCCGAACCAACCGCTCCGGTAGTCGCGCCGCCGCCGGTCGTTGGTCCGCCTGTCGAGGCGCAGCCTGTCGTCGCGCCAGTCACCCCTACATCCACTGCACCCGTCGCGCCCGTCGTCATCGCTCCGGCGAACACACCGATGGCAAGCACATATGGTCTCGGCACCACGGTCGACGCCGCCGACATCAAAACCGGTCCTGTCGTAATGGACGGCGCCACGGTCGTGTTCAACAAGCCGTCAACCGTCGGCAACGCCATCACGTCTGCGGCAGGCGGCCTGACCGTCGATACTGAAGCCAATGGCGAGCTGGCCGGCGTGATCTCTGGTCCGGGTGGTCTGACCAAAGCCGGCGACGCCACGCTGAAGCTCAGCGCGATCAACACTTATACCGGCGACACCGACTTGAAGTCCGGTCTGCTCAACGTCGCCGGCTCGCTGGTCAATTCGACTGTCGTCGTCGAGAACGGCGCGACACTGGGCGGCACAGGAACGGTCTATCAAATTCACACGAAAGCGGGTGCCGCCGTTTCGCCCGGCAATTCTATCGGAACGCTGAAGGTCGGCTCTGGTGGC
This sequence comes from Rhizomicrobium sp., assembly GCA_035943485.1. Lineage (GTDB taxonomy): Bacteria > Pseudomonadota > Alphaproteobacteria > Micropepsales > Micropepsaceae > Rhizomicrobium. Next base: position 2,435 of record DASZCC010000381.1, on the reverse strand, counting down.
GTTCAGATGGACCCGGGCTCGATCTATCATGTCGAGATCGACAAGGACGGCCGCTCGGACAGGATCGCCACGCAGGGTGCTGCCTCCATCGGTGGCGCGAAGCTGGTCGTGACCAGGGAGTTCAGCAACGCCGCGCTGACGATGGCCGACCTCGCGGGCATCAACCAGACCTATGACATCCTCGACGCCGCCGGCGGCATCTCCGGCAAATTCGACACGGCGTCGCTGCCTCACTATGCCTTCTTCGATATCGCGGTCGACTACAGCAACGTCACCTCCGTCATGCTCACCGTCGGCCGCAATGGTCTTACCTTTGCCGCTGTTGGCAACACCCCGAACCAGCGCGCCATAGGCGCCGGTGTCGAAGGTCTCGGAAACGGCAATCCGCTTTACGGGGTGATGCTGTCGTCCGCCTCTACCGATGATGCGCGAACCATGGAGCAGCAACTCTCGGGCGAGATCCACGGCGACGTGCTCGGCGAAGTGCTCGACGACAGCGCCATGATCCGCAATGCCGTGATCGACCGTCTCAACAACCGCGATCCGGAAGGTTCGGCGTCTGGTTCAAGGCGATCGACAGCTTCGGATCGACCGGTTCTGACGGCAACGCCGCAAAGGTGAAGCGCCAGACCGATGGCCTTTCCGCCGGTGTCGATGCTTCACTCGGCGGCAGCTGGCTGGCCGGCGTCGCAGGCAACTATGAAGCGACACCGCTGCAGACCAAGGGGGCAGGAAGCGCTTCAATGCAGAGCTATCACTTCGCACTTTATACTGGCGGTGATCTCGGTGGGCTTTCACTGCATCTCGGTGGCGCCTATGGCCACTACACGGCGAAGACGACCCGGCTGATACCGTTCCTCTCCGCCGTCGAGACCGGCCGCGAAAACGCGGATCAGACGCAGTTGTTCGGAGAAATGGGCTATCCGATCGTCAGCGGCGACACGACGATCGAGCCGTTCGTCGATCTCAGCTACACCGACGCACACCTTGCCTCATTCGCGGAAACCGAAGGTCTCGCCGCGCTCGAAGCGAAAGGCCAGAGCATCGACCGCATGCAGTCCGTTCTTGGCGGACGCTATCAGGTTGCGTTCCGCGACAACGACACGATCTTCACGCCGAACATCACACTGGGATGGGTCCACAATTTCAGCGGCATCACGCCCGGCGTGCGCATGGGCTTTGTCGATGGACCTGCTGGCGACACCTTCACGCTTAATGGTGTGAGCACCAACGCCGACGCGGCCTTGATCCGCGCCGGCCTCGATGCCGCGATCGGATCAGGCTTCAACCTCGGCGTGGGCTATGAAGGCCAGATCGGCGAACGCACGCAGGACCACGCGGTTCGTCTCAGCATCCGGATGAACTACTAGGGAAGGGCGGCATGACCCGGTCGCGCGATCGGGTCATGCGCTTACCATTGTCGGCTGTCCTATCGCGTCCGCAGACGTTCCCGGCGGGCGTGCATCGCAATGCCGAACGGAATGAGACTCAGATAGATCGCCATGCCTGCGATCAGAGTCGCCCAGGGCCATGCGATCACAGCGCCAACCAGCGCCGCCGCGAACACCCAGACAAGGAAGCGATAGGCGCGCTGCGGACGCATGTATTTGATTGATGGCGTGGGAAGGCGGCTTACCATCAGGCTGGCCGAGATTGCGATCATCACGCCGATCACCACCGGGTTGCGGAACACCTGCTGGCCGGTCTCGAAACTCAGCAGCATCGGCAGGAGAAGCAGGCCAGCAGCCGCCGGTGTCGGCAGGCCGGTGAAGTAGGGATTGTGCGGTGAAGAACCTTCGTCGCGCACGCTCTGCACATTGAACCGCGCCAGACGGATCGCGCTGCAGACACAGAAGATGAGCGCGGCGATCCAGCCCGCATTACCCATGCGGCTGAGGCTCCACATATAAACAAGGATGCCCGGCGCCACGCCGAACGAAACCAGGTCAGCCAGCGAGTCCAGCTGCGCACCGAACCGCGTATCGGCGCCCAGGAAGCGCGCGGCGCGTCCGTCCAGCATGTCGAACAGCATGGCGAAGATGATGGCCGTGACCGCATAGGTCCAGTCGCCGTCGATCGCGAGGCGGATGGCGGTGATGCCGCTGCAGAGTCCCAGAAGCGTAAGGACGCTGGGCACGACCCGTCCGACAGAAAGCTCTTCCAGCCGCTCGGCCATGCGGCGCGGATCAATCCTGCGATATGGCAAGTTGGGTGCCGTCCTCAGATCTCGGCCAGGATCGTCTCACCGGCCGTTGTCACACAACCGTCTTGTATCACGACTTTGGCCGAATTCGGCAAATAGACATCCAGCCGGCTGCCGAAGCGGATCATCCCGAACCGGGCGCCGCGCCCGATTTCAGCCCCTTCGGCGACATCGCAGACAATACGCCGCGCCACCAGCCCGGCGATCTGGACGACGACCAGGTCAGCCTGCG
>DASZCC010000380.1:0-7786 GCA_035943485.1 Rhizomicrobium sp. | reverse complement strand
GATCGGCGACATCGACAAGGACGCGGCCGTGCAAACGTCCGGGGCGATCATTGCAAACGGCGGAAAGTCGCGCGCCGTGTTCCTCGATGTTGCCTCCGAGGAGAGCTGGGAGCAGTTCATCGCGACTGTTGATCAGCAGATGGGAGCCTTGCACGTACTGGTCAACAACGCGGGCATCTGTATCTCGAAACCCTTGCTGGATATGAGTTTTGCGAGCTGGCGGCGGCAGATGGCAGTCAATCTCGACAGTCTGTTTCTGGGCACCAAGGCCGCTCTCCCGTTGATGACGCGCTCTGGCGGCGGATCGATCATCAACATGTCGTCGGTCGCGGGCTTGAGGGGCGTCGCCGGCATGTCAGGCTATTGTGCGAGCAAAGCCGGCGTTCGGCTCTTTACCAAGGCCGTCGCACTGGAATGTGCTCAGGCCGGCAACAGGGTGCGTGTCAATTCCGTTCATCCCGGCGCCATCGAAACGCCGATTTGGCTCAAGCTTGGCAATGATGGATTGATGCCGACAAGCGACGCGGGCTGCAACGTCGATGATATGGACGCCATCCGCGCAGCGGGAGCCGCCGCTACGCCGATGGGTCATGCGGGCGTGCCGGCCGATATCGCATCGGGTGTCTTGTTTCTGGCAAGCGATGAATCGCGGTTCATCACCGGCACGGAGCTCGTCATCGATGGCGGCGTGATGGCGGGTTGAAAGTTAAGAGGTCGCGCGCTTGGGCGGTTTTGCGCTCCGCACCGGCCGCAGCCAGGACTCGATGAAGAGGTCGATAAGCTGGCGCTGCTGCTGCGTCGTGGGTGCATTACCGGAGCGCATCACCTGGATTGCGATCCCGTCCGTGAGCGCCACGGCCGCGCGCGCCGCCACGGCAACATCGAGGTCATCGGCCAGCTGCCCGGCTTCTTTCGCACGCCGGATGAGGCGCGTCAGCCGCTTGGTCCACTCCACATAGCGGAGATGGGTGACTTCGCGCACCGCCTCGTTGTGGATCGACCGCTCCCAGAAACCGAGGAAGAAGTTCCAGTTGCCGCGCTTGTCGGGATCGCTCGGCAGCGCGAGGTAAAGAACGCCACGCAGCGCATCGAGCGCATCCGGAAGCGCCTCGACATCGAGCATCTTGGCCCGCACATCGCGCGCGGAATATTCCGACGCCTCGACCAGAAGCTCGTCCATCGAGCGGACATAGTGAACAAGCGCACCTGTGGTGAACCCCGCCTCAGCCGCCACGGCGCGGGCTGTGACCCCGGAAATCCCGTGTTTCTTGATCATCCGGTAGGCGGCTGCGAGAAATGATTCGCGACGCGCGTTGCGATCGACTTTGCGGGGCATGAAAAGGACTTCCGTGCAGGGCTGGAACTTCGCGCAGCCCTCGGGGCGGCCGCGGAGCAACCATAACAGATTCTGACGGCCGCGCTGCCCATGTCGATTGCCAAGTAATATAACACTTGTTATGTTTAAATCCCAACGGGTGAGGTAAATCATGGCGCAGGATTGGTCGCTGGAGCGGCTTTATCATACCGTCGTCAATGTGCGCGATCTGGACGCGTCGGTCGCATTCTATCAGCAGCTTGGCTTCGAGGTGCTCGACGACCGGCGCCACGTCGTCTGGCCGGATTTCGTCGCCACAATCTTCGGTATGAAGAAGGCCAAGGGCGCTGGCGTCCTCATGGTTCTGCCGTCGGACCCCAACGGCCCGATGATCGACCTTATCCACTGGAAAGAACCCGAAGCCAGGATCGACCCCATCCCGGTGGGCGATGGCCAAGTGCCTCGGATCATCGCATTTCGCGTCCGCAACGTGCATGCCGCCAAGGCTGCGCTTGAGGCCAAGGGCATCCGCTTCACGCGCGACATGTTCGAGCATCCGGAGCTCGGCATCATCGGAAGCTGCTGCTGCTATGACCCCAACGGGAACCTGATCGAACTGATCGAACTTCTCCCCGGGCAGCGCCACAGCAAGGCAAATGATGCCCTGCTGAACAAGAGTCATTGACGGAGCGCGCGATGGCGGCAAAGACCAAAGCAGAGATGCAGGCGATTTTTCGCCAGGTGTCGAACTGGGGGCGGTGGGGCGCGCAAGACGAGCGCGGCACGCTCAATTATCTGACGCCGGCAAGAACCGCCGCCGCGGCCAGTCTGGTGAAATCCGGTCAGTCGATCAGCTGCGCGCGGAATTTTCCCGTTCAGCCCGGGCCGGAGAATCCGACACCGGCGCTGCATCACATCGTTGTCGGTGGCGATGATCCCTGCACCCACGGCATCCCGGGCATGGAAGTCTCGCTCGACTTCATCGGCATCGCCTATCACGGCCTGGCCTCGAGCCACATCGATGCGCTCTGCCATGTCTTCGTAGACGGCAAGATGTACAACGGCTTCCCCGCGACCGACGTGCGCTCGACCGGCGCTCGGCGCAACAGCATCATGTCGGCACGCGACGGTCTATGCGGACGGGGTGTGTTGCTTGACATCCCGCGGTTGCGTGGCGCGGCCTATGTCGATCCGCGCCGACCGGTGATGCCGGCCGAACTCGACGCCGCCGCCGAGAAACAGAATGTGCGCATCGAGGAAGGCGACCTCCTCCTGATCCTTCTTGGCCGCGACGCGTGGCGGGAGGCCAACACACCTGCCGCGGGCGAAGGTCCACCGCTCGCCGGCCTCGATCCCGATTGCGTGCCATGGCTGTTCGACAAGCGCGTCGCCGTCCTGGGCTCGGATGCCGTCCATGATCCCACACCCTCGCCCGCGCCGATCGAGGATTTCCCGATCCCGGTCCACATGTGCGGCCTCGTTTCCATGGGCCTGCATCTTCTCGACAATCTGCATCTTGCCGCGCTGGCCGAAGCCTGTGCCGCCGAGCAGCGCTGGGAATTCCTGCTGACGGTCGCACCGCTGCGCGTGGAGCGCGGCACCGGCTCTCCCGTCAACCCGATCGCCATACTCTGAACAACTGGGAGTGCATACCGTGAAGTTCGACGTCTTCTGCGAAATCCAGCTCGCCAAACCTTTTCCACCCAATCATGAACGCAAGCTGATCCTGGACACGATCGAAGAGGCGCGCGCCGCGGACAAGGCCGGGTTCGAAATCTGGTGGCAGGTCGAACATCATGGCGCACCGGAATTCAGCTACAGCGCAGCGCCCGAGCTGATCCTAACCGCGATCGCACTCAACACCCATCGCATGCATGTGGGTCACGCCGGTGTCCTGGCCCCGTTTCGCATCAATGGGCCGCTGCGTGTCGCCGAACGCGCCGCCACGCTCGACATCCTCAGCAATGGCCGCTTCGAACTAGGTCTCGCCAAATCCGGCGGCAAGGAATGGGAGACCTTCGGCGTTGATCCGGAGACCGCGCGCGAGGAACTGCGCGAGGCGCTCCTGATGATTCCGAAGATGTGGACGCAGGAGACCTTCAGCTGGGACAGCAAGATCTTCCAGATGCCAGAACGCGAGGTGGTTCCGCGCCCGTTGCAGAAGCCGCATCCGCGTCTCTGGCAAACGGCCGGGAGCCCGGAGTCATTCCGCATGGCTGGTGAACTCGGCGTCGGCGTGCTTGGCACCACCCTTCTGAGCCCAGTGTCGGTCATGAAGGACATGCTCGACGAATACGAGAAGGGCTTTAGCTCGCGGAAGGATCAGGCGGGCCGCTTTCTCAACCACCAGAAGGGCGTCTTCACGTTCGTGCATGTCGCGGAATCGCGTAAAGAAGCGATTGCCAACGGCGCTGCCAAGGCCGCGCTCTGGTATGTCCATGCCGCGCCGATTGCCTTCAAGGTGCCGCGCGCGATCTGGTGGGACATGATCCGCGCCGGACTCAATCCGCATCTTGCCCGCAAGTCCGCCAAGGACATCGCGGCTTTGACCGGCGAAGATCCTACCAGCCTTGAAATCGCGTCCGACGAAATCCCGGTGGTGGCCGTGCTCAAGCGCATGGCGCGCGGCGAGGGAATCTCCAATGAGGAAGCCCATGAGACGCTGGAGGAATTGGATTCGGTGATCATCGGTGATGTCGACCATTGCGCGAAGAAGGCCGCGCGCTATGACGAGATCGGGACAGATCGTCTGATGTGCCTGCTGCAGTTCGGGCGCATTCCGCATGAGGCCGTGCTGCGCAGCACGCGCATGGTGGGAGAACACCTAATTCCGCTCTTTGCCAAGGGCCCCGCCAAAGTTGGCGCGAACTAAAGTTCAGCGGCACACTTGGCTCGTGCCTAATGGCTGTCTTCCGGACTGTCAGGTGGCCACGGCGGGGCCGCCATCGCCAGAAGGCTGGCGACTTCGCTATTCCTGGTCACGCCAAGACGACGGTGTACGGCGGCGAGATGATTTCGGGCGGTCGCCGGCGCAAGCGAAAGCCGTGACGCGATATCTCGATATGTAAATCCTTGCGCGCACAACTCCGCGACCGAACGTTCGCGCGCGGTCAGATCGTCCGCCACCGAACGTTTGCGGGCAACGATCAGCGTCGTGTCGACCGCCGCCTTGGCATAGATGACAATTCGTTTGCCGAGATAAACGGGCGGTACGACGCTGCCCGCTGTGTCGACCAAAGATGCCGGCAAGCGCGGACCGATCCAACTCGGCCATTCCATGCGCATGAGCGACAAGAATTCCTGCTCGGCGGCTTCGATGATCAAGCCGCGGCAAGCGGCTGAAAAGCGCGGAAGCGACTGGCTAGCACGCGCTGATCGCTCCAGTTCGACGATCTGGCAACGGCTCCAGCCTGACATCAGGTGCGGAAACACCGCCTCCACAAAGCTGCGTTGCTCGTCGCTAAATGGCTCCCGGTCCGGCGAAGAGAACAGCACCACCCCAGTGGCCACTCCAAGGATCGGATCGAACTGACAGATCGAGATGAAGTGACCGACATCGATGCGTGCGACAAGATCCCGGTAAGCCGCCGGGTCATCTGGTCTCACACTATAGGCGTGAGCCCGCCCTGGCGCGCCCAGCACTGCCGGCAGCCGTGGATCGGCGTAGGCGGCGCGCTCAAAATCTGAGCGGACCACCTCTTTGATGTTGTGAAGCTGCGCTGAGCGTAGCGACAACTGATTGGAAATCAGCGCCTCGGCCCAGATCGCCTGGTCGAATCTGACCTGACTTTCGAGCTTTCGCAGCGCGTTGCGGCGAAACACCGTAGACGCACCAAGTTCACCATTCGTCTGTACCCAGACGATAAACGCGCTAAGCGCCTGAAGGGGGTCCGCACTCATCCTCGCACCTGTGAGCAACGCAGTGGTGAACTGGAGATCGTTGTTATCGAAGACGAATTTCCGCTGGAGGCCTGCTTATCCGTTAACGTTGAATATCGAAAAACCTGATGCATATGCATCATGCACGGGAAATTTCAGAACGCTACGGTTGAGAAATACAAGCCGACATTTGTTTCCAACATGTGTCGCCTCGTTGGCGTTTGGCAATGGTATGGGGATCGTGACGACATGACAGCAGTCCGCAGCTTTCGCAGCATCGTGTCCGGCATCTGTGCCGTAGTTGGTGTGGCGACTTTGCCCTTCGCACGCGGCGGCAGTCATCTCGTTCGAGCAACAGGCTGGTGGTGTTGTCGCGACAGGATCAGGATCAATCGATCTGAAGGACCTTTTCCCAAGCTTTTCCGGATACGATGGATTTACCGCGGTGAGCGGACAAAACGGCTATGCCGTAGTTGGCTCCGTCACGCAGGTCTTCGACTCCGTCACCTTCGAGACCGGCGCGACTGGCCCGGCAAATTTTGGAACGAGCGCCTATATTACTGCCACGAGCGGTAGCGGGGACAAGTTCGGAGTTGACGCCGCCAATTACTCCGGTCCAGGAACAGCGCGCATATGGATTCCGCCGACATACAAGTCTGGTACGCCACTCTCGGCGACTGACACTTGGGCGGGGGCGACCTTCGCGAGCCTCGGCCTCACACCGGGCGTCTACACCTATAGCTGGGGAACCGGTGCAGACGCCGACACATTGCAAGTGCGGATCGGAGCAGGAGCGGTCGGCGGCGCGCCTGAACCCGCGACTTGGGCCATCATGGTCCTGGGCTTAGGCGCAATTGGCGCGACGGTTCGGCGCCGTACCAGGCCAATGTTCGCCCTTTAGAGCGCCCGCTACGAAGTTGATTTCCGCGTACCGTGGTTCTCTCCGGCGGCCGCGTCGCTAATCCCTGCCGTGACTTTCACGAGAAATCCGGCCTGTCCTCGACGGCGATGGACAGGGAAAAGCAGATTAACTCGCGCTCCCTTCACAAGCCTGGCGGCGGGAAACTGATCTAAGCTTGGCGAGCGCGCCGGGCTTGCTGGCGGACAGGGTGAGATTCGAACTCACGGTACCCTCGCGGGTACGCCGCATTTCGAGTGCGGTGCCTTCAACCACTCGGCCACCTGTCCGCATAAAGCGATCAGATACTTAAGCTGACACCGGATAGCAAGTTGGCCTTTTGCGCCCGGTTTTACTTTTGTTCGGGTTCCGGCAGACACCGCGAACACCTTGGCGGGGAAGGTCGGTTAGCCCGGCCCGGCCAGCCAGCGCTGACGGAATTCACTGCCCGGTCCGAGCCGGGGCACGATCTCGCCCAGCGCGGTCTGCATCTCCTCTGACATCCCGAAAGGCGGGTTGACGATGATGAGCCCCGCCGTTCCAAGCCGCTCCTTTCCGTCGCTAGAAACCGGCGCGATCGAGACATCGATGCGCAGCACCTTCTTCGCACCGGCGGCCAGAATCTCGCCGCCGAATGCCTCGGCCGCGGACGCGAGCTTGACCGGAAACCACAGAAGATAAATTCCCGTTGCGAACCGGCGATACGCAGCGGCGAACGCGCGTGCGGCCTGCGCGAACTCGTCTTCGGCCTCGAAGGGTGGATCAATCAGCACGAACCCGCGACGCTCCTTCGGCGGCAACACCGCAGCAAGTCGCGCATAGCCGTCCGCCGTCTCGGCGGTCGCAATGCGCCACTGGCGCAGATTCTGTTTAAGCGCTTCGGCCTCGTCGGGATGCTTCTCGATCGCGATCAGGCGATCCTGCGGCCGCAGCAGCTTGGCGGTGATCAAAGGTGACCCGGGATAGAGACCGTCACCGAAACTTCTTGCCACAGCGAGATACTCGCCGAGTGCGCCAGGCGCATCGTGCAGCGCGCCGAGCCGCCCGATACCGTTCGCAGCTTCACCCGTGCGTTCAGACGCCTCGCCTGCAATCGAATAGAGACCGCGCCCGGCATGGGTGTCGATCACCGCGAACGCCTGCTCCTTTTTCTTCAAATGAGAGACTATCGACACGAGCGCCAGATGTTTCGCGACATCGGCGAAATTTCCGGCATGGAAGGCGTGGCGATAGTTCATATCGACCGGGTCAGGCTGGAAGTCGCGCGCGGCTTGTGTATCATCGACGGTATCCGTTGGGGGGGATAACATGAATTCGACTTTCAAGCGCGGCCTCATGGCACTCGTCGCCACGGCGCTCGCCTGCACCTCGGCCGTCGCACAGTATGATCGCCATCACCGCGGTCGCTATATTGTGCTGTTCGAGAAGCCCTATTTCCAGGGCCGCAGCGTGACGATCGAGGGACCTGTCCCGCAGCTCGATGCCTATAACTTCAACGACAAGGCGCAGAGCGCGCAGGTGCGTGGCGCCTGGGTCCTGTGCGCGGCGAAGTTCTTCAAGAACGACTGCGTGACCATCAATCGCGACACGCCCCAACTCAAGCAGGTGAACATGAACCGCCGCGCGACCTCCGTCCGGCCGTTGCGTTGATGCGTGCCGGGATTTTCCTATTCGCGCTGGCGCTGGGCGGCTGC
>DASZCC010000379.1:0-12203 GCA_035943485.1 Rhizomicrobium sp. | reverse complement strand
TCGTTGATCGTGGGATCGCCCGGCACCAGCTCGACGGCACTCTGCAGCGTCGTCGCGGCGTCGTTGTAGCGCCCGACCTTGAAGTAGGCCCAGCCGACGCTGTCGACGATGTAGCCGTCGGTCGGCTTGAGCGAGCGCGCCTTCTCCAGCATCGCCAGCGCTTCGGGAATGTTCTGGTTCTTGTCGACCCAGCTGTAGCCCAGATAGTTCAGAATCTGCGGCTCGTTCGGCGCCATCTGCAGCGCCTTCTTGAGGTCGACCTCGGCAGCGCTCCAGTTCTTGCTGCCATCCTCGGACACCGCGCGCGCGAAGAGCAGCGGCCAGCCGCGTGACGTGTCATTGCCGACGAGCGCGATCGCGTGGTCATACGCCGCTGCGGCTTCAGGGAATTTCGACACACTGCGATAGGTGTCGCCCAGCGCCGTCCAGGCCTCGCCTGCGTTCGGATCGGCCGCCACTTGCGCTTTCAGCTGGGTGATCGCGAGATCGTTCCTGCCGAGCCGCGCATTGTCGAGCGCGATCTCGACGGCTGCGAGATGATAGTAGGGCGAGTCCTTCGGCACCGTCTGATAGACGGCGATCGCGTCTTCGTATTTCTCCAGGCCTTCAAAACGATCGGCCAGCAACACGGCGCCGAGATCGAGATCAGGCCGCAGATAGAGCGCCAGCCTGAGATAAAGGATCGAGACATCCGCGCTGTTCGGATCAGTGAGCGACGCCGCGATGCCGAACAGCGCTTCGGCTGCGCCATCCTCCGGGCTCGTGATCAATCCGTCCGGCTTCTTGCCGGCCTTGATGCGCGCGAGGCCTGCAACCGCGACCGAGCCAAGGCCCGGCTGCTGTCCGTATTTCATGTAGAACGCAGTCGCGTCCGCCGTGCGTCCCTGCCGCTCCAGGAAGCGGCCGTAGGCGTCGATGGTGCGCGGCGATGCGCCCGATGTCAGAACCGAGCGATACGATTCATCAGCAAGGTCTTTCTGACCGAGATAATCCGCCAGCAGCGCCAGGTGGAACATCGACAGCGCATCGGCGCCACCCGACGCGCGCAACGCGGCGAGATCGGCGACCGCGGTCTTCTCGTCCCCCTGCCCGGCAGCCGCCCAGCCATCGAGCATGCCGACGGTCAGCGTCGCGAACGGACCCTTCGAAGAAAGCGCCAGCGTCTTGCGCGCGTCGTCCCACTTGTGATGCTTCATCGCGATGACGGCGAGCGTGAGACGGCCAGCATGATCGCTCGGCGTCGCGGCGATGACCTGGTCAGCATAAGTGCCGGCGCCTTCGACATCGCCCGACGCCGTCGTGAAGAAGAAGGCGAGCGCCAGAAGCGTGCTGTTGGCAGGATCGGATTTGAGCGCGCGGCGGAAATACTCCGCGGCATCCTTCAGATTGTGCTGGCTCGCCGCAAAGCGCGCGGAGAGATAGTTGCCGTATTCACTCGCCTGCGCGTTCTCGATCGCGGTTCCGCCTTGCGGCATCGCCTGTTTCGGCGTCGCGCAGGACGCGAGCAGCGCAGCGAGACAAACAACAACTATCCGGGACACGCTGCGCAAATAAGGCTCCTTACATGTTGGGGTAGTTTGGACCGCCCCCGCCCTCCGGCGTTACCCAGTTGATGTTCTGCGCCGGGTCTTTGATGTCGCAGGTTTTGCAATGGACACAGTTCTGGGCGTTGATCTGGAACCGCGGACCGGCCTGTTCCTGCACAACCTCGTAAACGCCGGCCGGGCAGTAGCGCTGCGCGGGTTCGTCGTATTCCGGCAGGTTTACCCGGATCGGGATGGTGGGGTCGGTCAACTTCAGGTGAACCGGCTGGTCTTCCTCATGGTTCGTATTGGACAGGAATACCGACGAAAGTTTGTCGAAGCTGATCACGCCGTCCGGTTTCGGATAGGCGATCTTCCTGGATTCCGCCGCCGGCTTCAGGGTCGCGTAGTCCGGCTTGCCATGGCTGAGCGTGCCGAAGAACGAGAACCCGAACAGCTGGTTGGTCCACAGATCGAGGCCCATGAAAGGCAGCGCCAGGATTGTTCCAAGCTTGGACCATAGCGGCTTGAAGTTACGGACCCGTTTCAGATCCTTGTAAACAGCGCTGGTCTGATAGGCCGCTTCGTAGTCATCGAGCGTATCGCCCGCCCGCCCCGCCTTGAGAGCGGCGGCGGCTGCGTCCGCCGCCATCATGCCGGTGAGGATCGCGTTGTGGCTGCCCTTGATGCGCGGCACGTTCATGAAGCCGGCACCGCAACCGACGAGGGCGCCGCCGGGGAAGGCCAGCTTCGGCACGGACTGAAGACCGCCCTCGGTCAGGGCGCGCGCGCCATAGCCGATGCGCTTGCCGCCTTCGAGATAGGCCTTGATCCGCGGATGCTGCTTCACCCGCTGCATCTCGTCGAAGGGCGAGAGGAATGGGTTGGAATAGTTCAGGTGAACGACAAAGCCGATGGAGCAGAAGTTCTCGCCCCAGTGATACATGAACAGGCCACCGCCCGTGTCGTTCGACAAGGGCCAGCCGAAGGTGTGCAACACCAGGCCCTTCTTGTGCTTGTCCGGCGGCAGCTCCCAGAGTTCCTTGATGCCGATGCCGAATTTCTGGAAGTCCCGGTCCTTCTGCAGGTCGAAGATCTTAAGCAGCTCCTTCGTCAGTGAGCCACGCGCGCCCTCGGCGAACAGCGTGTACTTGCCCAGCAGATGCATGCCCGGCGTGAAATCGGATTTGTGGTGACCGTCCTTGGCGATGCCGAGATCGCCGGTTGTGATGCCTTTCACGACGCCGTTTTCGATCACAAGCGATGCCGCCGGGAAGCCGGGATAGATCTCCACGCCCAGCGCTTCTGCCTGCGTTGCCAGCCACTTGCAGAGGTTGCTTAAACTGACGACGTAATTGCCGTGATTATGCATCAGCGGCGGGAAGATGAAGTTCGGCAAGCGAATGCTGCCGGCTGGTCCAAGCATGTAGAAGCGGTCGTCGGTCACCGGCGTGTCGATCGGCGCGCCCTTTTCCTTCCAATCGGGGATGAGCGCGTCGATGCCGATCGGATCGACGACGGCGCCGGAGAGGATGTGGGCACCGATCTCGGACCCCTTCTCGACCAGGCATACCGTGATCTCGGGATTGATCTGCTTAAGCCGTATCGCCGCAGCCAGACCTGCCGGTCCGCCGCCAACGATGACGACGTCGTATTCCATGCTTTCACGCTGAACGTCTTCGGCCATAACGCTAACCTGGTTCCATCCCTGAGCCTCTTATGGGGCGTGGGCGCGGAGCGGGTCAACACTTTGAGCCAGTGGCCGTTTTGAGGCTTTGTCGCAGCGCTCCTGTCATTCCCGGCGAGCGCAGCGAGGGAAGGGAATCCATGGCTGGTTCAGCGCCCCGTCGTGGGTCCCCTTCCCTCGCGGCGCTCCGCGCCACTCCCCGGGGATGACAGCTTTGGCGGTGTCGCGCGTCTCACGCACGTGCCTTATCATTCCTCCATGAACTCCCAAGAATCCCTCGCCGCTCTGAACTGGCTTATCGAAGCGGGTGCTGACGAGGCGTTGGTCGACGCGCCGGTGAACCGGTTCAACGCCAGGCCGGCGCGCGAAGAGCCAAAGCCGGCCGCGCCCGCGCCTGCCCCAAGACCTCCGACCCCGTCCGAAGGCACGCGCCCACTCGCCGCGATCAAGCCCACGACCCTTGCGCCCCTCGCGACAGACGGTTTCGGCTCCGCGATGGAGCTTGCTGCCCGCGCGCAGTCGCTCCCGGAACTTAAGGCCGCGCTCGAAGCGTTCGACGGCTCGCAGCTGAAGAAGCTCGCAAAGAACACGGTGTTCGCCGACGGCAACCCTGCCTCGCGCATCCTGTTCATCGGCGAAGCACCGGGACAGGACGAGGATCGCGCCGGCCTCCCCTTTGTTGGGCGTGCCGGCAAGCTGCTCGATCGCATGATGACGGCGATCCATCTCGACAGGACGTCGGCCTACATCATCAACGTCATGCCGTGGCGTCCGCCGGACAATCGTAATCCCGATCCGGGCGAGGTCGCGATCTGCATTCCGTTTCTGCGCCGTCACATCGAGCTTGCAGCGCCGGAGATGATCGTGCTGCTGGGCGCGGTATCAGCGCGGCATGTTCTGGGTCTCAACGACGGCATCATGAAACTGCGCGGCCGCTGGCTGGAGTATCGTGTCGGCGAGAAGATGATCCCGGTTCTTCCGACGCTGCATCCGGCCTACTTGCTACGGCAGCCCGCCCATAAGAAACTGGCGTGGCGTGATTTGCAGGCCGTGGCAGAGAAGATGGAACTCCTCGGCCTTCCATCGAATATTAGGAATTAGGCAACTCCGCGCTAACCCTGTCCGTGGTATGGAGCCCCGATGCGATTTGCGACACTCGGCTTAATTGCCATTGCCTTTGCCGCTGCGGCCGGTGCCGCGCGCGCCGACATGGCCCTGCCCGCCGACACCGGCGCGGCAGCGAGTGCGCCTATCAATGTGCTTTCTGACAGCGACGTCGCCACTTACCGTCAGGCCTTCGCCGCGGCGCGCGAGGGACGGATTGAGCAGGCGCGCTCGCTCGCCGCGCGTGCGTCTGATCCCGTCCTCACCGGATACGTGCTGGGTGAAGCCTACCTGGCAGGCGGCGGCGCAACGCTGTCTGACCTGATTGAGTGGATGCGCGCCTATCCGGAGCTGCCGATCGCCGATCGCATTTATCGCCTCGGCGTTTCACGCGCTTCGAAGCGCGTGCACAAGCGTCACCACAAGGTTGTGCTGGTCATGATCGCAAGCGTGCCAGTGCCGTCTGGTCCAGCGCACAAGCGCGGCGGTGGCTACGAGCAGTTCGACGACCCGGACCCGCCGCTGAGCTCGCCCGCCGGACAATCGGCGCGCGGCCAGATCGAAGCATACATCAAGGCCGACCAGCCCGATCAGGCAGCCGCCGTTCTCGGTTCTGCCGCAGCGAACGGCGCGTCGGACTATGACGTCGCGCGCCTCACATCGCGTGTCGCCGCGTCCTACATGACCGAAGGCGAGGACCAGCAGGCATACGACACCGCGATGCGCGTGCAGGGCCCGATCCGCCAGGCCGTACCGACGCTCGACTGGTATGCGGGTTTCTCGGCCTTCCGCCTTGGCAATTATGCGCAGTCGGCCGCGCAGCTTGAGATTCTCGCGCAGTCGGGATCGGTCCCGAACTATCTCCGTTCGCAGGCCGCGTTCTGGGCCGCGCGCGCGCATCTGCGCGACGGCGATCCGCAGCGCGTTATCACGCTGCTGCAGGCCGCCGCGCGCGAGAAGCCGACATTCTATGGCCTGCTCGCCGAGCGCATGCTGGGTCAGGACACCGAGAACGGCTTCCGCGATCCGATTCTGACATCGTCCGACATCGCCGCGATCGGTGCGTCATCCTCCGGCCGCCGCGCGCTTGCGCTGCTTCAGCTCGGCGAAGACCGCGCTTATGCGGGCCAGGAGTTGAACCGTTCGTTTGGCGAGAGCGATGGCAGCCACGACGAAGGCTACGCCGCGCTTGCCCGTCGTGTGGACAATCCGAACCTCGAACTGCGCGCCAGCGAGACGACGGCTTCGCGCAACGCTTCAAACCTGCTGACCGGCCTTTTCCCGGTGCCGCAGTATCGTCCCGACGGTGGCTACACGCTCGATCCGGCGCTCGTGCTCGCCTTCACGCGCGCGGAAAGCCGGTTCATGGCCGACGCGCTCTCACACGCCGGCGCGCGCGGGCTGATGCAGCTGATGCCTTCGGCGGCAATCAAGTTCGGCGGCGCCGGCGCAGTCGCGAGCCTCGGCGATCCGACCTACAATATGTCGCTTGGCCAGCGTTATCTCGCGCTGCTGCTCGACTCCTATGGCGGCAATCTCGTGTATGTGCCGGGCGCCTATAACGCAGGCACGGGCCGCGTGACGGGCTGGGTGAATGCCCGCAGCGGCAAGGAAGACGATGCACTCATCTTCATTGAGAGCATCCGCATCTCCGAGACGCGCTACTACGTGAAACGCGTCCTCATGTATCACTGGATGTACGAGCGCCGCATGGGTGAGAAGACGCCGAGCCTTGACGACGTGGTGCAGGGCAACTGGCCGATCTATCATCCGCCGATTCAACCGCCCGCGCCGCCGCCTCCGGCCCCGCCGCCGCAGACGCCGCCCGACAACACGGTTGTCAGCGATGCCCGGTATTGACGAGAGCCGGACGTTCGTCCCCGTCCGCATCGCCATCATGACGGTGTCGGACACCCGCACGCTGGCCGACGACAAATCCGGCGACACGCTCGCGGCACGCGTCACGGATGCAGGCCACGTTCTCGCGGACCGCGTGATTGTGACGGACGACCAGGCGCGCATCGTCAGCCAGTTGAACAAGTGGATCGACGACAAGCAGATCGACGCCGTGATCTCCACTGGCGGAACAGGACTCACCGGCCGGGACGTCACGGTCGAGGCGTTCAAGTCCGTGTTCGAAAAAGAGATCGAGGGCTTCGCCGCGATCTTCCATCAGATCAGTTTCACGAAGGTGGGAACATCGACAGTGCAGTCGCGCGCCTGTGCCGGTGTCGCAAGGGGCACGTATCTCTTCGCCCTGCCCGGTTCGCCCGGCGCGGTGAAGGACGGCTGGGACGGCATCCTCAAATACCAACTCGATATCCGCTACCAACCGTGCAATTTCGTCGAGATCATGCCGCGGCTGGAGGAGCACAAGCGCTGAGCGTCGACGCCGCT
Source organism: Rhizomicrobium sp. (assembly GCA_035943485.1). Classification (GTDB taxonomy): domain Bacteria; phylum Pseudomonadota; class Alphaproteobacteria; order Micropepsales; family Micropepsaceae; genus Rhizomicrobium. The sequence continues at coordinate 5,492 of DASZCC010000379.1, read as the reverse complement.
GTCATCGCACACAGCCTCGAACTGGCCGGCGAACGCTGCCCCGACCTCACGCCGCTCGTCTACGCGAAGATTTTCGCACAGTACCCCGACATGCAGCCGCTGTTCGTCCGCGACAAGACGGGCCAGGTCCGCGGCGAGATGCTCGCTCGCGTGATCGAGGTCGTCCTCGATTTCATCGACGGCAACCACTACGCCTCCAACCTGATCGCCAGCGAGAGCATCACCCACGACGGCTACGGCGTCCCGCGCGACATCTTCCCGAAATTCTTCGACGCACTGGCCGAGACGGTGCGCGAGGTGATTGGGGCTGACTGGACGCAGGAGATGGATGAGAGCTGGGCGACGCTAAGGGCGGCGCTGCGGGAAGCTTCTAGCTAACCTCTCCCGTTCACGGGAGAGGTCGATTTGCACTTGCAAATCGGGTGAGGGGAACGGTGCTGACGGCCTTTGCCCTCACCCGAACGCTGCTGCGCATCGTTCGACTTCTCCCGCTATCGCGGGCGAGGTTAGTTCGATCTCAGTCGTCTTGATTTTGCCGAAAACTAAGTGTGCACCCGCGACCAGAGCTGGGCACGGACTGCGTCCCAATTCAACGCGGTTGAAGGATTGGCAGCATGCTCTGCCAGACGTTTCTCGATTTCACTGCGCTGAGCATCGGTCAGAGGTGGATGCGCCAGGGGATCGGCCGCAATGCTGTCCCAAAGATCATCGGCGAGCTGAAGGCGCCCGGCGGCTGACAGTTTGAAGACATCGCGAAGATCATCATGGGCGGAGTTTCGCTCATAATACCAGTGTCACAAGCTCCGAGGAGTTGACGACAGCACAGTGATTTAGTATTCAACCATTTGGTTATCAACTTATCGGTTGAATAAATGGACCGTCTCAGCGCCACCCTCTTCGCCCTCTCAGACCCAACGCGCCGTGGGTTGCTCGCGCAGCTAGCGAGCGGCGACGCGACCGTCACGGAACTCGCGGCGCCCTATGAGATGAGTCTCGCGGCGGTCTCCAAGCATCTCAAGGTGCTCGAGTCCGCCGGCCTCATTTCGCGTGGGCGCGAGGCGCAGTGGCGTCCTTGTCATCTCGAGGCGAAGCCGTTGCGCGAGGCGAGCGAGTGGCTCGAGGATTATCGCCGCTTCTGGGATCGCAACCTCGATAGTCTCGGCGACTACCTCAAGACGATGCAGCGCAACGCGGGCAAGAGGAAACGCAAATGACGACGCTGACCGAAGTGCCTCCGGGCGATGCCGTCATCATCATGAGCCGCATGTACGATGCCCCGCGTGACCTCGTCTGGACGGCAATGACAGAGCCGCGCCATGTCGCGCAGTGGTTCGGCGGTCCCGGATTCCAGAATCCCGTCTGCGAGATGGATGTGCGGCCCGGCGGACGCTGGCATCACGTGCTGGTCTTTCCCGACGGCCGCGAAATGGTGCTCGATTTCATCTATCTCGAAGTCCGAAAGCCTGAACGTCTCGTTTGGGAACATACCGACCACGGGAAGCGCCAGGACGGGCCGCCGACGTCACGCACGACGGTGACGCTCGAAGACCTTGGCGACCAGACGCGCTGGCGGATGGTGGCGCAGTTCACCTCCCTTGCCGCGCGTGATCTCGCCGTCGGCATGGGTTTCAGCGGTCCGATCGCCGCCAGCAACGACCGCCTCGCGGCTTATCTCAAGGGAATGTGAGCCATGCGCACGCTGAGCATCTTCAACAACGTTTCGCTCGACGGCTATTTCGCCGACGCCGCCGGCGATATGAGCTGGGCGCACAAGAATGACCCGGAGTGGACTGCGTTCACCAGCGGCAATGCGCAGGGCGGCGGCGCGCTGCTGTTCGGGCGCCAGACGTATGAGATGATGGCGGGCTTCTGGCCGACGCCGATGGCAGCGGAGATGATGCCTGTTGTGGCCGAGAGCATGAATGCGATGGAGAAGTACGTCTTCTCGCGCACGCTCAAGCAGGCCGCATGGCAGAACACGACCGTCCTGCGCGGTAACATCGCCGCCGAAACGCGCAGGCTGAAGGAGTCCACAGGCCCCGACATCGTCATCATGGGCAGTGGCACGATCGTGGCGCAGCTGACCGAGGCGGGCCTCATCGACGTCTACCAGATCGCCGTCGCGCCGATCGTGCTAGGCGCCGGCCGCGGCCTGTTCGAAGGCGTCACGCGGCGCCCTGTCCTAAAACGCACCAGTTCCCGGACATTCGAGAACGGCAATGTCTTCCTGACCTATGAGAAGGAGGAGTAGATTTTCCTCTGCCGACTGTCGAAATGCGGCGGCGCCGGACGTCATCAGGTCAGCCGCGCGATTTTGCCGGCCTGAATCGAGGAAACTTCCATGCAATATCTGCTGCTTCTGCATTCCAACGAAGCCGGCTGGGGCGCCATGAGTGATGCCCAGCGGCAAGAAGGCGTGGCCGCCTACACCGCCTATACCGAGGCCCTGCGGAAAGCCGATGTGCTGCTTGGCAGCAATCGGCTGCAGTCGGTTTCGACCGCCACGACAGTGCGCGTCGAAAACGGCAAGACGCGCGTGCTGAACGGCCCCTATGCCGAGTCCAAGGAACAGCTCGGCGGCTACTACCTGATCGACACGCCTGACCTGGACAGCGCTCTGTCGTGGGCCGCGCGCTGCCCGGGCGCCAGCCATGGCACGATCGAGGTCCGCCCGGTCTGGGTGTATTGATCGCGTATGGAAGGCGACGCGCTGGCCCGTGGAACTGCTGAAGCCGTTGCGCGACGCAGTTACGGCAAGCTCGTCGCCTTCCTCGCCGCGCGCACGCGCGACGTCGCGGGCGCGGAGGATGCGCTTTCGGACGCCTTCGCCGCTGCGCTGACGAACTGGCCGGAGCATGGTGTGCCGGACAATCCGGAAGCGTGGCTCCTCACCGCTGCGCGGCGGCGCGCGGTTGACGCCTCACGCCACAAACGGCGCGGCGACCAAGCAAGCGATCATCTGAAACTCATGGCCGAAGAACTGTCAGGCGCGAACGACAATACAATGCCCGATCAGCGTCTGGCGTTGATGTTTGCCTGCGCCCATCCCGCGATCGATGCAGCCATCCGATCGCCGCTGATCCTGCAGACGGTGCTGGGCTTCGACGCGGCCGCAATCGCATCGGCCTTTCTCGTCGCACCCGCCGCGATGGGTCAGCGCCTGGTGCGCGCCAAGACGAAGATCCGCGCGGCGGGGATTCCCTTTCGCGTGCCCGAAAAGGACGAATTGCACGATCGCCTCGAAGGCGTGCTGGAGGCGATCTATGCCGCCTACGCCGAGGGCTGGTCGGATCCGTCAGGCACCGATGTTCACCGGCGCAATCTTGCAGAGGAAGGCATCTGGCTCGGGCGGCTGGTCGCGACGCTCCTTCCAAATGAGCCTGAGGCGCTGGGCCTGCTCGCGCTCATGCTGCACACCGAAGCGCGGCGGCGCGCGCGGCGCGATGCGCAAGGCAATTTCGTGCCGTTGGCAGATCAGAGCACGTGTCTGTGGAACACCGAGATGATCGCGGAAGCCGAAGAGCTCCTGCGCCGTGCCCAGTCGATGGGCCGCATCGGACGCTATCAGCTCGAGGCGGCGGTGCAGTCCGCGCATGCGGTGCGTCGCATGGCGGGTAGCGCCGACTGGGCGGCCATCGTGATGCTCTACGACGCGCTGTTCGCACTGACCGCATCGCCCGTTGTAGCCATCAACCGCGCCATAGCGATTGCTGAGACGGACGGTGCCGCCGCAGGTCTTGCAGCGCTCGAGAGAGCCGGTACCGATGCGCGCATGTGGAATTACCAGCCTTACTGGGCCGCGCGGGCCGAACTGCTCGCACGCGACGGCCGCGCCGCGGAATCCTGCGCCGCCTACGAACAGGCGATCGGCCTGGAGGCTGATCCTGCCATCCGCCGCTTCTTGTTGCAGAAGCGTATGCTAGCATCCGGGGATCATGCGGGGAGTGAGGCATGAGCGTTGCACTCGTTGTCGGAACGCCAAAGGGCGCCGCAATACTTAAGAGCAAGGACCGGCTGACCTGGTCGCATGACTTCGTGCTGCGCGGATGGCCCGTGACGGCCAGCGTGCGGGACGATCAGGGCCGCACCTATATCGCGGTGAACAGCCCCAATTTCGGTGTCGCGCTGTTTGCGAGCGACGATCTGGAGAACTGGAAACAGCTGGATGCCGCGCCGCGCTATCGCCCTGGCGACCGCGGCAATGCGGAGCATCACCGTCTCATCGCCAAAGAAGATTTCGGCGGCCTCCTCAAAGGTGGCGGGCGCTTTGTCGACCAGATCTGGACGCTGCACGCCGCGCATGGCGCGTTGTGGGCCGGTGTGTCCGAGGCAGGACTGTTCGTGAGCCGCGATCGCGGCGCGAGCTGGCAGCCGATCGATGGCTTCAACGAACATCCTTCGCGCGACAGCTGGACACCGGGCTTCGGCGGGCTGGGCGCGCATACGGTGTTGTCGGACTCCGGCAATCCGGACCGCATGTGGGTCGGGGTGTCGGCGGCGGGGCTCTTCCGCACGGATGATGGCGGCAGAACCTGGAGCCCGAAGAACAAGGGCGTGAACCCGGCGGTGGAATCCGAACCGGCCTCGACCGGACAATGCGTCCACAGCGTCACGCATGATCCGAAGAACTCGAATGTGATGTTCCGCCAGGAGCACCGCGGCATGCATCGCAGCGACGATGGTGGCGACAGCTGGACGGTGATCGAGAACGGTCTGCCGGTGACCGAGCTTTCGGACGGCCATCACTGCTCCTTCGGATTCCCGAGCGTGATGGATCTCAAATCGGGCCGCGTCTTTATTGTGCCGCTGGACGGCGACAATTTCCGCTTCCCGCGTGACGGACAACTTGCGGTGTATTCCACCAAGGATGGCGCACGTTGGGAGCCGCTGACCAATGGCCTGCCCCGCAATTGCTTCACGGCCGTGCTGCGCAAGTCGCTGGCCGCCGATCAGCTTGATCCGTGCTGTGTCTATGTCGGCACGGCTTCGGGCACGGTCTATGGCAGTACCGATCTAGGCGGCGCGTGGCACGAGATCGCCAGCGGCCTGCCCCGCATTCTCAGCGTCGACGCTTACGTGCAATGAGCGTGCGCGTGCAGCTGCCGCCAATCCTGCGTGCGAGCGCCGGCGCCCGCGTGCTGGAAGCCGAAGGCAGCTCGATCACTGCCGTGCTTGCAGACCTCACGAAGAACCATCCGCCGCTTGCGCTGCACCTGTTCGACGAACAAGGAGCGATCCGGCACAACATAGTCTTCCTTCATGGTGGCGAGATGATCCGCGCCCGCGATGCCGGCGCGCGTCAGATAAAGCCCGGCGACGAGATCGTGATCACGAATGCACTGGCGGGCGGTTAGCCCAGCCGCGTCACGACCGACATAGGCAGACGCAAGGCGTGCAGCATCGCCACCAGAGCGCCGCGCGGGCCGATGCCTTCCTCGACGTGGTTGATCGCACGCGCACGCAGCGTGACGAGGCGCGAACGGCCGATACGA
>DASZCC010000378.1:0-1646 GCA_035943485.1 Rhizomicrobium sp. | reverse complement strand
AGCACGAGCGGGATCAAGACATAAAGCATGAACAGGATTACCAGCGCCGCGAGGTCGCCGCGACGGCGGCCCGGCAGCGTCTGCATGAAGATGAAGATCGCGACATCGCGCGTGACGAAGCCGAGCGCAGCCAGCACGAAGGCTTGCGGCATCGGATTGCCGAACAGCGTCAGCACCAGAAGCACCACGGTGATGAACAGCGCGGCAGAGCTCATCATCCAGGCCTGGATGCCGGTGAAGGCGTTGACGACGTGGCCGGCACGGATCTGGGACTCCATCCAGCGATAATGGACGCGGTCCTTAGGCTCCAGCAGAACCATCAGATAGGTGAGCGCCGCGAAGGTGGTACCCGCCAGCGCCAGACGCAGCGACACGGCGCTCCACAGTTTCATGTCGGAGCTCTGCGCGAGCCACGCATCGAAACCGGCGACGTAAAGGCCCATGAAGGCAAGGAAGACCAGCCACACCAGCGGACCGTTGCGCATCTTCAGTTCCAGCCGCATCTCGCGATAGCAGCCGATCAGCGTCCACGCCGCAAAGATCGCCAGCGAGATGAGGAGGAACGGCCGCGCAGCGAAGGTGATGCCCCACCACGGGATGGTGTCCGTCGTCGTCTGCGGGTGAACGAGCGAGTCCGCCGGATTGGCCGCGCTCCACACCCAGTAGACGACAATCGCCGCACACAGGCCGACCACCTGGTAGAGGAATATCTCCAGCCGGGAATGCGCTTCCTTGCGATTGATCGCGATCAGACTGGCGAGCAGGCTTGCAGCCTGCGCGATCACACCGATGAAGACATAGAAGATCAGCTGCAGGACCGCAACGAGCACACCCTCATGCGCCGTCTGTCCGAAGAAAGCGACGACCAGACAGATCGCGCCGCCGAACCAGTTGTAGATCGTCGAGCCGAACAGCTTGCCCCAGGTCATCGTCGCGGCGCTGAGCGACGACAGGCGCTGCATGTCCCAGGTGCGGTCGCGGATCTCGCCAACGACGCCCATCGCAGCGTTGCGCGAACCCCAGACGACCACGATCACGTAGTAGAGGAACGGCGCCAGCGCCGGCGGGCCAATCTCCGCCCCGGCATTGAGCGAAGCCGCAAGGAACGCCAGCAGCAGCAGACCCGCCATCAGCCCCATGCGGCGCGGCGTCATCTCCAGCCAGACATTGCGCAGGAATTCCGGGTTCATCGGTGGCCCACCTGCGCGAAATAAGCGTCTTCCAGCGCTTTGGAACTCTCGCCGAGGCTGGCGACCTCGAACCCGGCGCCGACGAGATCACGCATCAGCGCCGCGCGCGAGGCCGCGTCGCGCTTGAATGCGAACAGCGCGTGCACACCGTCGGCGTTCACGACCTCGGCGCCATGCGCCGTCAGCACATCCTTCAAGTCTGGGCGCGCCGTGGCGAGTTCGATGAGGTAGCGGGCGCGATCGCCTTCGCGGACCTTGATCGCCTTGCCGCCCGCGATCAGGCCGTTCTCGATGATGATCATCTCCGAGCAGTAATCTTCAAGCTCGGCGAGGATGTGCGAGGAGACGACCAGCGTCATGCCGCTATCACGCAACGACAGAAGCAGCTGCGAGAGATCGCGCCGCGCCTGCGGGTCGAGGCCGGCGGCCGGCTCATCGAGCAGCAGCACGCGCGGC
>DASZCC010000377.1:0-1524 GCA_035943485.1 Rhizomicrobium sp. | reverse complement strand
GATCTGTCGCTCGGCATGTTCCTCGTCTTCACGACGGGGATTTTCCTCTGGCTGGTCTACGGGCTCTATGTCCACGACGTGCCGCTGATCGCAGCGAACAGCGTGACGTTCGTGCTGTCGGGGACGATCTTGTTTTTCAAGTTGAGGCATGGGTGAAAGCGTGCGTGCTTCGAGGCTCGCTTTGCTCGCACCTCAGCATGACGCGCGTGGTGGAATACAACTCTGGTCATGCTGAGGTGCCCGGCGGCAGCCGGGCCTCCAAGCACGCACTAACTTTCAAACACCCGCGCAAAAATCGTGTCCACATGCTTGGTGTGGTATTCGAGGTCGAACATCGCCTCGAGCGACTTCGCGGGCACGTGCTTCGACACTTCCGGATCGGCCTTGAGCAGATCGAGCAACGTTCCGTCGCCGTTCCACGCCGCCATCGCGTTCTTCTGCACCAGGCGATAGGCGTCCTCGCGCGATATGCCCGCCTGGGTCAGCGCCAGCAGCGCGCGTTGGCTGTGGATCACGCCTTGCGTGCTCTCCAGGTTCTTCTTCATCCGGTCGGCGCGGATCAGCAGCTTGTCGATCACGCCCGCGGCGCGCACCAGCGCGAAGTCCAGTGTGATGGTCGCGTCGGGCGCGATGTAACGCTCGACCGATGAGTGCGAGATATCCCGCTCATGCCACAGCGCGACATTCTCCAGCGCCGGCGTGACATAGCCGCGAATGATGCGCGCCAGGCCGGTGAGGTTCTCGGTCAGCACCGGGTTGCGCTTGTGCGGCATGGCGGACGAACCCTTCTGGCCCTCCGCAAAGAACTCCTGCGCCTCCAGAACCTCGGTGCGCTGCAGGTGACGGATCTCGGTCGCCAGCCGTTCGATCGAACTCGCCACGACGCCCAGCGTCGCGAAGTAGGCGGCGTGCCGGTCGCGCGGGATCACCTGCGTCGACACCGGTTCGGACTTCAGGCCCAGCGCTTTCGCGACATGCTCTTCAACGCGCGGATCGATGTTGGCGAAGGTGCCCATCGCGCCTGACACCGCAGCGATCGCGATCTCTTCGCGCGCCGTAATCAGGCGCTGTTTCGCGCGCTGGAATTCGGTGTAGTAACCTGCGAGCTTCACGCCGAACGTCGTCGGCTCGCCATGGATGCCGTGGCTGCGCCCGATGGTGACGGTGTATTTGTGCTCCAGCGCGCGGCGCTTGATGGCATTAAGCAATAGATCGACATCGGCGATCAGGATGTCGGTGGCGCGCGCCAGCTGCACCGACAACGTGGTGTCCAGCACGTCGGACGATGTCATGCCCTGATGCACGAAGCGCGCTTCCGGCCCGACGATCTCGGCGAGATGGGTCAGGAAGGCCAGCGTCTCGTGCCGCGTCTCCTTCTCGATCTCCTCGATGCGGGCGACGCTGAGCTTGGCGTCCTTGCCCTTGGCCCAGATGGCGGCGGCCGCCTCTTTCGGGATGACGCCGATCGCGGCCAGCGCATCGGCGGCATGCGCCTCGATCTCGAAATGGATGCGGTATTTGGTG
>DASZCC010000376.1:0-4772 GCA_035943485.1 Rhizomicrobium sp. | reverse complement strand
ACGCGATGGTCGAGCACAATGTGCCGTTCATGCTGCACATCGGCGGCGGGACGCGCGTCATGCCCAAGGCTTATGAGAACAATGGCCTCCCGCGCCCGACCGACTGGCTTGGCGGCGGCCAGAACCTTCGCGTGAAAGATTACATGACGATCAGCTTCGCGGCGCAGATGTTCCTGTCCGCCATGGTGTTCGATGGCGTGTTCGAGCGCTTCCCCAAACTGAAGGGCGGCGTGATCGAACTGGGCGGCGGATGGGTGCCACACTTCCTGCGTTCGCTCGACGCCGGTCAGCGCATGTTCAAGAAATCCGATCCGCAGGTTGGTTCGCTCCCGCTGCGGGCGTCGGAATATATCCGCCGTCAGGTGCGCTTCACGCCGTTCCCGGGCGAGGATGTGGGTCACATGATCCGCGATGCCGGCGAAGACCTGTTCCTGTTCTCGTCTGACTATCCGCATCCCGAAGGTGGCAAGGACCCGATCCGCAAATTCGACGAGACAATGGAAGGTCTCTCACCGGTCGCGGTCGAGAAGTTCTATCGCGGCAATTTCGAGGACATGATGAACCTAGCCGCTGTCTAGCGGCCAAGCTTATCGCTTTCGCGCGTCGATGGACTGGCGGATTTGCGCCAGTATCGTCTGCGTGTCGTAAGGCTTGGCGAAGAACGGTTCGTCGCTGCCGAGTTGTTCGGCAAGGTCCGACCTCTTGCTGTCGCCCGATGTCAGCAGCACGGGCAGGCCATTGCGGTTCTGGCGGATCCATTTCGCCAGGCCGAAGCCGTCCATTGTGCCGGGCATGCGGATGTCGCTGAAGACGAGGTCGATCTCGTGGCCATGTTCCAGCACGGCAACGGCTTCGTCGGCGTTGCCCGCCTCAAGGACCTTATAGCCGCTGTCCTGCAGGCAGTCCGAGAGCGCCATGCGGATCAGCACTTCATCGTCCACGACGAGAATGGTCGGTATGCGCCCCTCGGGCTCGTGCGAAGCGATATCCGATGCTGACACTGTACGAATCGCCTCCCGACGCGCGGACAATAACAGCATTGGAACAGGTTCGTTCCGCAAGGTCATAGGTGAAACGTCTCAGCTTCGACCCGTCCGCAATCTGATGACTTTTGCGCCGTTTCGCGGCAGCATCCGCCCCCTGAACAGGTCGAGGGAACGTCATGGACAAGGTTGTCACAAATCCGAAGGGCTTCAACGGCGAGGCGATCGCCAGGATTGCGCCGATGCTGCAGCCCATCGTCGATTCAGGCGACCTGTCCGGGTTCGTGACGCTGTTGTTCCGCCACGGCGAGATCGCGCAGGTCAACACGATCGGTCAGCGCGACGTGACGAAGAAGCTGCCGATGGAGCGCGACACGCTCTTCCGCATCGCCTCCATGACCAAGCCGGTCACCTCCATTGCGGCACTGATGCTGATGGAGGAGGGCAAGTTCAAGCTCGATGATCCGATCACGAAATTCGCGCCCGAATTCAAAACGATGCGCGTGCTGAAAGACGCGCAAGGCCCGCTCGACCAGACGGTGCCTGCCGAACGCGAGATCACATTCGACGACATCTTCACCCACCGTTCCGGGCTGGCTTACGGGTTTTCGTCGCTGGGTCCGATCGCGCATGAATACGGTCGCGTGCTTGGTGACGTGCTGAACAATGAGATGACGGCCGACGCGTGGATGAAGGCATTGGCCTCGATGCCGCTGCTGTATCAGCCGGGCGAGCGTTTTCACTACAGTCATTCGACGGATGTCCTTGGCTTCCTCGTCGGACGTATCGCGGGCATGCCGTTCCGTGACTTCCTGATGGAACGGCTGTTCAAGCCGCTCGGCATGTCTGACACCGATTTCTACGTCCCGGCGGCGAAGCGAGAGCGTGCGGCTGTCGTTTACCGCCTGAACGAGGCGGAGAACCGTCTCGATACGGTCCCGTTCAAGCAGTACGACTCGCCGCCATCCTTCTGCGGTGGTGGCGGTGGGTTGATTTCAACAGCCGACGACTATCTCAAATTCGCTCGCATGATGCTGAACAAGGGCGAACTCGACGGGAAGCGCTATGTGAAGGCCGACACCGTAAAGCTCATGTGCACCAACCGGCTGACGCCGGCGCAGCGCGCGATCCCGTTCCTGGGTTCGCTACCGATGTGGGACGGCATGGGCTTTGGTCTCGGCGTCTCGGTGATTGATGCGCCTGAGAAGCTCGGCTTCTTCGGCATGGGCGGCGTGGGTTCGTTCGGCTGGCCCGGTGCGTTCGGGACATGGTGGCAGGCCGATCCGGTCAACGATCTGATCATGATCTACCTGATCCAGAACTCGATGCCGCTGGAGCCAGGCGCGATCGCCAACCTCGCCGCCGGACAGCGCATGGGCGGCCGCGTCGCGCTGCCGATGTTCCAGCGCGCGGTCTACGACGCACTGAGCTGACGATGTGAACGACAGGCTGCCGGATGAGCAACTCGCTGCCAGCATAGTGGCGAGCAGCCTGTCGGTCTCGCCGCTGGCCTGCCGGCGGTTCACGACCGGAAGCCACCACTTTGTTTACGAGGCGACGTTTTCGGATCGGCCGCCGGTCGTCGTGCGCATCGCACGTCCTTCCGAGCGCGCAGCGATGGTGGGCGCGGCCGAGCTGTCGGCGTTGCTCCGGCCACGCGGCGTGCCCCTGCCGGAAATGATTGCAAAGAATCTCGACGGCGAATTTCCCTGGCTGATATTGGAGCGCCTGCCGGGAACAGATATTGCCGCGGTGATGCGCGATCTATCGGACAATGCGCTGAGCGGCATCGCCGCCGCCGTTGCGCGGGCACAGTCCATCACCGCGGAAACGGATTCGGCTGGGCGCTTCGGTTATGCCGCCCGTCCGCAAAACGCGCCGCATCCCGCATGGCGCGACGTGCTTCACGCCAATGTCGAGCGATCGCGCCACCGCATCGCGAAAGCCGGCCTGTTTGACCGCAACTTGCCCGACGAACTGGACAAGACCATCGAAGCTTTCCAGATCGAGCTTGATGTCGTCAGAGCGACGCCGTTTCTCCACGATGCGCAGACCAAGAATGTCATTGTCACCAGCAGTGGCGCATTCTCCGGCATCGTGGATGTCGATGATCTCTGCTTCGGCGATCCGCGCTATGCGGCGGCGCTGACACTGGCCGTGATCCTCGCCTATGGCGGTCCACAGCACTACGTCGCGGCGCTGCTTCGCCATGCGGGGCAGGCTGATGACCGCGTGTTCCGGCTTTACGTTGCCGTGTTGCTGCTGGATCTGATGTCGGAGCACGGACACGACTTCAACGGCAATCAAGGTCCGACCGAACCGGACGTGCGCGAGCATCTTCTTCGGGTTCTCCGGAGCACGCTCGACAAGGTTCGCGCATAACGAAAAGGCCGGGAACTCGTGCTCCCGGCCTTTCGCAACTCTAATTGAGTGAAGCGTTCTAGTTGAACACCTCGAACAGCCCCGCACCGCCCTGACCACCGCCGATGCACATCGTGACGACGGCATACTTCGCCTTGCGGCGCTTGCCTTCCATCAGGATGTGGCCGGTGAGGCGGGCGCCCGTCATGCCGAAGGGATGGCCGATGGCGATCGAGCCGCCATTGACGTTGTACTTCTCCGGATCGATGTGCAGCTGGTCGCGCGAATAGAGGCACTGGCTGGCGAATGCCTCGTTCAGTTCCCACAGGTCGATATCGTCGACCTTCAGGCCGAAACGCTCGAGCAGGCGCGGCACGGCGAACACCGGTCCGATGCCCATCTCATCCGGCTGGCAGCCATGCGCGGCCCAGCCCATGAAGCGGCCCATCGCCTGCAGGCCACGCTTCTCGGCTTCCTTGGCTTCCATCAGCACCACGGCAGCGGCGCCGTCGGACAGCTGCGAGGCATTGCCGGCGGTGATGAAGTTGCCCGGACCCTTCACAGGCTGGAGGCCGGCGAGGCCTTCCGTCGTCGTGTCGGGTCGATTGCACTCATCGCGATCCACGACGTAGTCGACGATCGTCTCTTCCTTGGTGTCCTTGTTGACCTTCTTCATCTTGGTCTTCATCGGGACGATCTCGTCCTTGAACTTGCCGGCCTGCTGAGCGGCCGCCATGCGGCGCTGGCTCTCCAGTGAGTACTCGTCCTGATATTCGCGGCTGACATTGTAGCGCTTGGCGACGATGTCGGCGGTGTCGATCATTGGCATGAAGATCGCCGGATATTCCTCGACCAGCTTCTTGTCGACATTGTTCGGACCGGCGCCGGGGTTCGGGATCGAGATCGACTCGACGCCGCCCGCGACGATGCACTTCGACTGGTCGCCACGGATCGAATTCGCTGCCATGGCGATCGACTGCAGGCCCGACGAGCAGAAGCGGTTGATGGAGACGCCAGCAGTCGAAACAGGAAGGCCGGCGAGCAGCGCTGCCTGGCGGCCGATGTTACCGGCACCATGCGCGCAGTTGCCCATGTAGCAGTCTTCGATCAGCTCCTTGTCGACGCCTGCGCGTTCGGCGGCGTGCTTCACGGCATGTGCTGCCATCGACATGGTAGGGGTAATATTGAACCCGCCGCGCGCCGACTTGGCGAGACCTGTGCGGGCGTATGAAACGATGACGGCTTCTCTGCTCATGAACGGCTTCCTTCCCGGAAAAGTTTATCGTTGGCGCGACATTACGAGGCGGGCGCTGGACGGTCTAGGGGTAGCTCGCCACAACTGCCTCGCGTACATAGTGCCGCGGCTGAGGGGCATAAAATGACCAATCGTAAGGCGGTTTTCATTACTGGCGCGGCTTCGGGCATCGG
>DASZCC010000375.1:0-10694 GCA_035943485.1 Rhizomicrobium sp. | reverse complement strand
CACAACGTCGGTGAGCTGGAGCGGATGTACGGCGCGAAACACTTCCGCCTTCTTCGCGCGGATCGCGTCGGCGTCGAACGACGTCGGCGGCTCCATCGCCGTCATGGCGATCAGCTGGAACAAATGGTTCGGCACCATGTCGCGCAGCGCGCCGGTCTGTTCGTAGAACTTGCCGCGCCCTTCAACACCAAGGGACTCCGCCACGGTGATCTGGACATGGTCGATACGGTCGCGATTCCAGATCGGCTCAAACAGGCCGTTGGCGAAGCGCAGCGCCATGATGTTCTGCACCGTCTCCTTGCCCAGGAAGTGATCGATGCGGAAGATCTGGTCTTCCTTCAGCCATTTGAGCAGTTCGGCGTTCAGCGCGCGGGCAGAAGCGAGATCGTGCCCGAACGGTTTTTCAACGATGACGCGGCGATGGGTGCCCGGTTCTTCCCTTGTGAGCCCGGCCTCGCCAAGCTGATCGGCGATGGTCGCAAAGAAGCGGTCGGCGACGGCGAAATAGAACAGGACGTTGCCGCAGAGATCATTCGCCTTGTCGCAGTCCGCGATGTGCGTCTTGAGCTGCTGGTAGGTCTCCGGCTTGGTGAAATCGCCGGTCACATAGGAGAAGGATTTCTGGATCGGCGCCCACAGAGCCTCGTCGACCGGCTGGTCCTTCAGCGTCGTGGCGAGGAACTGCTTCAGTTCAGAGCCCCACGCTTCCGCCGTCTTCTCATTATGATCCACCCCGATGATCGCGAAGCGCTCCGGCAACAGCTTGGTGCGCGACAGGTTGTAGAGCGCCGGCACGATCAGGCGATGGGTGAGATCGCCATTGGCGCCGAAGATCACGACAGTGGATGGCGGTGGCGGCTTGTTGTGCAGGCTCATGCGGGTTTCTTGCCTTCAAGGGCGCCTTCGATATGGCCGCCGAATTCGTTGCGCATCGCCGACAGCATCTTCTCGCCAAAGGAATGTTCGATGCGCGAGCGGAAACGCGTGAACAGCGCTTCGGTGATGATCGGCGCCGGCACAGCCTCCTCGATCGCGGCGTTGACGGTCCATCGCCCCTCACCGCTGTCGTCCACCGAGCCGGTGAACTCCTTCAGGTCTGGTGATTTCGCAAGCGCGTCTGCCGTGAGATCGAGCAGCCACGAGGCGACTACACTTCCGCGCCGCCAGACTTCCGCCACGTCGGCAAGGTCGACGTCGAAACGTTCGCCTTCCGGCATGTGATCCTGGTTGCGGCCGCGGATGATGTCGAAGCCTTCGGCGTAGGCCTGCATCATGCCGTACTCGATGCCGTTATGGACCATCTTCACGAAGTGGCCCGAGCCCGGCGGTCCGACGTGCATGTAGCCGTTCTCAACGCGCGGATCGCGCCCGTCCCGGTTCTTTGTCTTTTCGATGGTTCCGGCGCCCGGCGCCAGCGCCGAGAAGATCGGATCGAGACGATCGACCGATCCCTTTTGGCCGCCAATCATCATGCAGAAGCCACGTTCGAGCCCCCACACACCGCCGGAGGTGCCGCAGTCGATGTAGTCGATGCCCTTGCCGGACAGCGTCTTGGCGCGGCGCACATCGTCCTTGAAGAACGTGTTGCCGCCGTCGATGACGACATCGCCGCGCGAGAGCAACTCTCCCAGGGCGGCCACGGTCTCCTCCGTCGGCTTGCCCGCGGGCAGCATCACCCACACGGCGCGCGGTGCCGACAGCTGCTTGACGAGTTGCTCGAGGGACTTCGTTGGCGTCGCGCCTTCAACCGCGGCCACCGCCTTGGCGTCGCGATCGAACACGACGGTCTTGTGTCCATGTTTCATCAGGCGCCGGGCAATGCCCGCGCCCATGCGGCCCATGCCGACAATGCCAATTTCCATGCACCACCTTATGAGAAGTCAGGGACCCGAAACCCTACCTCATATAAGTGCGCCGGGAACATGGCGTTCCGATAAAGGCCGCCGTCAGGCCGGAACCAGCCAATGAATTGTGAAGTACCACCCGGCATCCGTCCATGACGTCTCGATCCGGAAACCCGCCTCGGCCGCCAGGGTCCGGAATGTCTCCAGTGTGTACTTGTGCGAATCCTCGGTATGGATCGCCTCGCCGTCCAGGAAGCTGATGGCATGACCCGCGACACGGACGCGCTGACGCTTCAGGCTGACGAGATACATCTCCACCCGCTGCGCGATCGGATTGTAGGGCGCGTAATGGGCGAAGGCGTCGAGATCGAAGTCCGCATCCAGTTCGGCATTGGCGCGCGCCAGAAGGTTCTTGTTGAAGGCCGCAGTGATCTTCTCGCTGTCATTGTAGGCCGAATGAAGGATTGAAGGATCCTTCACGAGGTCTACGCCAATCAGCAGTCCGCCGCCGGCCAGTGCGGTGCGCGCATTGCGCAGGAAAGCGACGGCATCATCGCGGCGGAAATTTCCGATCGTCGAGCCCGGAAAGAACCCGGCACGCGCTTTTGCGCCAGGCGCGAGCGGGCCAAGATCCAGCGGCTTCGTAAAGTCGGCAATCACCGGATTGAGCACGAGGTCCGGATAATCCTTGTCCAGGGATGCCGCGACCTCCAGCAGATAGTCGCCGGAAATGTCGATCGGCACGTAGGATGTCGGATGGATCAGCATATCGAGCAGGATGCGCACCTTGCGCAGCGATCCGGCGCCAAATTCCACCAGCTCGATGTCAGGTCCGATCAGCTCCGCCATCTCGGCCGCATGGCGGGTCAGCAGCGCGAATTCGGTGCGCGTCTGATAATACTCCGGCAGATGCGTGATCTTCTCGAACAGCTCCGAACCCACCGCGTCGTAGAAGTACTTGCACGGGATCGTCTTTGGCGTGCGCGAAAGGCCAGCAAGAAGTTCGCGCGCGAACTTCTCCTGCTCGGCGGTTCGGGACCGCAGCTCTAGAACATCACTCATGTGTCACTCGCGAGTCTGAGGCCGCTGAATTGCCAGCGCACCGATGGCGGAAAGAAATTGCGATAGGTGTTGCGGATGTGACCGGGCGGTGTCGCGATCGAAGCACCTCGCAGCACATATTGTCCGCTCATGAACTTGCCGTTGTACTCGACAACCTCGCCGTCGAAGGGGCGATAACCGGGATAAGGGTCGTAGGACGAGCGCGTCCATTCCCACACCTGCCCGGTGTTGGATGGCGCTGCTGCTTCCCATTCGAATTCCGTCGGCAAGCGCTTCCCCGTCCATGCCGCGTAGGCCGCAGCTTCGTAGAAGCTGAGATGGGCAACGGGCGCATGCGGATCAAGTGGCTGTTCGCCATTGATGCCAAACACTCGAAAACCCTTCTCACTGCCCAGCCAATAGGCAGGCGCGTTGAGATTCTCGCTCCGAACCAGGGCCCATCCATCGGAAAGCCAGAACTCAGGCCTGCGATAGCCGCCATCGTTGATGAATTCGAGGTATTCGCCGACGCTCACGGGCCGCGCCGCAAGGCGGAACGGGCGCAGTAGCACCTCATGGCGGGGACCTTCGTTGTCGAAGGCGAAGTCTTTCCCATCATGGCCTACTGAAACCACGCCGCCCGGATGGTCTATCCAGCACTGATCGCTCACGTCATGCGGCATACGCCAATTCGCGTCATACGCGGGCAAGAGCGGATTGCAGGAGAACGCATGCAGGATATCCGTGAGGATCAACTCCTGATGCTGCTGCTCGTGGTGTAACCCGAGCGTCACAAGTGACAACACGTTCTCGTCGCCATTGGCGATCAGCGCGTGCATCGCCGCGTCGACATGCTTGCGCCACGCAAGCACTTCGGCGACGGAAGGTCGTGTCAGCAGCCCACGCTTCGGCCGCGGATGACGTGGACCAAGGCCCTCGTAATAGGAATTGAACAGATATCCGAAGCGCGGATCATACGGCTTGTAACCGGGCACGAACTTTCCAAGCACAACAGTCTCGAAGAACCACGTCGTGTGCGCGAGATGCCATTTGGTCGGACTCGCATCGGGCATCGACTGGATGGTCTGGTCTTCAACGGAAAGAGGTGCGGCCAAGGCCTCACTGCGCGCGCGCACGGCGGCATACGCATCAACTGGCGCGAGCGAAAATGGGTCCTGGTTTTCCCCGCCCTCCGTGGAGGCGAGAGATCCTTTTATGGTCATGCCAGAGCCTTGCTGTCAGTCGGGAACGCAAGAATAGCCGAAAAGTTCAGCACGGCTACTGACACGAAGGTGTCAGTAGCCTACAGCGCCGCGTTCTGCTGCAGCATCGCGGCCTTGTCGCGATAAAGAGCCGGCCAGACGTGCTTGAGGGCGTCGATCTTGGGCAGATCATTGACCACAATATAGGGATAGGTTGGGTTATGGATCAGGAAGTCCTGATGATAGCCCTCGGCCGCATAGAAGCCCTTCAGCGGTTCGACCTTGGTCACGATAGGGGCATTGAACACATGCGCGCTTCCAAGCTGCGCGATGTAGGCCTGCGCGATCTTCTGCTGCGTGGGGCTCGCGAAGAAAATCTCCGAACGATAGCTGCTGCCTGAATCCGGGCCCTGGCGGTCCAGTTCCGTTGGGTCATGCGCCACCGAGAAGTACACGCGAAGAAGCTCGCCATAGGTCACGACGCGCGGATCGAATGTGATCTGCACAGACTCGGCATGGCCGGTCATCTCGGTGCCGACGAGCTCGTAGTGCGCCGTAGCAGCAGCACCGCCGGAATAGCCGGCGACGACCTTCGTCACGCCGTTCACATGCTCGAACAGTCCCTGCAGGCCCCAGAAGCAGCCGCCAGCCAGCACGGCCGTCTCGCTCGCAGGGGCGCCCTTCTTGGACGCATCTACAGTCGCAATCGGAATGGGCTTGTTGACCGCATCGGCACAAGCGGCCGACAGGCTGCTCAGCGCACTGACGGCGGTGGCAAGAACGAGGTTTCTGGCGAATTTCATGGGGGGTCTCCCGGACCGTACGCATCTTATACGCACGAGGACGGCTGCCGGTTACACCTTACCAGCGCAGCATGAGCCTGCCGAAGGCTGCGCCGAGCAGGCCCATTGCACCGATCCCGACAGTGTACCAGATGGCCACGAAGGGCGCGGTCGTCTCGTTGCAATAGAAGCAATAGACCATGGTGCCGGTCGCTCCTGCGAGCAGTCCTGCCGCAGCGCCGGCGAGCGTGAGCCGGGTCGGCGCAAGGGCACGAAGACTCCAGAACACGCCCACGAATACGGGCAGCGAGAGGACGACGATGTTGCGCGCGCAGACATGCGAGGAGTGGCCCATCATCATCGGCATCCACATCGGGCGTGGCGCGGCAAACAGCTGATAGCCAGCGAGCACGATCATCACCGCGAGTGGCGCAAGGATGAGCGGACCGAATATGCCGCCGTCTCCACCCGGCCGCGCCAGCCTGTCGATCAACCCGAAGCCGAGCGCTGCCACACTCAGGGCGAACACGAACTTCATCCAGAACGCCCCGGTGGCCATCGCATGCATGAGATCGGCGCGCAGACCCAGCCACATCACAAGCACAGCGATGGAAACCGCGATGCCGATGCCGAGACCAAGCAGGATGTGACGCGTCGCGGCGCGCTTCGGCACAGGCGCGAGATCGGCAGACAGGGCGGAGATCAGATCGTCGGTCTTCATGACGGCTCGTCTTCCACCTCTGCTGAGAGCTTTTTCAGCCCGCGATGGACGCCAACCTTCACGGCGGACTCGGAGAGGTTATGGCGCGCGGCCGCTTCAGCGGTCGACAGACCTTCGATCTTCACGTCGCGGATCAGCCGGCGGGTCTTCTCCGGCAGATGGCCCAGTAGACGCTCGACATCCAGATGTGCATCGGCGGCCTCGGTCTGCTCCTGCGCCAGGAAGCCGTCGGCATCGTCGATCGCGTCCTCGGCGCGTCTTTTGGTGCGTCGGAAATGATCAATCAGCTTGTAGCGCGCGATCGCATAGACCCAGGCGGTCAGGGGCCGTGAGGTGTCGTAGGTGGAGCGGCGGGCGTGCATCGCGATCAGGGTCTCTTGCAGCAAATCCTCGGCATCTGCCGGGTTGCGCAAGCGGCGCTGGAAGAACGCGCGCAGATAGCCGGTGAGCTGCCGCAACAGCACGGCATATGCCGCGTTGTCGCCGCCCAGCGCGCGTATCATCAGCGCCTTCAGTTCCGCTTCCGCCACTCGGGAGGCCTGACTTCACATTCGTTTGATTGCGCCGGAACGTTACATCGCCGAAAGCCGGAGGCCAAACCGTAACCAATCGGCCACCTGGGGCGAAGTCCTCCACGTTCAACCCTGAGAGGACACCATGACCAAACACCTTTTCCTCGGCGCGCTCGTCGCCGGCAGTCTCGCCTTCGCTTCGACATCCTTCGCCGACCCGATGCCCGCCACGAACGGCATGGCGCCGCACGACACCATGGCGCCAGCCACGAACGGCATGGCCCCGCATGACACCATGACGCCCAAGAACCATCACAAGAAGAAGCCGGCCGCAACGAACACGATGGCGCCGCATGACACGATGGCGCCCGCCAGCGGCGGCATGGCGCCGGCCGGTGGCGGCATGAGCGGTTCGCACTAGTCCCCTCCTGTTGCGAACACGCCCGGAAGAGCGGGACGGCCCCCCGTCCCGCTCTTTTGCGTTTGCGAGACCGTTGCGCCCGGCCCTATCCCGCGTACCATCGCGCCCATGATCAAGCGGCGACACGGCAATCTTATCGTCCTGAACGATCCTGTACCGGCAGCGTCCACGCAGCTGGAGCGCGAAGGGTTTGCGCATCTGCGCGGCGTGCTCACGGCCGACGAGATCGCGGCGCTGGCTGCCGAGATTTCGGATGTCTATGCCAACTCGGCGATCGATCGCGAGCGCGACGTCAATGACGAGCATCGCTATGGCATGCTCAACCGTTCGCCCCTGTCGCAGAAGGCGATCGGCTCGCGGTCGATCCTCGACGTGATCGAGCCCCTGCTCGGCGACGACTGCCATGTGATCGCGAATACGGCCTGGCGCAATGTTGAGGGCCATCAGGGCGGGCGCTGGCATATCGATGCCGGACCGCACGTCCCGCGCGCTGAGAACGTAGCGTGGCCCGACGCTATCCCGTATCCCGTCTTCGCGATCGGGATGCACCTCTTCCTGCAGGACTGCCCGCTGGAAGCAGGCCCAACAGCAGTCCTGCCCGGATCGCACCGTTCAGGCCGGTTGCCGCCCGGCGGCGACCGCACGTTCGATCCCGATCTGACGTTCGAGAACAAGAAGCCTGTGCTCCTGGCGGCAAAGGCCGGTGACGCAATCCTGTTCGTATCAGACGTCTGGCATCGCGGCACGCCGGCCCAGGAGGGACATGGCCGCTTCTTCCTGCAATGCCATTATGGCCGCCGTGACATCGCCCAGCGGATCGCGATGACGGACGCCGTCAATCACGTCTCGCCGGAAGCCGCCGCGCGCGCCGAAACCGACCGCGAGCGCGCGCTCATCGGCCTGCACAAGCCGTTCTTCTACGACGGCTGAAACGTCAGATCAGATGTGGATGAGTTCCGAGGTCACGCGCTGGCTGCCGCCCTTGGGCAGGTCGGTCTCGAGCAGCGCATTGATCTCGCTGGCGAGGTCGCGCAGCTGCTTCGGCTCGATCACATCATCCAGCGCAAGGTAGATGTCGAGCTCATTGCCCTGCTGCTTGCGCGCGCCTTCGGCGACGAAGCTCATCTCGCGGATGGGACATTTCGCGCGGATGCTCTCTTCACTGCGATTGAGATCCGCCATCAGCAGATCCAGCTTGATCGCATCGAGTTCTTCGACCTTCACGCGAAAGAGAAACATTCTCGACCCCTGTTTGGTCCGTGTGTGGACCTGACAACGCACAGGTTACGATTCGAGTTCTGACGATCGCGCTAGGAAATCATTTTGAATTTTACGGAAACCTTCACGGTTCGATGACGTTAAGGGGTGTTAATAAAGGTTAATCGCAATATGCTCTAAGTGCCTGTGCGAATTGAATTGATTCGGTTCGCGCGTTCGGCTATTAATCCTTTGTTAACTAATTGCGACCGGGGAAAACCCGGCGTATTTCGGGTTTCGTGGTGCCATTCGGCGCTCGGTGGGGTGACTTCCGGAAGGACGCATATTTCGTCGCTGAGGGGGCATCATGCTTGCATACGAAGAACTGAAGGGCTCGTCCGGCCAACAAATCAGGTTCAGGCCGCCGCGCTACGATGCGCGCCGCCTGTTTCCGACATTGGCTCCGCGCGTGCGAGTCCGCAGCCACGCCTATCGTCTCCATGACATCAGCCTGGGCGGCCTCGCGGCCCTCTCCAAGCAGACACATGACGACGCGCTGGAAGTTGGCGAGACCGTCCCGCTGTCGATCCAGCAGTCGGGTCTGCCAATCTTTGAAACCAATGCCCGCGTCTGCCGCTCCGAGAACACGGTGTTCGGCTCCAAGATCGCTTTCAACTTCGTCGACCGCTATGTCGAGTTCGACAAGCTCCTGACCCGCAACACCCAGGCGCAGATCGCCGCCCGCTCGCCGGAGTTCATCACCGAGACGAACCAGCTGGTGACGCCGGAGTACCGGGCCTTCTGCGCCGATGTCCTCAAGCTCCTGCGCGCCTATCGCGCCGTGCTCGACGCCAATGCCGGCGTGGCCCGCGAATTCCATCGCGGCCTCGACCAGGTCGAAGCGTTCGAGACCTGCGAACCGCGGCTGATCCAGCAATGGCGCTCGCTGTGGCGCGTCGGCAATGAGCTGACCCACAAGATCGCCGGCGAGCGTGACCAGCGCGAAGCGACCAAGGAGTTCACCGAACTCGTCCTGACGCCGGAGCTTCGCCTCGGCGCCATCTGGGATCGTTCCTATGCCAAGCCGCTGGGCTATCCCGGCGATTTCGAGATCATGAACCAGGTCTATGACTGGCAGCGTCTCGGTGGCACAGCCTATGAGATGCTGATGCACCGCGTCGGCCTCGAAGTGGCCGAGTGCATCGGCACCCGCATGGAAGTCGTGCGCACCTACATCGCCGATGTCGTCAACGCCACCGGCGACCGCCCTGCCCGCATCACGAGCCTGGGCAGTGGCCCGGCACGCGAGATCGAGGCCTATCTCTCGACGCATGCCTCATCCGGCCACCGCGTGCAGTTCTCGCTCATTGACCAGGAGCAGGCGGCGCTCGAATACGCGCACACCAAGACTTATCCCTATGTGCTCAACGCAGACGGCCGCATCGGCGTGCAGGGCCTGAACATCTCGTTCACGGACATCCTGCGCGGCACGACGGGCCTCGCCGGTCTTCCGCCGCAGGATCTCGTCTACTCGGTGGGCTTGCTCGACTACCTGACCGACCATCGCTGCAAGGCGCTGGTCAAGCGGCTCTATGATCTGCTGATGCCGGGCGGCCTGCTCATCATCGGCAACATGAACGACTGCCCGCTCAGCAATTACTGGCCGATGGAATACATCACCGACTGGTCGCTGCAGTATCGCGACGACGCCTGCATGATGAAGTGGACCGAAGGCCTCGACGCCGCGCAGGCATGGACCGAGACCGAACGCACCGGCCGCGTCCGCATGCTGTTCGTTCGCAAGGGCTAGATCAGACCGCCTGACGGAGCGTGTAGGTCGGCGGCGCGCGCAGGCGCGTCGCCGGCAGCGCGACGGACACTGTCGTCCCCTCGCCCACCGCGCTCTCGATCGTCAGCGCGCCGCCATGCAGCTCGGTGAGCTTGCTGGTCAGCGGCAGACCGAGGCCCGTGCCGCCATGCGTGCGTGACAGCACCGTCTCCACCTGCTCGAACGGACGGATGACGCGTGCGATGTCCTCCGGCGCGATGCCGATGCCCGTGTCCGTCACACGGATCACGATGCCGGCCTGCTCGCTGGACTCGACATTGAGCGTGACCAGCCCGCCCGTCTCGGTGAACTTGATCGCATTGGTCAGCAAATTGAGTACGACCTGACGGATCAGCCGCTCGTCGATCGCGGCGTAGATAGACTTGCCGGCATCGGGGAAGACGAGACGTATGCCCGACGCCACAGCGCGGCCACGACACATGCGCAGCGCGTCGTCGAGCGTACGCACGACATCGACTTCTTCCTCCTGCAGCGTCAGCTTGCCGGCTTCCGCCTTCGCCAGGTCGAGGATGTCGTTGATGATCGCGAGCAGATGATTGCCGCTGTCGTTGATGTCCTGCACGTATTCGGCATAACGCTCGCTGCCCAGCGCGCCGAACAGCTCCTTCTTCAGGATGTCGGAGAATCCGATGATGGCATTCAGGGGCGTGCGCAGCTCGTGGCTCATGTTGGCGAGGAATTCGCTCTTGGCGCGATTGGCCTTGTCGGCTTCCAGCAGCAGCACGTTGGCAGCGGCGTTCTTCGCCTCGATCACCTTCTGCGCCTTGTGGCTGCGCCGGATATACATTTCCTGGATGTAGGCCGAGAACAGGCCCACGGCCGTCGCCATGATCAGGAAGAAGTTGTTGTTCACATAATCCTTGAACGGGATCGGATTGATCATGGTGGAGACCACCTGATAGAGCCCGACCAGCATCAGCGAGATCAGCGCGGAGATCAGGAAGCGCAGGCGCACCAGCGACGCGCCATAGATCACCACCATGATGATACCGGCATAATAGAAGCTGTTGTAGGGCGGCGGCATGATCGCCGTCATGATCACGATGCCGATGCCCGGCGCGATCATCGCAACAGCCAGTGTGAGCTGCGAGAATTTCTCGAACGACGGCAGATAAGTCAGCGCTG
>DASZCC010000374.1:0-2929 GCA_035943485.1 Rhizomicrobium sp. | reverse complement strand
CTGGCGGCGGGAGATCGCCGCCAACAACAAGATCAAGAAGGAGAAGGATGCCGCTGCACCCTCGATCAAGCTTGTCGAGAACCCAGACATCCTCGCGACGCTTGGCAAACACGCGCGACGCCCGCGCCTTCTGATCGGCTTCGCGGCCGAGACCGAGAATGTCGTGGCGCATGCGACCGCCAAGCGGGCGCGTAAAGGCAGTGACTGGATCGTCGCGAATGACGTCAGCCCGGCCACCGGCGTGATGGGCGGCGACCGCAACACCGTGCACATCGTCACCGCGAAGGGCACGGAAGACTGGCCTGAGCTGTCGAAGACAGAAGTCGGGGCGAGACTGGCAGCACGCATCGCCGAAACGCTGAAGGGCAAAGCCGCGTGAAAGTCCTCATCCAGCGCCTGCCGCACGCCAAGGACCTTCCCCTGCCGGCCTATGCGACGGAGGGATCGGCCGGTTTCGATCTTCTTGCCGCCGTTCATTCCGACATCGATCTGGAGAAAGGCGCCCGCATGGCCGTGCCCTGCGGCATCGCCATCGCCTTGCCACAGGGCTTCGAGGCGCAGGTGCGACCGCGTTCCGGCCTCGCCCTCAACCACGGTGTCACCGTGCTGAATTCACCAGGCACGATCGACAGCGACTATCGCGGCGAGATCAAGGCCATCATCATCAATCATGGCGAAGCGACGTTCCGCATCTCGCGCGGGATGAAGATCGCCCAGATCATCATCGCCCGCCACGAAACCGCCGAACTGCTCGAAGCCACAACGCTGCCCGAGAGCGCGCGCGGCGAAGGCGGCTTCGGCTCGACCGGACTCCACATCTCTCCAACCGCCAAGATCAACTGACCATGCTGAAGCTGTCCCGCAAGACCCTGCTTGCCCTCGAGGCCGTCATCGACATCGCGTTCAACGCGCGACCCGAGCCGGTGCAGGCCAAGGAAATCACCGCCAGGCAGGGCGTGCCGCAACGCTATCTCGAGCAGGTAATGCAGCAGCTTGTTCGCGCCGGCGTCCTCAAAGGCGTGCGCGGTCCGCGCGGCGGCTATCGCCTCGCCAAGGAGCGTCGTCGCATCAGTGTCGGCGATGTCGTGCGCGTGGCCGAGAGCCTGGAAGACGAGGAGAATGAGCCGATCGATCCGCACTCGGAACTCGGCATCCGCATCGTCTCACCACTGATCCAGTCGCTGCAAGACGAAGTCATGGCGCGGCTCGATGCCATATCGATCGAAGATCTCTGCCAGCGCGCGCGCTCGGCAGGCGTTGATTGCGGCGGTGGCACCACCGCGGATTTCACGATTTAGGAGGACGCCATGGAACAAGGCAAACCCGGACGCGGGAAAATCTACGACTCGATCACACAGACCATCGGCGACACGCCGCTCGTGCGCCTCGCGCGCCTGCCGAAGGAGGCTGGCGTGAAAGCCGACATCCTCCTGAAGCTCGAATTCTTCAATCCCATCTCGAGCGTGAAGGACCGTATCGGCGTTGCGATGATCGAGGCGCTGGAGAAACAGGGCATCATCACGCCGGGCAAGTCGACGCTCGTCGAACCCACCAGCGGCAACACCGGCATCGCACTTGCCTTCGTCGCAGCTGCGCGTAGCTACAAGCTCATCCTCGTCATGCCGGAATCGATGTCGATCGAGCGGCGCAAGATGCTTCTGCTGCTTGGCGCCGAACTCGTGCTCACCGAAGCAGCCAAGGGCATGAAGGGCGCGATCGCCAAGGCGCAGGAAATCGTCGCGACGATGAAGGACGCCGTGATCCCGCAGCAGTTTGAGAACCCGGCCAACCCGGATATCCATCGCCGCACCACTGCTGAGGAAATCTGGAACGACACCAAGGGTGGCGTTGATGTCGTGATCTCCGGCGTCGGCACCGGCGGCACCATCACCGGCGTAGGCCAGGTACTGAAGGCGAAGAAGCCTTCGGTGCGCATGATCGCGCTCGAGCCGGAAGACTCGCCTGTGCTGTCCGGCGGTCAGCCGGGTCCGCACAAGATCCAGGGCATCGGCGCAGGCTTCGTGCCGTCGATCCTCGACCGCAAGGTGATCGACGAGGTCATCACGATCTCCAATGAGACCGCGTTCGACACGGCACGCAAGCTGGCGCGCGTCGAGGGCATTCCCGTCGGCATCTCGTCGGGAGCCGCTGTCGCAGCCGCGCTTGAAGTGGGTGCGCGTCCGGACATGGAAGGTAAGATGATCGTGGCGATCATCCCCTCCTTCGCCGAACGCTACCTCTCAACCGCCCTGTTCGAAGGCCTCTGACACCACGCATGGAAAACACTGCATTCTTCAAGCGGGATGGAGACACCTTCCTCCCGCAGCCGGACGGTCGCGGTCCGTGGAATCCGAATTCGCTGCATGGCCGCGTCGTGATCGGGCTCGCGGGATTCGAGCTTGAGCGTCTTTATGGTGGGCCCGAGTGGGTGCCGGCGCGGCTGACAGTCGACATGTACCGCCTGCCCGACTTTTCTCCGATCACGGTGACGACACGCGTCCTGCGCGACGGCAAGCGCATCAAGGTCGTCGACGCCGAACTCAGCAGCGCGGGCAAGAGTTTCGCGAGCGCGCGGGCGCAGTTTCTTCTGCCGACGCAGGCGCCGGCCGGCAGTCGCTGGAGTCCGGCAAACTGGGATGTGCCGCACCCGGACAGCCTTCCGCCGCCAGACGCCGCGCAGTTCGGACAGCGCATGTGGAAGATGCGCCGCATCACCGGCAATTTCGGCGAGACCGGCATCAAGCGCGCCTGGATGAGCGAGATCCGCGAGATGGTCCAGGGCTATCCGCTGACGCCGTTCACGCGCGTCGCGGCTGCAGTGGATTTCGCGAGCCCGTTCGCTAACAGCGGAGATCAGGGTCTGGGCTACATCAACACGGACATCACGGTGTACCTGCACCGGCTTCCGAAGAGCGAGTGGATCGGTTTC
>DASZCC010000373.1:0-4348 GCA_035943485.1 Rhizomicrobium sp. | reverse complement strand
GGAATCTCGATCACCGACAGCGGACCATCGGCGACGAACACCGTCGTGTCGATGATCGAGGACGGATCGTTGGCGTTGTAGACCACGACACGCAGCGGCTTGCCCGATGTCGTCGTCGCCGTCACGAGGTAAGACGTGTCGCCGAGCAGATCGAGCTCGTACGTCGCCGACGAACGGTTATCGAACAGCGGATCGCCCGCGCCGGTCGAACCTGCGCGCGAGAAGACGGTCAGCTTGCCCTGCGCCTGCTCGAACTGCTTGGCATAGATCGCCGCGACGTCGTCCGGCGCACGGCTCCAGCGCGCGACACCAGCGGCCCACGCCTTCTTGTAATCCTCGAGCTTGTCGGCCGCCGTGCCGTTCAGCAATTCCTTCAGGAGATCGACACGCTGCGCGAAGTTCACCATCGCCGCGTTCGGGATGCGCCCATCCTTGCTCGACAGGTTGTTGCCGCCCGAGAGCAGCGCGATCACATGACCATTGGCATTGAAGATTGGGCTGCCGCTCGCGCCACCGGCTGACGGCAGCGAGTCCTCGATAAGTTGCGCCGGTCCGTTGTCATTGGTCAGGAAGAAATTGCGAACGGATGTGATGATGCCAACCTGCGAGGTCGGCGTTGGCGCGCGCGTATCGAAGCTGACCAGGTTCTCCGCTGGATAGCCGACATAGGCGATCGGCTGACCCGAATGCAATGCGTCCAGTTCCTTGTCGGTCGCCAGCGGCAAACCGTCAGGCAAGCCATCCTGCTTGTCCGGGATCAGGAGCGACACGTCATAGGCCGGCGACAGATCGACTTCCCGGATCATGCCGGAATTGGCCTTCTTCTCCTCGTCCGCGACTAGCGCGTTGAACGCGGCGTAAGCCGGATGGATGTTCGCGTCGGTGATCTCGTATTCGCGATGATTGCTCTCCGGCGATCGCACGACGAGGCGATAGTGATTGCGCCGCGCTTCGGCGAGCAGTTCGCCGACATGCGCGTTGGTCGCGAACACCTTCGAGCCGTCTGGCATCGCGACGACCCAGGCCGTCGCCCCACCATGGCTCGTGCCGCTGCTGTCCACTTCGTCGACGAGGTAAACGGCCTTCTGCGCCTTGGCGATCACGGCGGAGAAATCCGCGTTGTGACCGGCGTTGGTGTAGAGCGGCTGAACCTCGCTGTTCAGTTTCCAGTACGCAAAGCCGCCGACGAGCAGCGTGATGGCAGCGACCGCGCCCAGCACATGCGTCCACCGCGCACTGGAGCGCACGATGTCGGTCGTCTGGCGGCTCGCGCCCTGCGGTTCGGTGGCGACGTAATTCGATCCACCTGCCTTTTGCGGTTCGAGCAGAAGGCGCGGACCATCCGGTGTGCCGAGGCGCACTTCGCGCGCGGCAGCCAGCTCATGCCCGTCCAGCACATCCTTGCCGTCGACATAGACGCGGTGATGCGGGTTGATGACGAACTTATAAGTCCCCGCCTCGCGCTTCAGTGCGAAATGCTCATGGCCGACTGCCGCCATGTCTTCGGGAAATTCGACTTCGGAACCTGTCGCGCGCCCGATCCGGATGTTCGAGACGGCGTCATCGAACGTGAGAACCTTGTCGCGATAAGGCGGCGACTTGTACGTGATCTTCAGTGTCATGGAACCCCCAGCCCGTGGAGCACTCTATTCAAGAGGCTCGCCACCGAGCAAGGCGATGGACCGATTTGCCTGATGCCTGGTTCCGTCAATATCGCCCTTGCGTGACGCAAAACGGGTAAAGGCGTCGGCGTAGAGCGTTCGGGCGCCGGTGTTGTCGCCGGAAAGCAGCCGCGCCTCCGCCTCGGTCACCATGTCGTAATAATCGCGCTGGCCGGACACATCGATACCCGAGGCGGCAAGCTTGCTGTTGCGGCGCGCGAACAGGTCCGCGACATGGGCCGCATGCTCCTTGCTGCCCGGCTTGCCCAGCCACAATTCAAGCGCAGCGGCGTTCACGCCCAGATACAGGTTGCGGTCGTGCGAGAGTTGCCAGCCCTTGGCATAGAGACGGGCAGCGCCTGCATCATCCGATGCGGCCTTCATCGCGCCCGCCGTGATGCCGATTGTTTCCTCGTCTTCCGAATAGCGGCCAGACAATTTCTTTAGTAGCGCCAGCGCCTCGGCCGGCTGGCCCAATCGACGACGGGCCAGCGCGTAAAGCTGGTTGAGCCGCAGATCATCCGGCGCGTGGACCAGCGCCGCGTTCAGGATCGTTTCGCTTTCAGTGACGCGGCCACAGGAGATGAGACTCTCGGCGATCATCGACGACAGCGCCGGAATTTTCGCCACGCTATCGTCTGCGAGACCCAGAAGCGCATCGGAAATGTCGGCGCCCGATGCGTGCTGCTTGCGCAACAACGAAAGCACGCTCCCGACATGGCCCGTTGCACCGGGAATGCCGAAATTCTCGTCTGCGATAGGCGTGCGCGGACCGCGAAAGAAATCTTCGAGGTACCATTGCAACCAGGGGCCGACGCACAACGCGGCAAACTCAGCATCCTGTTTCGACAGGGGTCGCAGGATGTGGCGCGCGTCATTGGCGAGGCGTCGCAAGGCGTGGCCAAGGTAGAGCGCCGGCCGCGAGATGCACGACAGACGCTCCAGCAGATCAAGATTGGCGAACACCTGCGCGCCCGGTTCGAGCGCCAGCGCCGACACCGCCTGTGCCGACGTCGCCTCCAGCGCGCGGCCGCAATAGAAGATCACGGCCTCTGGCATGTCGGCGGCGAGCGAGCGCCGCACTGCGGATAGATCGCGCGCGAGATCGTAGGAATCGTTCATGCTGCAAAGCTCCTCAGCAGCGTTGCCGCAACGTCTGCGGTCGGCCGGTCATCACCCCTGGGGGCGAGCAAGCCAGCCGCGAGATCTTCAGCATTCTTCGGCTCAGACCTACCGCCGAAGAACGAACTCTTCCGTGAGACGCTACCGGAGGGGCGCGCGCCTTTCAGCCATTCCCAGAGAATGACGCCGAAAGAGTACATGTCGTCCGATGGCTTGGGCTCGGCGCCCTGTGCCTGTTCGGGCGAGAAATACTCGGGCGACCCGCGCGACACCGAACCAGGCTTCTCCGCAAGCCCCGCGATGTGCGCGATGCCGAAGTCGACGATCACCGGCGACCCGTCAGGCCGCAGCATGATGTTCTCCGGCTTCAGATCACGGTGCACGACGCCCGCTGCGTGCAGGGCCGCGAGCGCCTCCGCGACATCGCCGAGCGTGCCGCAGACCGATCGGGCATCGCGCGCCGGCGTGCCGTTGAGCTTCTCGCGGAGGTCGGTGCCGGTGATCAGCTCCTCGGCCAGATAGACGTTGCCGCGCGCGTCGCGGCCGATGGCGTAGACTGTCACTAGGCCGGGATGGCGCGCCCGATTGGCGGCCTCGATATCGAGTCGCGCCGAGTCGAGTAGCCGGTCGCGTTCGGCCTGCGCATAGCGGCCTTCCATATCCAGCACCTTGAGGGCCACTTCCCGCGCACGCTCGACATCGAAAGCGCGGTACACCGTAGCGAAAGTCCCGCCTCCCAGGCGTTCGCGGATCAGATAGCCATCGGCGGTTGACGACGGGCGGTCCTCGATCGGTTTGCCGCTTTCCTCCGCCACACCTTCGGTGAGCGAGAGGCGTTCCATCAATTCGCCGATGCGCACGCGGTAGCGTGGCAGGCCACGCTCTCGCGCGCGCTTGAGCGAGAGCAGCGTCTCGCGTTCGGCCTCTGCGACTTTGTCGTTTGCGATGTAGAGCTGCGCAAGATCCAGCCGCGCATCGATTTCCAGCGCGGGGAAATCGGCGTTCCGGAAGCCTTCGACGGCTTCGTTGAGGAGACGGATTGCCTCGGTGGAATCTGCTTCAATCTTGGCGCCGGCCCAGCTCAGGAGGAAACGATCGAAGTCGGTCGGTGCCTTCCCCACTGTCGCGCGCGCGGCTTCGAGGGCCACGTGAGCGGCATTCGTGTCCTTCGCAGCCTGTGCGGTCAATGCACGGCCAAGCTGGGCCTCGAATTCGATCTGACGCAGGTTCGCGCCCTTGGCCAACGACTCTGCGCGCGCAAGGTTCTCCGCCGACGTCTTGAAATCACCCGCCTCGCGCGCGATCTCGGCGAGGTCTGTCAGCACACGTGCCTGCCCGCGCACGTCGCCGACGTCGTCGGCTACCTTCAGGTCCAGCCCGAGAAATGCACGCGCCTCTTCCGGCCGCCCCAACATCGCGCAATAGCGACCGAGATTGCCGAGCGTGATAGCCGCGCCAATGCGATCGCCGATCCTGTTCTTGAGTGCAAGCGAGTGCGCGTACGAAACCAGCGCCGCACTCTCGTTGCCCATCCACTGATGCACCATGCCTTGCGTATCAAGCAC
>DASZCC010000372.1:0-5399 GCA_035943485.1 Rhizomicrobium sp. | reverse complement strand
AGTTCGCCATTACTGCCCGCGACCACGACGATTGTGTTCTGCCCGTCGTCCGACACCGTCACCATCGCGACACCGGTGGGTTGCGCCGGGTCGACCTCGATACCCGCGCAGTCGATACCCTCCGCTTCCAGATCCTGGACCCGCTGTGCGCCGTTCGCATCCTTCCCCACGCGTCCAACCATTGCCACGCGCGCCCCGATGCGAGCAGCCGCTACCGCCTGATTGCCACCCTTGCCGCCGGCAACCTGCGAGAACTCATGTCCGCCGATCGTCTCGCCGGGCCGCGGCAAATGCGGTGCACGAGCGACCAGGTCGGTATTGATGCTGCCTACCACGAGCACGCGGCCCTGCTTCACTTCTTTCGACACTTTCATTCTCCTGCTGACCATCCACGTAGGGTTGCTAATGGTCAATTTATGCGGCGCGACGCCGGCTTCTATAGGTATCCAGCACGACGGCCACGACAATGACGGCCCCCGTGATAATGCGTTTGGTTGGCTCGGTCGCCCCGATCTGGGCGAGACCCGCGGCCAGCACCGAGATGATCAACACGCCAAAGAAGGTGCTGATCACCGAGCCTCGGCCGCCCATCAAGCTCGTCCCGCCGATCACGACGGCCGCGATCACCTGCAATTCGATGCCCGAACCGGCATTTGGGTCCGCAGCCTCGAGCCGCGAAATCTGGAACAGGGACGCGAGACCAGCTAACAGGCCCATCATCGCGAATACGGCAATCTTGTAGGGTCGCGGATTGACGCCCGCGAGGCGCACCGCTTCCTCGTTCGTGCCGATACCGACCAGATAGCGGCCGAACACCGTGCGGGTCAGCACCAACTGCGCGGCGATCATCACGACGATGGCAATCAGGAACGCGGGAGAAATGCCGAACGCAATCGGGTTGGACAGGAAATCGAACGCATCGCCAATGTAGGCCGTGCGGGAGTTGGTCAGCTGATACGCGAGGCCGCGGGCCGCCTCGAGCACGCCGAGCGACACGATGAACGACGGAATCCGCCAGGCCACGGTAATCGCGCCGGTCACGCAGCCCGTCAGGGCCGCGCCGGCCATGCCGAGCAAAGCGGCGGGTAATGCCGGCCAGTGCCAGTGCAGGGCCGCGACGCTCGTGAGCGCCGCGCCGAGCGCCAGCACGGAGCCGACCGACAGATCGATCCCGGCGATGATGAGCACAAAGGTCATGCCGATCGACATCACGACCAGATCGGGAATCTGGTTCGCGATCGTGCTGAAGGTGTCGTAGCTCAGGAAGTGCGAGCTCAGCAGCGAGAACAGGACGATCATCCCGAGGAGCGCGCCGAGCAGGCCGAGGTAGTTCGAGAATCCCAGGCGCGTGCCGATCGGCTTCGCGTCTTTGGGTGGTTCGTTCTGCAACGTAGGCAGGCTGGTTGGTGCGGTCATGCTTCAATACTCCACAGATTTTGTGTCGGGCGCCGATGCGTCGGACGCTTTCGCGTCGGGGGCCTTCGCGTCAGGTTCGATCGGATCGTGCAGCAGCGCGTCGCGTTTCGTGTAACCCGCGAACGCCGCTGCGAGCAGCGCATCCTGAGTCCAGCTTGCGCGCTCGAACATGCCCGTCATCCGTCCTGCCGACATCACCCCGATCCGGTCGCAAATGGACATCAACTCGCGCAGATCGCTCGACACCACCACCAATGCGCGGCCTTCCCGCGCGAGCGCGCCCATCAAGGCATAGATATCGAACTTCGCCCCGACGTCGATGCCGCGTGTGGGCTCGTCGAACAGCAACACCGTGCAATCGCGTGCGAGCCAGCGGCCGATCACCACCTTCTGCTGGTTGCCGCCGGAGAGTTCGGAGACCGGCTGCGACGGCCCGGCGCTGCGGATGCTCATCGCGTCGATCTGTTTGCGCGCCAGCGCCGCCTCGCGACGGCCGTCCACCACGCCGTTCTTCGACACCGCGCGCAGATGACCGAGCGAGATATTGGCGGCAATAGGCTGCGTCAGCAGGAGGCCCTCGCCTTTGCGGTCCTCCGTAATCAATGCGATGCCGTTCTTCACCGCGTCCGATGGCGATGAGACTTTCACGGGTTCGAGCGGGCCGCCACCATGCGCGATCGACACCGCGCCGGCGTCCGCGCGATCAGCCCCGTAGATGAGCCGCATCAATTCCGTGCGGCCCGCGCCGATCAAACCGCTGATGCCGAAAATCTCGCCGGCCTTCACTTCGAAGGACACATCGCGTACGACCGGCTCGCGGGTCATGCCCGCCACCTTGAGCGCGACGTCGCCGATGCGCCGCTCGCCGAGGTCGATCCGCTCGCCGATATCGCGCCCAACCATCAGCGTCACGAGACGGTCGGCAGAGAGATTAGCCATCTCGTCGACATGCACGAGCCGCCCGTCGCGCAGCACGGCAGCGCGCCGCGCAATACGCTTCAATTCTTCCAGTCTGTGCGAGATGTACACCAGTGCCACGCCGCGTGCCTTGAGCCGTTCGACCTGCTCGAACAGCAGGTCTACCTCGCGGGCGGTTAGCATCGCG
The DNA here is from genome assembly GCA_035943485.1 of Rhizomicrobium sp. GTDB lineage: Bacteria > Pseudomonadota > Alphaproteobacteria > Micropepsales > Micropepsaceae > Rhizomicrobium. Next base: position 2,878 of record DASZCC010000372.1, on the reverse strand, counting down.
GTGGGTTCGTCGAGGATCAGCACGCGGCAATCGCCGATCAGATTGCGCGCGATTTCGACCATCTGCTGATGCCCGATGCCCAGCGTGCCCACCAGCGTGTCAGGGTGGATCGCGTCGAGCCCGACTTGCGCCATGGCATGCCGGGCGTGCTCGCGCAGCTTCGCGCGGTCGATCCAGCCGAACATGCCGCGCTGCGGCAAGCGGTTCAGGAACAGGTTCTCCGCCACCGTGAGGGTCGGCAACAGGTTCAATTCCTGCATGACCATGCGCACGCCGAGCGCCTCGGCGTCCTTGCGGCTGCCGGGCGTATAAGCCGCGCCGCCCAGCGTCATCGAACCGGTAGTCGGTGTGACAAGACCGCCGACGATCTTGGACAAGGTGCTCTTGCCCGCGCCGTTTTCGCCGGTCAGCGCCAGCACCTCGCCCGCGTACAGTTCCAGCGAGATATCGGCGAGCACAGGCCCGGCGTAGGTCTTGCCGATGCCGCGAACAGTCAGCACAGGCGGGGCATCAGCAAGGGATTGGATGGGAGTAGACATCAGATTGATAACGCCAGACAAAGATCAGGCAGCGTGGCCCGTCATGCGACAAGGGCCACGCTTTATGCCAGTCTTACTTGGTGACCAGATCGACGGGCGTTTCGACGACGCCCGACAATTCCGACTGCTTCTTGTGTTCAGCGATTGCCTTCAAAGCCGTATCAATGCCGAACACGGCCTGTTTGGCAGCGTACTGATTGGCCGTGGCGAGAACGCGGCCGTCGGCGAGCATCGGCTTGATCGCGTCGATGTCGTCGTAGCCCACCACCTGCACCTTGCCGGCCTTGCCTGCCGCGCGCACGGCTGAGACTGCGCCGATTGCCATATTGTCATTGCCGCACAGCAGCGCCTTGACGTCCGGGTTGGCATTGAGGATCTGGCTCGCTACGGCGTTGCCCTTGTCGATTTCCCACTCACCCGATTGCAGCGAGACGACCTTCATGCCGCCCGTCGCCATGGCCTGCTTGAAGCCGGCCGTGCGTTGCTGGGCGTTGGTGGTCGTCGAGACGCCTTCAATAATGGCGACGTTGTCGCCCGACTTCAGATGTTTGGCCAGGTAGTCACCTACCTTCAGCGCGCCCTTCGCATTATCCGGGCCGACGAACGGGATGTTCAGGTCTTTCGACTTGAGCACGCCCGGGTCCAGCTGGTTATCGATGTTGACCACGATAATGCCGGCGTCGACCGCTTTCTTGAGAACCGGCACCAGCGCCTTGGAATCGGCCGGTGCGATCACGAGCGCGTCGACCTTCGACACGATCATCTGCTCGACGATGCGAATCTGGTTAGCCGTATCGGTTTCGTCCTTGATGCCGTTCGTGACGAGATCGAACTTCGTGGGATTCTGCTTCTGATAGTTTTTCGCGCCGGTTTCCATGGTCAGGAAAAACTCGTTGGCCAGCGACTTCATCACCAGTGCGACTTTCGGCTTGTGAGCGGCCTGAGCAAACGCTGCGGGCATCGGCAGGATCGACGCTGCGAGGAAGGCTGCGCTGGCTACGATGACGCGACGCCGCGCCGGTTGGAAATGACGAATCATTGATGTCTCCGTATCGCTCGTTCGGTCTACGTACGGGTAGCCGTTGAGTCGCGTGATGGGTTGGGACGCCACACCTGCCGCCGCCGGCCGTGGAAACCCTCGGGTTTCCTTGCCAGATGCTGGGACGAGTATGGCCAGGTCCAATGCTATCCTCGCGATCCACGTTATGCTATGTCTAATTTCAAAATCGAGCGTTTCAAAAATGGAACACGTAGACTGGGACGACCTGCGGATTCTGGTGGCAATCGCGCGCGGCGGGACCATGCGGGCCGCCGCCACGGCATGCGATCTGAGCGCGCCGACCCTGTCGCGCCGCCTGAGCGAGCTTGAACGGCGGCTGGGCGAGCCGCTCATCGACCGGGTGCCGTCGGGTTGCACAGTGACGGCATTCGGCGCGCGCGTGCTGGCCTGCGCCGAGCAGATGGAGGATCTCGCCCACCAGATCGAGCGCGCGGCGGACGTGACCGGCGGCACAGGCGCTCACGGCACGGTGCGGATCAATGCCGTGGAATGGCCGTCTTACATCTTGCTTAAGTTGCTCGGCTCGTTCCAGGAGCGGCTGCCCGGCCTCGCCATCGAAGTGCTGACTTCACGACGGCCGTACAGTCTTGCCCGCCGCGAAGCGGACATCGCGCTATGGTCCGAATGCCCGGACGAGGGCGATCTGTATGTCCGGCGAATCGGCAGGATCCGCTTCGGGCTCTTCGGTTCACGCGACTACTATCTGCGCCACAAGGCGGCGATCACAAGAAAGGAATGGGACAAGCTGTCGTTCGTCGGTTATGACGACCGGCAGCCCGATCACCCGGCCACGCAATGGCTGAAGACCCTGCCCGGCGCGCCTGCACCTTCGCTTCGAAGCAGCTATGGCATGGGCGTATTCGACGGCGTGCTGGGCGGCTCCGGGCTTGGCGTGCTCGCCCAGCTCGCGGGCGATACGACGAGCGATCTCGTCTGCATCGAGAAGCACATCAAGGCGCTCGACCAGGACGTGTGGATGGTGCTGCATCCCGCCCTGCGCGATAGCGAGCGCATCCGGACGGTAGCCAACCTCATCGCCGAGATCTTCCGTTAGACAGGGACCTTCGCGCTCGCGAAGGTCAACGACCCAGCCGTTGCCGGAACTCCCTGACGATCTACGTGAGCAGGCATATCAAACTGTCGCGACGGCCCGTTTCGCAATCCACGTCGACGGCTCGGTCGAGATCGAACTCATCAAGCCGACACCCAACCCGCGGCTCAACCAGATCCTCCTCGAAGCGCTCCGCAAGTGGCGCTTTTTCCCCGCGATGCAGGCCGG
>DASZCC010000371.1:0-2620 GCA_035943485.1 Rhizomicrobium sp. | reverse complement strand
CTGGCCGCTAGTGATCAGGCGATCACGCGTAACGGCCTGGTACTTCCACGAGCCCTGGTCCTGATACCACTGATACGTCGTGTCGACGCGCGTCCACGAATAGGTCAGATGGTTCATCGCGATGCGCCCGCCATCGGGGTTCACCGCGATGACTTCAAAATTCGCGCGCGTGTTCTCGGCCACCGAGCTGCTGTCGAACAGCGGCTTGATGCCGATCAGCGAGTCCTTGGTGCGGATCGGCACGTCGACGTTCTGGTCGGTGGTGCGGCCGCCCGGTTCGTGGATCGAGATCGTGACCTTCGCCAGCAGCGGCAGCGTGGTGTCCGCGAGCTCGCCGACCGAGCCGGTCGCTTCGGACACGCCAAGCGCGTCGGTCTCCGGCACCGTCATCTGCACATCGACGGCGGCGAAATTGTCGTCCATGCGGCCGAACTGATAGCCGGCAAGATCGGGGAACGGATTGGCGTCGGCGACGATATGCGCCGTGCCCTCACCCGTCAGACCGGAGGCCGGCGCGCCATAGAGGAAGCGGCTCTCGACCTTGATCTTGATGTCCTCGTTCTCGCGGACGGTCCTGGTCTCCGGCGTCAGCGTCACTTTCAATTTCTGCGGCACGAAGTCGGCGACGTTGAACTGCACGCGCCCGACCGGATCGGCCTTGGGATCGATATAGGCCGCGATCTGCCACTGACCATGCGGCGAGCGATTGTTGAGCTTCAGCGACCAGGTCGCGGCGCCGGCCTGCAGCGAGGCTCCGGCGATGGTGGTGCGCAAGACTTCCAGCCCGTCAGGCCGGGTCGCGACCAGCGTCAGCGGCGCCGTCACCGCCGCGCCGACACGGTCGCGCAGCATCGCGGTGGCCTGCACCGTCTCGCCAGGGCGATAGACGCCACGCTCGGTGTAGAGATAGGCGTCCGTCGGACCAGGCGTTGCGCGGCCCGAGACGCCGCGGTCCGTCAGATCGAATGCGCTGCGCCGCAGGTCGATGAAGCTGAAATCGCCGTCGCTGCCATAGGCCATCACGACGACCGGCTGGTCGCCGCCCTTGCCGCGCATCAGGCCGGCCGGAAAGTCCGCGCGGCCACTGCCGTCGGTGTTCACTGTGGCCAGCACATTGTTGTTCTTGGCCACCAGCGTGAGCTTTACGCCGCCGATCGGATTGGCCGTCGCGTAGGAGCGCGTGAACACCGTCATGCCGCTCGCGCCCTGGAAGCTGGTGAGCGAGATGTCGGAATCCACGATCCACTGTGTCGCGATCGTGCCGTCGTCGTAATAGTCCTTGGTCGCGTCAGCCGCACTGTCCATCGCCAGCAGCACATAGGCGCCCGGCGGCTTGCCCTTCAGGATATCCTTGATCGGGATCAGCGTGACGACGCTGTCGTTCTTGACGTTCGCGATGTCGACCGTGCCGCTCCACACCAGCGCGCCCTGCGCATTCTCGAGGTCGCTGTCCTTCCAGGAATAGAGCGTCGTCTGGTCGACCGTGCCGCTCTCGATCTGCGACAGCAGGCGGTCGCCGACGCGGATCACCTTCAGCCGCAGCTTGGCGATGTTCACGGTCGTGACGGGCACGCCGTCAGAATTGTTGCGCGGCAGGATGATGCCGCCCGCGAAGCGGACGAGCGAAGGCTTGTCGCGCAGTTCGACCGGGACGGTCTCCTCCTCCGTCAGCTTCTCGCCGGTCGCGGCAGGAAGGCCGGCCTTGAGCTTGACGTTGTAGGTCGTGTTGAAATCCAGGCCAGCGAGGCAGAGGCGGCCGTCGACGTTGGTGTTCACGACATGCGCGGCGACGCGGATCGTCGGGTCGATCGAGAAGTAATCCTCGTAATGCGTCTTGCCCGAGCCATCGAGACTGCGCGTGAAGACGAGACACGCCTCGGCTTGCGCCTTGGTGGTGTCGATCTCGAGCCGGCGGAAAGCGAAGTCGGGCGCCGTCGCCATCTGCGCCGGTGTCATGCTGCCTGAGACGTTGTTGAAGCCGTTGGCAATGCGGCCAAGGAAACCGTTGCCGAGCGTGCCGTTCGAGCCGCCGCCGCCCGCGAAGTAGAAGATGCCTGCAACGATCGCGACAACGGCCAGTATGCCGCCACCGATGATGACGAAGAGTCTGTTGCTGCTCACGCTGTTTCCCCCGGCCCGGCGCTCGAAAAACTTATAAGGCGCACCATGCGCAAGCAATTCGAGTCGACGCAAGCTGAGCGCCGATCAAGGCGGGATGTTGACAAAGTTGCGGTGTGCGACTGCGAAACGAAAATAATTCCGCCGGCGCTATCTCGAAGCGGGACAGTCCACCCGGCCGCTCGCGAACTGGCAGCGATGCGTCGGCACACCGGCGGCGTCGTAAAGCTGGATGTCCCAGCCCGCGCCACTACGGGTCATCATCAGGAACCCGAAGCCGCCGATCGACAGCCCGTCCTTCACGGTGACGCCGGAACTGCCCTGGAAGATCGTACCCCGGAGATTGGCAGGCGTGACGTCGAGGTTGTCGCCGCCGAAACCGGCCACGACCTGCGGCGGGATTTTCTTGTCGTAGTTGATGGCCTCGAAGGAATGGATGTGGCCCGACAGCAGGAGCGAAACTGGCTGGAATTCTGTCAGGTCGCCGGAAGCGGCGATGAGC
>DASZCC010000370.1:0-9795 GCA_035943485.1 Rhizomicrobium sp. | reverse complement strand
CGAGCTGTTCCGCCAGGCGATGATGAAGATCGGCCTCGATGTGCCCAAGGGCGTCACCCTCAAAGGCGAGCTGCGGCACAAGAAGGATCAGTACGGCGAGTTCATGTATGACGCGCGCAACGCCCCGATCATGGAGCTGGCGGCGGAGTCCCAGTCGCGCGTGAAAGAAGCGATGGCGCTGGTCGGCCTGCCCGCCGTGATCCGTCCGTCCTTCACACTGGGCGGCACTGGCGGCGGCATCGCCTACAACAAGGAAGAGTTTTACGCGATCGTCCACAGCGGGCTAGACGCCTCGCCGACCAACGAAGTGCTGATCGAGGAATCGGTGCTGGGCTGGAAGGAATTCGAGATGGAAGTCGTGCGCGACCGCGCCGACAACGCCATCATCATCTGCTCGATCGAGAACGTCGATCCGATGGGCGTCCACACCGGCGACTCCATCACCGTCGCCCCTGCCCTGACGCTGACCGACAAGGAATATCAGCGCATGCGTTCGGCCTCGATCGCCGTGCTGCGCGAGATCGGTGTCGAGACCGGCGGATCGAACGTCCAGTTCGCGGTGAACCCGGCCGACGGCCGCATGGTCATCATCGAGATGAACCCGCGCGTCTCGCGCTCTTCTGCGCTCGCGTCGAAAGCGACCGGCTTTCCGATTGCGAAGATCGCGGCCAAGCTCGCAGTGGGCTACACGCTCGACGAGCTGCAGAACGACATCACGCAGGTCACGCCGGCGTCGTTCGAGCCCAGCATCGACTACGTCGTCACTAAGATTCCGCGTTTCGCGTTCGAGAAGTTTCCCGGCGCCGAGCCGGTGCTGACGACATCGATGAAATCCGTCGGCGAGGCGATGGCGATCGGCCGGACTTTCTCCGAGTCGTTGCAGAAAGCGCTCCGTTCGATGGAGACCGGCCTGTCAGGGCTGGATGAAATCGAGCTGGTCAACGACGAGGACAAGATCCGCGCTGCGCTCGGCCGCGCCACGCCGGACCGTCTGCGCTTGACCGCCCAGGCAATGCGGCTCGGCTATCCGACCAAGGAAATCCAGGACATCACGAAGTACGATCCCTGGTTCCTGGGCGAGATGGAAGCGATCATCGCGATCGAGAAGCACATCAAGGCGGAAGGCTTGCCTGACGATGCGGTGAAACTTCGCAAGCTGAAGCAGCTCGGCTTCTCCGATGCGCGTCTCGCCAAGCTCACCGGCAAGAAGGAAAAGGACGTCCGCGCCCTGCGACGCCGGCTCGATGTGCACCCGGTGTTCAAACGTATCGACACCTGTGCCGCTGAGTTCGCAGCACTGACGCCTTATATGTATTCGACCTACGAGACGCCATTCAGCGGCGAACCCGAATGCGAGTCGAAACCGACCGACAAGAAGAAGATTATCATCCTCGGCGGCGGCCCCAATCGCATCGGCCAGGGTATAGAGTTCGACTATTGCTGCTGCCACGCCGCCTTCTCGCTGTCGGCGCAGGGTTTCGAGACCATCATGGTCAACTGCAATCCCGAGACCGTCTCGACCGATTACGACACCTCCGACCGCCTCTATTTCGAACCGCTCACCGCGGAAGACGTTCTTGAGATCGTGCGCAAGGAACAGTCGAACGGCGTACTCGCCGGCGTGATCGTGCAGTTCGGCGGCCAGACGCCGCTTAAACTTGCCGAGACGCTGGTCGAGGAAGGCGTCCCGATCCTCGGCACCAGCGCCGACGCTATCGATCTCGCCGAAGACCGCAAGCGGTTCCAGGTCCTGCTCGGCAATCTCGGACTGAAGCAGCCGCGCAATGCGACAGCCATGACGGCTGAAGAGACGATCATCGCGGCGGCAGAAATCGGCTATCCCGTGATCCTGCGTCCTTCCTATGTGCTGGGCGGACGCGGCATGGTCGTCGTCGCCGATGAGGAGCAGCTGAAGACGCAAGTTGCCACGGGTGAACTGTTCCGCATCTCGGGCGACAATCCTGTGTTGATCGACGGCTTTCTGCATCACGCTATCGAAATCGACGTCGATGCTATCTGCGACCGGCAGGACAATGTCTTCGTCGCCGGCATCATGGAGCACATTGAGGAAGCCGGCGTGCATTCTGGCGACTCCGCCTGCGCGTTGCCGCCGCACTCGCTCAGCGCCGAGATGATCCAGGCAATAGAGAAGCAGACCATCGCACTGGCGCGGGCGTTGAAAGTCCGTGGGCTGATGAATGTCCAGTACGCGATCCAGGATGGCGAGATTTTCGTCCTGGAGGTCAACCCACGCGCCAGCCGGACCGTGCCGTTCGTCGCCAAGGCTATCGGCCTGCCGATCGCGGCGATCGCGGCGCGTGTGATGTCAGGCGAATTGCTCAAGGACTTCGATCTGACGCCATCGCGCTCTCCGCACATCGCGGTGAAGGAAGCTGTGCTGCCCTTCGCGCGCTTCCCCGGCGTCGATCCGACGCTTGGACCCGAGATGCGCTCGACCGGCGAAGTCATGGGCCTGGACGCCACGTTCGGCCGCGCGTTTGCCAAGAGTCAGATCGGCGCGGGTTTGAAGTTGCCGCTCACCGGCAGTGTCTTCATCTCGATCAAGGACGCCGACAAGCCTTATGCGATCGGTCCGGCGCGCGAACTCGTGGCGATGGGCTTCGAGATCGTGGCGACACGTGGCACCGCCGATGCGCTGGAGGCTGAAGGCATCCCGGTCAAACGCATCAACAAGGTGCTTGAGGGTCGTCCGCACGTACTCGACATGATGAAGAACGGCGAGATCCATCTCGTCTTCAACACGACCGAGGGCGCGCAGGCTCTCATGGACTCCATGTCGATCCGACGTACCGCACTCACGATGAAAGTGCCGTACTACACGACGATGGCCGGCGCGGCGGCGGTAACTCAGGCGGTTGCGGCTCTGCAGGCGGGATCGCTTGAAGTCGCCCCCCTCCAGTCTTACAGTAACTGACTGGCGCCCTTGGACGGGCCTGAGAAAAGCCCAGGCGTAACAAGGATTTAAGGAACAACGCTCATCTTTCCAGCCAGGCCGACCGCGCAGGCGGGGCCTGACGGAAAGGTTTTGCCGCTTACAGGACTGAGACTGCCATGGAACGCATTCCGATGACCGCCGCGGGCTATAAGAGCCTCGAGGACGAGTTGAACCAGCTGAAGACCGTGGAACGCCACGCGATCATCAAGATGATCGCGGAAGCACGCGCGCATGGTGACCTGTCGGAAAACGCCGAATACCACGCCGCGAAGGAGCGCCAGTCGTTCATCGAAGGGCGCGTGATGGAGCTTGAGGACCAGATCGGCCGCGCCGAGGTTATCGACGTCTCCAAGATGACCGGCTCGACCGTGAAATTTGGCGCCACTGTGACTCTGGAAGACGAGGACACCGGCGAAAAGCGCAAATATCAGATCGTTGGCGACGTGGAGAGCGACGCCAAGCATGGCCGCATCTCGCTGTCCTCTCCGATCGCGCGCGCCCTCATCGGCAAAGGCAAGGGCGACACGGTTGAGGTGGCGACCCCCGGCGGCTCGCGGTCCTATGAAGTGCTGAAGGTCGAGTTCGTCTAATCCCGGCTTGCGATCAGCGCGCTCATCTCCGCCAGTTCCGTGAAGCGTCCCTCGGACGAGAGCTTGGTCAGCTCCTCGCGCAGATCTGCTTCGAAGGCGTCGCGCTTCTCGCCAAGAAATTCCGGCGATGAAGTCGATAGCGAAAGGGAAAGACCGATTACTTCATCGGTCGTGATCTCTCTGCATACAAACTCGCTGATACCCGTCAAGCGGCGGAACGGTGAGTCCATCAGAATCGCATGATGGCTGCGGAAGCCCTCACTACGCCGCTCGACGAGGTGTGGGGAGTTGTTGCGACCATACCGCTCACCGACTTCCGTCACCTTGCGCCGCCACGCATTTTCCGCAGTCCAGAGATGCTCATCATCAAAGAAGGCGAGCGCTCCGCCCGGCGTCACCAGCTTGTCGAGGGCGATCAGCGTCGCTTCCCGATCCATCCAACGGAACGACCGGCCCATGGTGACCAGCCGGAATGAGCCCTCCGGAAGATCGTAGGAACTACCAAGTTTCAAATCGATCGCCACACCGGCTTCGCGCGCAGCGGCGCCACAGGCCTCAAGCATCTCCGGTTCTGGATCGACCGCCGTCACCGCCATGCCGAGTCGCGCAAAGGGGATTGCGAGCAGGCCCGGCCCACAGCCGAGGTCCATCACCGGATCGCCGGGCCGCAACCCGGCCGTGACCGCTGCGCGCGCAACTAGGGTTTCCGGATAGGGCAGCCGGTAGCGCGCGTAGAACGGCACATTGCTGCGAAATCGGCGTGGATTGAAGGTTTCGGGCGGCTTTGCTTTGTCTGACATGGCTTTATACTACTGAACAGATGATTGGGCAGGAATCATGGCGAATATCGCGCTGGTAGACGACGACAAGAATATCCTTGCGTCCGTGAACATGCTTCTTGAGCAGGAAGGCTATCACGTCCGAACCTTTTCGGATGGAGCCTCTGCGCTTACAGCTTTGACTGCCAATCCACCCGATCTTGCCATCCTGGACATCAAGATGCCGCGCATGGATGGGTTGGAGTTGCTGCGCCGCTTGCGTCAGAACGGCGACCTTCCCGTGATCTTTCTCACGTCCAAGGACGAGGAGATCGACGAGTTGATGGGCCTGAATGCGGGTGCCGATGACTACATCCGTAAGCCATTCTCTCAACGCCTGCTGCTGGAGCGCGTGAAGGCGGTGCTGCGCCGGTCCGATCCAGCAAAATTCGCCAGCAGCAACGGCGAGCCGAAAACGGAAGCGCTGGTTCGCGGCAAGCTCGCGCTCGATCCGCAGCGGCATGAGTGCACTTGGGACGGCAAGCAGGTCAGGCTGACGGTTACAGAATTCCTGATCCTTCAAGCACTCGCGCAAAGGCCAGGATTCGTGAAGAGCCGGGACAGCCTGATGGACGCAGCCTACGACGATCAGGTCTATGTCGACGACCGTACAATCGACAGCCACATCAAGCGCCTGCGCAAGAAGTTCAAGGTTGTTGCCGACGACTTCGACGCCATTGAGACTCTCTACGGCGTCGGCTATCGATACCGCGAGGCCTGACGGCCCGCATGGCGGTATCCGCAAGGCGCTCGCGGTTTTCCGCCCTCTCGCGTCGCATCATTCTGTTCAACGCCTTCGCGCTTGTCGTGCTGATCGCCGGCGTACTCCTTGTCCAGGCTGGACGCGTCGGCCTAGTCGACGAGCGCATCAGCGGGATCCGGCAGCAGGCGCAAATTGTCGCCTCCACGCTCGCCGAATACACCGGCAATGATGACACGCGCACGTTGAACGTCGGTCAGGCAGAGCCTCTGCTCCGTCAGTTGATAGCGCCGACACATCTTCGCGCACGGCTGTACGACACCGGTGGAAAGTTGCTCATCGATACGCGCAACCTGCTCGCCCGCAATGTCGTGCAAGTCCAGGATCTGCCGCCCCTCGACTGGTGGGACGGCCTCAAGAGCGGCATCCGGCGCTTCTATGACGGAATCATGGGTGTGCGCCCCTTTTCGCACCTGGCGCCCTATTTCGAAGCGGGCAGCGATGGTCGCGTTTATGGCGAAGTAAAATCCGCGCTCGCGGGCGATGGCTCGTCGGCGGAGCGGCTGGATGAGCAGAACAAGCTCGTGCTGTCGGTCGCGATGCCGATCCAGCGCTTCAAGGCGATCTACGGCGTACTTCTGGTCTCGACCGAAGGCGGTGATATCGACAACATCTTGCGTGAGGAACGGACGGCGCTGCTGGAGGTGTTTCTTGTCGCCATCGGCGTGATGGTGATCTCGTCGCTGTTTCTGGCGCGGTTCATTGCAGAGCCGGTGCAGCGTCTGGCGCGGGCGGCGGACACTGTGCGCAGCGGCCATTCCGGACGCGAACAGATACCGACGATGGCGGACCGGCGCGACGAGATCGGCGATCTCGCTGGGAGCCTGTCCGCCATGACGCGCGCGCTGTACGACCGGATCGACGCGATCGAGCGGTTTGCCGCCGATGTCGCGCATGAGCTCAAGAATCCGCTCACCTCGCTGCGAAGCGCCGTCGATATGCTGACGCGGGCTGAAACGCCGGAGGCGCGGGACAAGATGATCGCAATCGTGCGCGAGGACGTGAAGCGGATCGACCGGCTGATCACCGACATCTCCGACGCCTCGCGCCTGGATGCCGAGCTGAGTCGCGAGACCAGCGACCGTGTCGAGCTTGCGCATCTGCTGGAAACCATCGTCGAGATCTACAGCGTCACCGAGATCTCGCGCGGCGTGAAGCTGAAGCTTGATCTCGATGTCCCTGGCTCTGCGCGTGTGCTAGGGCGCGACGAGAGGCTGGGGCAGATATTCCGCAATCTGATCGACAATGCGATCTCGTTCAGCCCGGAGGGCGGAACCGTCACAGTGACTGGCCGCGTTCAGGCCGGTCAGGCCCGCATATTTGTTGAGGATAACGGCCCCGGCATTCCGCCCGATAATCTGGAAACAATTTTCGAGCGCTTCTACACCGAGCGTCCGGCCGATCACTTCGGCAACAACTCCGGTCTTGGCTTATCCATTGCGCGTCAGATCGCGGAGAGTACTGGCGGACGCATCTGGGTGGAGAACCGCGAGGGTGGCGGCGCGAGGTTTGTTGTCGAGCTGCCGCTGGCGCGCGGCAAAACGGTAGTGCGGGTGAAGTAGAATGGACGCGCTGAACATTCATGCCACATGCGTGAAACTCGCGTCCGGTGCGGGTGTGTTGCTGATGGGGCCAAGTGGTTCGGGCAAGTCCGACCTCGCAATTCGATTGATCGACGGCGGAGCCGTTCTCGTCGCCGATGATCGCTGCGATCTTAGCGTCGAGGGGAACTCCCTGATTGCGCGGCCGCCTACGATACTCGCAGGTCTCATCGAACTGCGAGGCGTTGGCATTATCACCATACCTTACGCCGAGTTGGTCGCCGTCTCGCTGGTGGTCGAGCTTGTGCCGCGGGCCGATGTCGTCCGCCTGCCGGAGCCGGAGCAATTCACGCAACTTGGCATAGGCGTTCGGTCCGTTCGCCTCCATGCCTTCGACGCTTCGACGCCGGCAAAAATCCGTGCGCTCGCCTAGCGGCTCATATGCGGGCGCCGCGGCAGGTGGCGTTCGCCGGACATTTCCGGATCGCCCTCAAGCCGCTCGATGATCCAGCCCAGCGCGATCAGGAATACGCCCAGCACCAGCAGTCCCAGCGCAAGCAGCGCGATGTTCATGAACACGGCGCCATAGCTGTGCATGTTCAGGTCGAGGAACGGATAGGGATACCAGCCGGTGATCTGTCCACGGAGCAATGTGTAGACGCCATAGACCGCCGGATAGATCAACCACAGTAGCGCATGACGCGGCCGGAGTGGCGCTTTGCGTGCAAAGAACACCCAGTCGATGATGTAGAGGATGGGCACGACATAATGCAGCGCCACGTTTGCGACGAGCTGCCAGCCTTGCGGATCCCATATCTCTGCCAGCAGCACATGATAGATGATCATCGTCACGGTGATGTAGAGCATGACCGCGCCGCGCAGCACGGGCGCTTCCTGCCAGAACAAGGTGAACGCGATCGCCGCGAGCAGATTGGCCTGGATCGTAAAGAAGCTGACGTAGTTGCCGGCTGCAAAAACAAAGTCAGCGCCGCTCTTGCCCATCAGGATGAGATATAACTGCAAAGCGAGTGCGGCCCACGCAACGGCGGCCGCGGCGATCCGATAGGTCTTCAAAGGCAACCCCAAAATTGCCACCTGATAAGCATACGCCATCCTTTCGGGGATCGCTAAAACAATCCGCTTCCATCGCGCTGCAACATTGCTATCGTTCGCCGCCTTTTCACCCTTGGAACACCCCATGATCGGCATTGTCCTCGTCACCCATGGCCGCCTGGCGCAGGAGTTCATCTCCGCGATGGAGCACATGGTCGGCCCACAGACGCATCTGCGCGCCGTGTGCATCGGACCGGAGGACGACATCGAACGCCGCCAGCGGGAGATCGCCGCCGCCGCGAAATCGGTCGATGTTGGCCGCGGCGTGGTGATCGCGACAGACATGTTCGGCGGCACGCCCTGCAATCTCGCGCTCACCGTGCTGGAGCGCGGCAAGATCGAGGTGCTCGCCGGCGTCAATCTGCCGAGCCTCATCAAGCTGATCGATGTGCGCAACAAGCTGCCGCTCGAACAGGCCGTGAAGGAAGCCATCGATGCAGGTCGCAAGTATATGCGCGCCGGCTCCGCCGATCTCGCAGGCGTGACGAAGGAATGAGCGAGCCTGAGCGGCGCACCGTCACCGTCCGGATTCCCAACAAGCGCGGCTTGCATGCGCGCGCTTCCGCGAAGCTTGTCGAAGCTGCGGCGCGTTTCCATTCGCACATCACCGTTTCGAAAGCCGGTCAGACCGTCGATGCCCGTTCGATCATGGGCCTGATGATGCTGGCGGCGAGCCTCGGGGCAGAGGTCGACATCAGCTGCGAAGGCGACGACTGCGATGAGGCGATGACCGCGATCCTGGCGCTGGTGGAAGCCAAGTTCGGCGAGGAGTAGTCGATGTTCCGGCGTCTGATGGTGGCAGCTGCGGTCGCCACCGCGATGCTGCAAGCGGCCTGGGCAGATGCGCCAGTCCGCAACGCCCGTCCTGCGATCTGGACCGTTCACAGTGCAGCCGGCACTGCCTATCTGTTCGGCTCGATCCATATCCTTCCGCCGGATGTGAACTGGCACTCCAAAGCTGTCGAAACAGGGATCAGGAAGGCGGACGCCTTTGTGTTCGAGATTCCGATCGACGACACAACACAGGCGTCTGTGGAGGCGTATGTTGCGAAGAACGGCATGCTGGCGGCGGGTCAAAGCCTGCGCGCCATGCTGCCGTCCGGGATGGGCACGCGTTACGACACGGTGGTTGCGCAGTCGGGGCTTCCGGCGGCCGATGTCGACCGGATGCAGCCATGGCTCGCCTCGGTTGTGTTGTCGGTTGCAGCGTTGAAGGCGCAAAATTTCGATCCCGCGCGTGGTCCCGATACCGTGATCCAGGCGCAAGCCGCCGCCGCCGGCAAGCCGATACTTGCGTTTGAGACGATCGAGCAGCAGTTCGAGTTGCTGGCGTCGGGCGATGCCAAGACGAACATCGACTCCCTTGCCTCCACGCTCGACGACATCATCGATCAGCCCACACTTGTCGACGACATGCTGGCCGCATGGATGTCGGGTGACACGGTCAAACTCGAAAAGTTGCTGAACGGCAATCTCGACAAATATCCCGGTGCGCGGAAAACGCTGCTCGATGATCGCAACGCGGCCTGGGTGAAACGGATCGCCGTGCTGCTGAAGGACAAGAGGACTTATTTCATTACGGTCGGCGCGGGGCATCTTGTGGGGCCTAAAGGCGTGCCGGCGCTGTTGCGCGAGGCTGGATATCAAGTGGACGGACCCTAGGTCCTGAAACGCCAACGCCCGCAGATGCGGGCACGACGCTTGAAAGTTGGCTAGCCGCGCAGCCCGTGCCATCGCACGTGACCAACAGGCACCGCTCTTTCGCCTCAGCCTCCTGTGACGTCTTCGAGATCTCGCTCGGCTGGGAGCAAGCTCAACCAGGTCCGCTCCATCTGTCCTTCGTCACACGGGTGCCCACGAGTCACACCCTTGGCCTGTCTGGTCTCATGGCGCCGTAATCATCGTACCCACTCCCAAGTTGAGAGGCGTACATAAGAGGACAAAAAGCCTATTCAAGCGGGTCGGCAAAGTGCGACCGCTAACATCGCAAAGTATTTTCACACGGCGCAGAGCTCTG
>DASZCC010000369.1:0-4523 GCA_035943485.1 Rhizomicrobium sp. | reverse complement strand
CGCTCCCTTTCGCATGGCTGATCTTGCTGAAACTTGGTCCTCTGGCTCTTGTCGCGGCGAGCATCGCTGCCTTCGTCATCGGCGTCTGGTCCTGCGATGTGTACGCAAGGCAGAAGGGGATCGTCGATCCGTCCGAATGCGTGATCGACGAAGTCGCCGGACAGTGGCTCGCATGTGCTGCTGCGCCCCTTTCTCCAGTAGGCTTCACGATCGCGTTCGCCCTCTTCCGCCTGTTCGACATCACCAAAGTGTGGCCGGTGTCGGAAGGCGAGAAGCTGAGAGGCGGCTGGGGCATCATGGTCGACGACATGATCGCCAGCGGCCTTGCGGCGCTCATTATTGGCGTCCTGCGCTGGCAGGGCTTAGTCTGAACGTTCCTATTCAAAGGCATCGAGATGTTGTTCTCCTCTCCCCTGCTCCGTCTTGCCGAAGTCGTCATTGCCGATGCGAGGGCAGCGAAGCTGCGCATTGCAACGGCCGAGAGCTGCACGGGCGGACTGATCGGCGGCTTGCTGACCGAGGTTCCCGGCTCGTCGTCGGTGTTCGACAGAGGCTTCATCGTCTACTCGGGCCGCGCCAAGCGTGACGTGTTGGGCGTGCCGGGCGATCTGATCGCCGATATGGGCGAAGTGTCGGAAGCTGTGGCGCGGATGATGGCCGAGGGTGCCGTCGAGAATTCCAACGCGCATATGGCGGTTGCAGTGACCGGCATAGCGGGTCCGGGCGGCGGCACGGCGATGAAGCCGATCGGGCTCGTCCACATTGCTGCCGCGCGCGAGGGCCGTTCGATCCTGCATGAGGAGCAGCGCTTCGGCGACATCGGGCGCACAGAAGTGCGGCTCAAGACCTGTGAAGTGGCGTTGCAGCTTCTACACCGCCTGATCTGAAAGCGTCTTCGCCCGGGCTTCGAAGGCGTCGGCCATCTTCACATTGACCTTGCCGAAGGCGGCGCCGGCGACGGCATTGAGCAGCCTGCTCTTGAAGACATAAGCCAGCGAGAAGTCGACCTGGCATCCGCTGGCAAGCGGCGTGAAACGCCAGTGGTTCTCGAGCTGCTGGAACGGACCCGACGTTTGCGCCACATCGATCGTGCGTGCCTGCGGGTCGAGGATGACGCGGCTGGTGTACTTCTCGCGTAGCGCGCCATAGCCGACAGCCATCTCGGCGTTGACGACCTCGCGGCCGCGGATGTGCTCGCGGGAAAGAATGCGCAGCGCCACGACCCAGGGCAGGAAGCTCGGGTATTGCTCCACGTCGGCCACGACCTGGAACATCAGATCGGCCGTGTACGGAACAATTCGGGTCTCTGAATGCGCCGTCACGTCTGGCGGGACAGCCGCGCTGCTTTGAGCGCCGCGAAATCGCTGTCGGCGTGGTAGGACGAACGCGTGAGAGGTGACGCCGAGACCATCAGGAAGCCCTTCGCGCGCGCCGTGATCTCCAGCGCCTTGAATTCGTCCGGCGTCCAGAACTGCTTGAGCTCGGCGTGCTTCTTCGTTGGCTGGAGATACTGGCCGATCGTCAGGAAGTCGACGCCCGCGGCACGCAGGTCGTCCATCACCTGCATGATCTCCTCGCGGCTCTCGCCCAGACCGACCATGAGACCTGACTTGGTAAAGCCCGTCGGCACCAACTCCTTGGCATGCTGCAGCAGTCGCAGTGAGGTGAAATAGCGCGCACCGGGGCGGATGTTCAGATAGAGACGCGGCACGGTTTCGAGATTGTGATTGAACACATCGGGCCGCGCATCCATCACGACTTCGAGCGCACCCTCCTTGCGCAGGAAATCCGGTGTCAGGATCTCGATCGTCGTGCCAGGACTCGCGGCCCGTATGGCGCGGATGACCTTGGAGAAGTGTGCAGCGCCGCCATCGGCGAGATCGTCTCGATCAACCGAGGTGATCACAACATGCTTGAGTCCAAGCTTGGCTACGGCCTGGGCGACGTTGTCCGGCTCTGCCTCATCGAGCGCGCCAGGAAGACCGGTCTTCACATTGCAGAAGGCGCAGGCGCGCGTGCAGGTGTCGCCCATGATCATCATGGTGGCATGCTGATGGGTCCAGCACTCGCCGATGTTGGGACACGCAGCTTCTTCGCAGACCGTGTGGAGACCATGCGCCCGCACGATCGCCTTGGTCGCTGTGTACTCTTTCGAGCCCGGCGCCTTCACGCGAATCCAGTCGGGCTTGCGCAATACCGGTGAGTCCGGGCGGTTTGCCTTCTCCGGATGGCGCGGCTGATTTGTGCGATCGATAACGATGGTCATGCTCGGTCCGATATAGTCGCTCTGGGTATAGAAATCATCGAATATTGAACTTTTGTTCCCATAGTACGTTCAATGGTCGCGAAGGAGATTCTGATGCCCACACGCAAAGCAGCGAAATCACAGTCTAAACCATTGGCGCGGTCCACGGCCGTCCGGCGTCGCAAGGTCGCGGCACCCTTTCCGTGGCGCGTGCTTTTCGTGGTGGCTGGCGTTGCCGGGCTCGCAGCTCTGGGCGCCGCAGCCATGGGTTCACGCCGAATTCGTGAGGAATACGTGAAGCCGATGGGCAAGGCCGCCCTCGTCCCCCTTGCTGCCGCCGTGGCGCCACAAGCCGATCGCGTTTGGGAAGAAACGCGGCCCTGGCGCAACCAGATGGCGCGCGCATTCGCGTCGATCAACACCGGCGAAGTGCGCGACCAGGTGGCGTCCCAGCTCTCGCGCTGGATTGACCGCCTTCGCTGATCCCATATCTCTCCAAAACGACCGTTCAATACGTACCTTCCACAGTTGACTTGGTAGGAATGTAGTCCGCAAGCCCGGTAGTTCAAGGGGCAGGCGGTGTGGTATTTCGTGATCCCTGAAAACCGCCGGACAGTTCATCCGGGGCACTTACAACACGCCAGGGTGGGATACGTGAGCATTACCGGGATTGCGGCCGCTTCGGGGGAAGAGGCCGTCTCGTTTGATCTTTCAAACACGAACAAATCGGTGTTCCAGGCGCTGGTTGAGGCGCGCAGCGAGTACGGAAGCACCCGCCCCGCGCTGATCGATGGCGACGAACGTGTTCTCACCTATCAGGACCTGGTGCGCGGCGCGCTTGCGCTCGGACATGCGCTCAAGCGCGGCACCGCACGCGGCGAGAATGTCGGCATCATGCTGCCAACGGGTGCCGCGTCGGTCGTCGCGTTCTTCGCGGTGTCCGCCTACGGCCGGGTTCCGGCCATGCTCAATTTTACGAGCGGCGCTGCCGGCATCCGCAGCGCTATCGGCACGGCAAAGATAAAGCGGCTCATCACGGCCCATCGGTTCGTCGAACTCGGAAAATTCGATGCACTGATCGCCGAACTCGAGAACGAGGTGGAGATCGTCTACCTTGAGGATGTTCGGGAGAACCTGTCTCTCTTTGACAAGCTCAATGCGGCCGTCGGCTCCTTCATCCCGTCTCTGGTAACTGTCCGCGCATCCAAGACGACGCCGGCCGTAGTCCTTTTCACTTCCGGCACCGAAGGCGAACCGAAGGGCGTGGCGCTATCGCACGCAAATCTTCTGACGAATATCGAGCAAGTACGCGCGCATCTGGCACTTTATCAGACGGATATCCTCTTCAACCCTCTGCCCACCTTCCACTGCTTTGGCCTGACTGTGGGCTCGCTTATGCCCTTGATGATCGGGATCAAGGTGGTTTGTCATCCGACCCCGCTTCAGCCGCGCGAAATTGTTCGCCGCATCAAGGACAGCAAGGCGACGATCCTTCTTTCGACCGACACGTTCATTTCGCAATACGCGCGCGCAGGCGATCAGGGCGATCTGAATTCCATGCGGCTCGTCGTCTGCGGAGCAGAACGCCTGCGCGACGAGACACGTGCTCTTCTGCGCAACAAGTATGCGATCGAGCTTCTGGAAGGCTACGGCGTCACCGAAGCATCGCCCGTGGTGGCCGCGAACAATCCGGAGAGAAATCGTCCTGGCACCGTCGGCACATTCATGAAGGGCATGGAGTCGCGCCTTGAACCGGTCGAAGGAATTGCGAATGCCGGACGCCTCTTTGTGAAAGGCCCGAACATCATGCTCGGCTACATCAAGCCGGATGCGCCGGGCGTGATCCAGCCACCGGCGGGCGGCTGGCACGACACCGGCGACGTCGTGTCGATCGACGCCGAGGGCTACGTCGCGATCAAGGGTCGGCTGAAGCGCTTCGCGAAGATCGGCGGCGAGACCGTCTCGCTGGCCGTCGTGGAGAGCATCGCCTCTGCTCTCTGGCCGGATCACAGCCACGCCGCCGTTGCCATTCCGGATGGCCGCAAGGGAGAGCAGATCGTCCTGTTCACCACGAACAAGGCCGCGAACCGCCATGAGCTGGTTGGCTGGGCCCACAATCATGGCGTGTCCGAACTGGCTGTGCCGCGTCAGATCCTCCCGGTGGACGAAATACCCGTCCTGGGCACGGGAAAAACGGACTATGTCGCGGTACAGAAGATGGTCCCGGCTGCGGCCTAGCTGCCGCAATTGACAATCACTCGCAGGTCACCAATATACC
>DASZCC010000368.1:0-2865 GCA_035943485.1 Rhizomicrobium sp. | reverse complement strand
GAGGATCAGGTCGAGAAGATATTCGACAAGGTCCATGGCGGCAAGAATCTGATCAAGCGCGGCCACTTTGGCCGCTATGCACACGACAAGGCGCTTATTGTGCGCAGCGGCAAGGACTGCGTGAAAGTCCTGACTGGATCGACCAACTTCTCGATCACCGGGCTCTACGTGAATTCCAACCATGTCCTGGTGTTCGACGATGAGACCGTTGCCGGCTGGTACGGCGATATCTTCGACGCGGTGTGGGACGAAGACGTCAATCGCGCCAAATTCCTTGACACTGAGTGGTCGAAGGACACGTACCCAAAGGATGCCAAGGGCCAGCATCTCGACAGCAAGACGCCGGCGACGGACTTCACGTTCTCGCCGCACGACAAGGCATTTTCCACCACGCTGTTGGACGGCATCGTCACGCGTATCGAGAAGGAAGGTAGCAAGGGCGTCTCAAAGGGCTCCGTGCTGTTCGCTGTGATGCAGATCGATGGTGAGGGCAACCCGGTCTACACAGCGCTCAACGCCCTTCACAAAGACCAGAACGTCTTCAGCTACGGGATATCAGACAAGCCGGACGGCATCTACCTTTATCCCATCGCCAAGCGCGATGGCGTCCTCGTCACCGGCAAGCCGGTCGATACGCAGCTGCCACCGCCGTTCAACCAGGTCCCGAATATCGGCGGCATCGGTCACCAGATCCATCACAAGTTCGTGGTGTGCGGGTTCAACCGGGACGACGCTGTCGTCTATTGCGGGTCGTCCAATCTCGCACTGGGTGGGGAGCAGGAGAACGGCGACAATCTCCTGGCGATTCATGACAAGGACATCGCCACGGTCTTCGCGATTGAGGCGTTGAGCCTGGTGGATCACTTCGACTTTCTGGACAGGTACAGCCAGAACAAGACCGAGAGCGACAAGCTCGCCGGGCCGGTCGCTAATCTGGAAGACGCAGCGGCAAAAGAAGGCTGGTTCCTGTCGACCACCGACGACTGGAAGAACAAATACTACGATCCCCACGACCTTCATTGCGCCGACAGGGAGCTTTTCAGCACCTGACTGCCCTAGCGGAACGCGCGCGCCCATGGCGTAGAATAGCGCCGGGCTTGACGGGCGGCGTGAACCGGGCCTCGATGCGGCCAGCCGCTATCAAGACCGGTACGCAAGGGAGAATGCACCATGACAGAAGCCTGGATCATCGATGCCTGCCGCACGCCACGCGGCGTTGGCAAATACCCGAAGGGTGCGCTCTCCCAGATTCATCCGCAGCGCCTGGGATCGACGGTGCTCAAGGCTCTGGCCGAACGCAACAGCCTGAAGACGGAAGAAGTCGACGACGTGATCTGGGGCACCAGCTCGCAGCGCGCGCAACAGAGTTGCGATCTGGGCCGGATGTCGGCGCTGGACGCCGGTTATGACATGCGCAGCAGCGGCGTGACGCTGGACCGGTTCTGCGGCTCTGGCATCACCTCGGTCAATCTCGCGGCCTCGACGATCATGGCCGGGATGGCCGATCTGGTCGTGGCCGGCGGCACGGAGATGATGTCGATGCCGAACCGCCGCGATGTCGGCGACGGCCCGCCGCTTTTCGACGCGGGCAACCTGCACCTGCGCGCGCTTCATCCGCAGACCAACCAGGGCGTCTGCGCCGACGCGATCGCGACACTGGAGGGGATCACGCGCGAAGACGTGGACCAGCTCGCCCTTGAGAGCCAGCGCCGTGCGGCGGCCGCGATCGCGGGCGGCTATTTCAACAAGAGCCTGGTGACGGTCTACAACGACGATGGATCGGTCGCACTCGATCACGAGGAATTCCCGCGGCCGAACACCACGCTCGAAGGCCTCAACGGATTGAAGCCGTCGTTCGAGCAGTTGGCCGATGTGCCGCTCAACGATGCAGGGCTGACGTTCCGCTCGCTGATCCTTCAGAAATATCCGGACCTCAAGATCAAACACATCCATCACGCCGGCAATTCATCTGGCGTCGTGGACGGTTCGGCCGCACTTCTGCTTGCCTCGCCCAACTATGCCAAGGCACACGACATGAAGCCGAGGGCCCGCGTTGTGGCGACTGCCAATCAGGGCGATTGCCCAACGCTGATGCTCAATGCTCCGGTGCCGGCGGCACGCCGCGTTCTGGCGCGTGCGGGTCTCACGCTGGACGATATCGATCTGTTCGAGATCAACGAGGCATTCGCGGTTGTGGCCGAGAAGTTCATCCGCGATCTCAAGCTCGACCGTGACAAGGTGAACGTGAACGGCGGTGCGATGGCGTTGGGTCATCCGATCGGCGCGACCGGTTCGATGCTGATCGGAACGATGCTGGATGAGCTGGAGCGCCGCGACCTGCATCGCGGCCTGATCACCATGTGCGCCGGTGGTGGCATGGCGCCTGCGATCATCATCGAGCGGATTCACTGACGCGAAGAACCGGCGCGCCGCTTTAGGCGCGCCGGCTTATTCACATCTGCTGCGCGAGCCACGCGCCACTAACCGGTGCGCCGATCTTCTGTTGCGCCTGCTCGTAAGCAACCGGGCGCTGGATGTTCAACCTGGCGCGTGCGGCATCGATCGGCTCGGCGAACAGCACCTGGATGTCTTCCTTGTGCAGCCACGATGCCTTGCAGCCGTGGCGATAGCCTTCCCAGATTGCGCGTGTAACGGAGCGGCCGTGCGGCTCTGTCAGGCTCTTGAGCGCGCCGGATACTGCGATGAAGGCCCAGCCCAGGCCTTTGCTCTGCGCATATGAGAACGCGACGAGGCACAGTTCGCCCAGCGGATCATCCGCCTTGTAGCCCGTGAGGACGTGCCAGATATCATGCAGGTCGCGTTCGCGGCGGCCAAACCACACATGTGGGTGTTCGCTGTCACCCT
>DASZCC010000367.1:0-6030 GCA_035943485.1 Rhizomicrobium sp. | reverse complement strand
GCTCATAGACCAGACGTTCATGCGCCGCGTGCTGATCGACGATAACGATGCCGTCGGCCGTCTGGGCCACGACGTATGTCTCATGCAGCTGCGCGCGGGCGAAGCCGAGCGGGAGATCGCGGGTCTCGGCCGATGGGAGGGCTTCCTCGATCCGTGCCGCCGGTGCGGCCGCACTGTTGTTGAACAGCGGCGCATAGAAGGTGCGGCCCGGATCGTTCGCCGCGAGCGGTCGCGAATAATCGCCCTGATAGAGCGTCGTGACATTGGCGGGCCGCAGCGACGCCAGCGCATCGGCCGCAACGGTCGTCGAGGCACGATGTCCTGCGTCGGCAAGTGCGTGCTTCAGCGCCGACACGATAAGGCCTCGCACCAGTCCGGCATCGCGGAAGCGCACCTCGGTCTTGGCCGGATGGACATTCACGTCGACGAAAGACGGATCACAGTCCAGAAACAGCGCCAGCGCCGGATGCCGGTCGCGCGCAAGGAAGTCGGCGTATGCGCCACGCACCGCGCCGATCAGAAGCTTGTCGCGCACCGGTCGCCCGTTGACGAACAGGAACTGCATCTGCGCGTTGGCGCGATTGTAGGTTGGCAAACCGGCGAAGCCGGAGATCGTTATCCCTTCGCGGCTGACATTCACCGGCGCTGCGTTGTCGCCGAAATCGCGGCCCATGATCTTCGCCAGACGCGAGAGCTGCGAACCGACGAGATCGGTCTCTGCCGCATAGTCGAGCGCGCGGCGACCATCCAGAGTCAGCGAGAACGCAACGTCGGGGCGAGCCATCGCCAGACGCTTGACGATGTCGAGCGTCGCCAGATCTTCCGAGCGCGTGGATTTGAGGAATTTCAGCCGCGCCGGCGTGGCGAAGAATAGCTCGCGCACTTCGACCCGCGTGCCGGCCTGACCCTTGGCGCGAAACCCGGCTGGCGCTGGTGGCGCGACGATTCCGCCGTCGACGCGTATCTCATGCGCCTCACCCGTCTTCGTGCGGCTGGCGATCGAAAGGCGCGCGACTGACCCGATCGATGGCAGCGCCTCGCCACGGAATCCCATGGTGACGATGTGCGAGAGATCGTCGGCCGGCAACTTGGAGGTCGCGTGCCGTTCCACCGCGAGCGCGAGATCGGCTTCATCCATGCCCTCGCCATCGTCCTCGACCAGGATCAGGTCGGCGCCGCCGGCGGACACTGCGATGTCAATGCGCCGCGCGCCGGCATCGAGTGCGTTCTCGACGAGTTCCTTGACGGCGCTGGCCGGGCGTTCGACCACCTCGCCGGCAGCGATGCGGTTGACGGTCCCTTCCGAGAGGCGGCGAATCTTCATGCCGCGATCCTACCCTTCCCGAAGGAGGGGTGGCGCGGGCCGAATCAGCCTTCCCCCAGATATTTCCGCGCGAGGACCTTGCCCTCTTCCACGCCGGGTTGATCGAACGGATCGACGCCCATGAGGCGGCCCATCAGGATCGTCTCGATCATGAAGTGCATCATCAGGGCACCCGTCGTGAACTCGTCGATGACGGGGATGTTGATCTGGCGCACCGGGCGCTTGTTGCGACTGAGCGTCTCGGCCGTGGCGCGCGCCTCGGCGGCGACGAGGTCACCCATGTGTTTGCCGGCGAGATATTGCAGGCCGAGCGCATTGGAGCGTTCCATCGGCGCGACAAGACCGGCGCCTTTCGTCTGCGGCACGACGAGCGTGTAGAGCGCGTCGTTCGGGCCATCGCGAAAGAGCTGCAGCTGGCTGTGCTGGTCGACCGGGCCGACGGCGCCGACGGGTGTCGTGCCCTTGCCGTCCTTGCCCAGGCTCTCGGCCCAGAGCTGACGCCACCAGCCGCTGAACGTGGCGAGGCGATCTGCATAGCTCCACAGCACGGTGTGCGTGAGCTTGCCGTCTTTGGCGAGCGCATGGTGCAGCGCCGCGCCGACAGCAGACGACGCCTTGTCCGGCGACGGGGCGTTCAGCACCTCGTCTCGCGCCCAGCGTGCGCCGGCACGCAATGCGCGAACGTCGAGGCCCATCAGCAATGCCGGCAGCACACCGACCATCGATAGCACCGAGTAGCGGCCGCCAATACCCAGCGGATGAGCGAGCTTCGGCGCGCCAACGGAGTCCGCGAAATCAGTCAGCACGCTCTTTTTCGGCTCGGTGATGGCGCAGAAGTGCTGGCTCAGCCATTTGCCGCCGCCGGCTTTCTCGATTGCATCCGCAGCGGTGACCGCCTGGAACAGCGTCTCGGCCGTGCCGCCGGATTTGGAGATCACAACGAAGCGCGTGGTCTTGAGATCGAATTTCGCCATCGCGTCGGCCCAGCTCCACGGATCGGGATTGTCGTGGAAGGTGACGCGCGGCGTGCCGTGCTTCGGCGCGATCGCCTTCAGCGCCTGGCCGCCGAGACTCGAACCACCGATGCCGAGCACCGCGATGTCGGAACTGTCCTTCAGCCAGGACTCGGCGACGGCCTTCGCCTGATCGATGTCATCGGTGCGATCGACGATGTCGAGGAGTTCGAGCTTCTGATCCTTGAGCCAGGAGATCGCGGCGCCGGCTTCCTTCAGCGCGGCGTCATAGCCGGCACGCGGCACGGCACCGGGACCTGAGAGCGCGAGATCGAGGGAGATCGTGAATGGCTGTGACATGGTGGCATCCTATCTTCGATGGGATGGAACGCTTGTAGCACAGGTCCGTGCCCTAGCTCCGCGCGGGTTTGCCGCGTGGTTTTCCCGAATTCGGCGGACCCGCTACCACCACGACAATGTGCGACGGATCGAACAGGCGTTTCGCGGCGCGCTTCACATCATCCAGCGTCAGCGCCTCGACAAGACTATTGCGCCTGGCAACATAGCCGATCGGCAATCCGTCGCGTTGGAAGGCATTGAGCTGGGTCGCAATGCCTACGTTTGAGGCAAAGGCCAATGGGAATGACCCGGTGAGATAGGTCTTGGCGTCGGACAGTTCGGCGGCGGTGGGGCCATTGGCGGCATAGTCGGCGAGCACCGACCGGATAAGGCCAATCGTCTCGGCGACGCTGCCATTCTTGGTTGCGACGTCGCCCACGATGTAACCGGCCTCACGGAAATCGCCGAACGACGTGGAGATGCTATAGGTGAGGCCGCGCTTCTCACGCACCTCGTTCGTCAGGCGCGCCGAGAAATCGCCATTGCCGACGATGTGATTGGCAACGTAGCCGGCAAGATAATCCGGATCGGCGCGCCGGATACCGGCAAGCCCGAACACGATCACGGATTGCGGCACCGCCATCGCGACGGATGCCATCGCGGGTCCACCAAACTTTTTGACGAGCGACGGCAAAGGCGGCTCGTGATCCGCGAGCGGATCGAATACCGACTTGAGAAGCGGTGCGAGCGTCTTCGCGTCGACATCGCCCGCCACGGTGACCTTCGCACCGCCCTTCACCCAGTGTGTTCCAGTGAAAAGCTTCAGGTCGCGCGGCGTGATCGCGCTGACGCCCTCGATCGTGCCGTCGGTGGGATGCGCATAGGGATGGGCGCCGAAGAACAGCTGGAAGAAGCGGTTGCTGGCCTGCGTCTCAGGGTCCTCGCCGTTCTGCAATAGGGACTGAACGATCTGGCCGCGAACGCGCGTCACGGCATCCGGATCCATTCGCGGCTTGGCAAGCGCCAGCGCCAACAGGTTCATTGCGTCTTTGAGATTGTCCTTGAGCGTGTAGAGCGAGATGACGAGATAGTCGCGATCGGGCGCCACCGACAGCATGATCGCCTTGTTCGCCAGCGCCTGGTGATAGGCATCGGAGCGCAGTGTGCCCGCGCCTTCATCCAGCATGGCGGCGGCAAACGATGCGAGGCCCTCCTTGTGCAGCGGGTCATAGGCGGACCCGGCCGGAAGCGCCACGGTCACGGCCACCATCGGCACGGTATGGTTCTCTTGGAACCACACCTGCACCTTGTTGCCGATATCGAGGGAAACTGGTGCAGCGGCCCAGGCCGGCGCGGAGACGATCGCAAAAAGGAACGCGAGTACGGCGCGCATTACTTGCCACCCGGCGCGAGATAGAGCGTCACCGCTTCCTTCCGGACGAGACGGGTCTGCACGGCATTCTTCACGTCGGCTGCGCTCACCGACTTGATGCGATCCGGCCATTGATTGACGTCGGCGATCGTCAGCCCGATGGCAAGGGCCGTGCCGTATGTCGTCGCCATCGAATACTGGTTGTCGCGCCGGTAGATCGCGCTGGCGACAAGCTGCGTCCTCGCGCCGGCAAGATCGGCAGCCGGAACCGGCGTCGCGGCGTAGACCGCGATCACCTGATCGGTCGCACGTTCGACCTGCTCCAGCGTCACGCCGGGACGCGGCACGGCGTAGACCGTGAACTCGCCATCATCGCGCGAGTCGCCGTCATAGGACGCGCCGGCATCGGTCGCGATTTTCTGTTCGACGACAAGCTTGCGGTAGAGCGCACCCGTGTCATTGCCCAGCAGACCCGCAAGCACGTCGAGTGCCTCGGCCTGTCCGGGACGCGCCTCGGCATAGCTGGTCACGCGATAGCGGCGCGAGAACAGCGGCACCTTGGCATTCGGATCGTTGATGACCAGGCGCGTCTCGCCGAGCCGCTCCGGCTGCCCATATTCCACACGCGGCAGAAGCGGACGTGATGCAACCTTGCCGAAGGTATCCATCGCGTCGGCGCGCACGGAGTCCGCGGTGACATCGCCGGCCACAATAAGGATCGCATTGTTGGGTGCGTAATGATGGTCGTAGAAATCCTGAGCTTCCTCCCGGCCGATGCGGCGAACTTCCATCGGCCAGCCCAGCACGGGTCGCCCATAGGGATGCGAAAGATACAGCGCTGCCTCAGCCTGCTCGCCGGCCAGCGCCTGCGGATCATCGTCCACGCGCATGCGGCGCTCCTCGAGCACGACATCGCGCTCGGTGTTCACATTGGCCGCCGAGAGATCGAGATGTGCCATGCGATCAGCATCGAGTGCCATCGCGATCTTCAGACGGTCGCGCGCGATCTGCTCGTAGAACGCGGTATAGTCTTCCGTCGTGAAGGCGTTGTCGTCGCCGCCGTTGCGCGCGATCGTCAGTGCGAACTGGTTGCCGGGATTTGTTTTCGTGCCGCGGAACATCATGTGCTCGAAGAAATGCGCAAGGCCCGAGAGGCCCGGCGGATCATCCATTCCGCCCACCTTGAACCAGACCATCTGCGTGACGACCGGTGCGCGATGGTCGGGGATGACGACCACCTGCATGCCGTTGGGCAGCGCGAATTGCGAGATCGCAGGATCTGCGGCGCACGCCGGACCTGCAAGCGCAGCCGAAAGAAGTATGGCGCCGGCGGTGAGCCGCAGCTCAGAACCAGTCAAACCAGCCGCCGTCGTCGTCCTTCTTGGGCGGGGGTCGCGGCGCGTCGGGCGTTGTGGGTGTCGCCGTCGGTTGCGGTGTCACCGGACCGGTGGCGCCGCCACGTTGAGCCGCGATCCGCGCGGCCTCCGAATCCGGATTGACGTTGACGTCGCCTGAAGCGGACGGCGATGACGAACTCCAGAACATCACATTGTTGGTGAAGCTTTCGTCGCCGGCGCGCATGTTGCGGCCATCGGAGGCGATCTCCTGGCGGATCGTGGGATCGGAATTCTCGACATGCGCATAGGCGAGCAGCATGCGCTCACCCTGGCTCATCGTCGGCGGAAGAGCCGAGGCGACCTGCTGCGGCGTCGCGCCATAAAGTGCAGTTTCGGCCGAGGTCGTCGGATCGGTCTGGTTGGTTGGCGCGGCGCCGGGTGACGGCGGACGCAAATTGAAATCCGGCGGCACGACGAGCGGTGCTTTGGTCACGACTGCGAACTCGTCGGGCGAGTCCTTGCCCTGCCCCGCAGCACTGCGGATGGATTCGCAGGCGGACAGGCTGAAACCGGCCGCTCCGATGAGCGCAAGTACTGAGGCGCGGCGCAGGAACGAATGCATGGACTACTCCAGTTGGCCGGTTTGCGGGCCGGGGCGCGGTTCGGGCCGCATCAGCGCGTCATACAACAGCACGATCACGCCAA
>DASZCC010000366.1:0-12222 GCA_035943485.1 Rhizomicrobium sp. | reverse complement strand
AGTTCGCCCGACAACGTCGCGCGCATCGGGCATCTGGAGAAGCACGCCAGTCTTGAAGGCTTTCCGCTCCTGCATCTCGATTTCTATAAGAACGATCCGGAGGTGCCGGGCTGGCCGGAATGGATCGAGAAGCACGGCCATGACCGCTCCGCGCCGCAAAGAGGCATCCGCTTCCAGCGCATCGCGCCAGGCGTCGAAGCTGTGGTCTCGCATGCCGGTCTTATGATGTGCGGCCTTGCCCTCATCCTCGACCGCTTCAGGACAAAGGATGTCGTGCTGCCGTTTCCCGTTCAGTCGGGCGCGCCGACGTCACACGCCTTCGTCGCAACATTCCGCGCCGACTCGTTGCTGCGCCCGCAAGTGCGCCGGTTCCGGGCATGGCTGGAGACCGAAGCGCGCGAGACGGAGGAAGCGCTGGAAGTGATGACGAAGCGGTAGCTCACGCCAACCGATATCGCCCGCCCTCGCGCACAATGCGCCCCTCGCGCTCCAGCTTGATCAGATGCGCTTCGACGGAACGAGCGGCCGCCGGATGCAGGCGCTTGTCCACGTCGGCATACATGCGCGCGACCATGGCTGGGATCGTGTCGAGGCCGTCTTTCACCGCCGCAAGCACCTGGTTCTCGCGATCGATGCGGTGCGCGAGATAGGCGGCTAGGAACGGCTGCGGATCGGTGACCGGCGAACCATGTGTCGGATAAAGTGTGCGGTCGCCGCGGACTTCGAGTTTGCGGACGGAGTCCATGTACTGCGCCATGTCGCCATCGGGCGGCGTCACCACCGTGGTCGACCAGCCCATGATGTGATCGCCGGTGAAGAGCGACTTCTCCTCGTTCAGCGCGAAGCACATGTGGTTGGACGTGTGGCCTGGCGTGAAGACGCATTCGAAGGTGAAGCCGTTGCCGGCGATCGTCTCGCCATCCTTCATGCGCACATCCGGCATGAAGTCCATGTCGCCGCCGGCCTCGACCTTGGGTCCGTCATCATGTCCCGAGCCGTGCGGACCGAAGGCATAGGTCTTCGCGCCCGACCATTCCTTCAAGGGCTTGGCGGCAGGCGAATGATCGCTGTGTGTGTGGGTCACGAGAATGTGGTTGACGCGCTTGCCATCGAGCGCGCGCTTGAGCGCATCGACGTGCTCCGGCATGTCCGGACCCGGATCTATGACGGCGACGTCCTTGCCGCCGATGATGTAGGTGCCGGTGCCCATGAAGGTGAATGGCCCCGGATTGTTCGCGACGACGCGGCTGATCAGCGGCGTGACCTGCACAAGCTCGCCATAGCGCGGCTCGAAGGTGCGGATGAAGGGAATGGCCATCTAGGGGTTGCTCCCATTGTCGCCCGGCAGGCGTGTCATGATCCGCTCCTTGCGCACGATCGGCGCCGGATGGCTGCGATGCAGGATGCGCGAGATGTTCTTCGGCAGGCGATGCGCCATGTGCTCGATCATGTAGGAGAACCAGCGTACGCGGTGGCGCACGCGCTGAATCACGCGGCGCATCAGGCGTGAGTAGTTGATGAGGATCGCCAGGCCCGCCATCAGCGGCAGGATGCCGACAAGCGGGATTGGTATCGGCATGGGCGTCAGCACCACACCCACGATCGTCAGAAGCCATCCCGCAGCCAGGATGAAGAACCTGCTTACACTCAACGTCCGGAATCCTTTGCCCGCTCATATGGGTACGAACGGATGCAGGCGCAAATCGTTGTCTGCTTCCTACAATATTTGGCGAATTTCCGCAGCGGAAAGTCGCGTTTGACCGATTTACGCCTGCCTCCTACGGTCCGGACACTTTCTGGGAGGGAAGCATGAAACTCTACAATTCGATCGGACCGAACCCGCGCGTTGTGCGCATGTTCATGGCGGAAAAGGGCATTTCGGCGCCGATGGAAGACGTGAACCTGATGGCGGGCGAGAACCGCCAGGACGCGCATCTCAAGCGCAATCCGCACGGCCAGATGCCGTGCCTCGAACTCGACGACGGGCATTACATCTCCGAGATCATTCCGATCTGCGAATATTTCGAGGATACGCATCCCAAGCCGGCGCTGATCGGCACGACGCCGGAGGAGAGAGCGGAATCGCGGATGTGGACGCGCCGCATCGACCTCAACATCTGCGAGCCGCTGACATCGGGCTTCCGCTACAGCCAGGGCCTCCCCTTGTTCCAGAGCCGCATCTTCACCATCCCCGAGGCAGCGGATGGATTGAAGGCGCTGGCGCAGGATCGCCTGAAGTGGCTCGAGGGCCAGATGGCAGGCCGCGAGTTCATCGTCGGCAAGCGCTTCACGCTCGCCGACATCATGCTGTTCGTGTTTCTCGACTTCGGTGGGCAGGTGGGTCAGCCCCTGAACCCGGAATTCAAGAACATTGCCGCATGGTTCGGGCGCATCAAGGACCGCGCGAGCGTGAAAGCCTAATAAGGTTTGGTATCTATCGCGTGCAAGAAACCGCGCAGCACGCGATAGAGATACCAGATCCCGAACAGGATCATCACCAGGACGATGCCCGGCACCACGGCAATGAGCCATCCGACTTGCGCCGGAGGTGGGTTGCCGTTGCTGGCGAACATCGAGAACAGGAAGCCGAACGTCGTCGGCAGGACAACCGCCGCAATCACGACGAACAGAATGATCGCGGCCCAGAACACGGTGATGAGGTTGGAGAAGTGTCCTTCCCACACCGTACCTCTCGCCTCGCTGCGCTTCACATAAGCGAGTACGACGCCGACGATCGCTGTCAGGCCGTTGAACACCGCCAGCCCGAACAGGCCATAGGAAATCAGGACCGCGACGCGCAGACCGTCATCCGTCGTCGGCGCGACGGCAGCGCTAGGCGTAAGGCTTGGAGTCGATGGCAAGGATCAGCCCCTTGATGCTGCGGTAGAGGAAATAGATGAACGCGGCGCCCATGATGAGGAAGCCGATGAAGAGCAGCCAGCTCGTCAGGATGCCGACGACGAATCCGATCAGCCAGATCCAGAAGGCCTGGATCGCATTCTCGAAGTGGCTCTCGAACGGCGTGCCCTTGGTGTCGTTGCGCTTCACATAAGCGAGGATGACGCCGACCAGTCCTGACGCGCCGCCAGTGAACACGGCCGCGATGTAAAGACCGTAGACGATGATCGCGAGTGTCCGCGCATCGGTCGGGATGGCCGGTGCTGACGCGACGGGCGGTTGCGGCGGTGTCGGGGATGGTGTGTCGGACATGGGGCGCTCCAGAAAACCCGCTTATGATGTGGGGAGATAGGCCGCCCCCGTCAAGCCGCGCGCGGGCGGCCCCATTCGATCCGCGTCTGCACCACATATTCCAGCACCCCGTCCCGGGCATAACCATTGAGCAGGTCCGACAGGCGGGCATCGAACTCCCGCGTCATCTCGGGGCCCATGAAATCGACCGACCAGGTCGCACGGCTGTGCTGGCAGGCGAGATAGTCGGCGATCGTCTGTCGCACGGCGAAGGGCGTCGTGATCCGCACGCCGAGACGTTCGAACTGCGGATGATCGACGATGGCCCGGTCGAGCTGTTCGCGGCTGGTGGCGGCAAAATTGGGCTTCTGCCCCTGCAACCTCTCGATGAAGGCACTAAAGATTGCGTTCTCTGCCGGACGCCAGGGCGGATCGGCGGGATGATCCCCTTCGATTGCAGCGAACACGCCCCCCGGCGCGAGCACCTGCGCGAACAGCGACAACACCCTGGGTGCATCCATCCAGTGGAAGCTCGCGCCGGCCGTGACCAGACCATAGGGCGGCGTCAGAACGGCCTCTTCTATCGTCGCTTGCTGCCAGTGAATTTTCGGATCGTCACCACCTGGTTCGCCGCGGCCGATCGCGATCATTTCGCCTGACGGATCAACGGCATCGATGCGATCGCAAACCGTCACAAGACCGCGCGCGATCTTTCCCGGGCCACAGCCGGCGTCCAGCAGCGTCCGTGTAGCGTGAGGCATAAGCCCTTCGAGCGTCGCATAAACTTCCGGCGAATAGGGTGGACGGTGGACATAGTTCGCCGCCACGCTCGCAGCTGCGAAATGGGTACCGTAGGATTTTCGGACTGCAGCCATGGTTGTGATGTGGGCGCGCGAAACGAAAGCGCAAGCTGCAGCGTTTCTCCAAACGGGACAAATCGTCTAGGCTTCCGCCACTCAATAACGGGGAATTTCAAAACATGCTGAATTTCACAAGACTTGCCGCAGCTGCTGCGATCGTATCCGCGCTTTTCGTGGCGCCCGCTCTCGCTTCCGACCAGACCGAACTCATCGACCGTGCCAATCGCACCGTCAACCATCTGCGTACCGACCCCGCCTTCTCACAGGCTGCCCGCATGATCCACAGCGCGCGCGCCGTGCTGATCGTGCCGCGCCTTGTGAAGGGTGGATTCATCTTCGGTGCCGAAGGCGGTGACGGCGTGCTGCTGAAGCGCAGCGGCCGCACCTGGAGTCAGCCGGCGTTCTTCTCGCTCGCATCCGCGTCGTTCGGACTGCAGATCGGTCTGCAACAGGCTGAGCTCGTGTTCATCATCATGAGCGACCGTGCCCTCTCCGGCATCGTGCATGGCGAAACCAAGCTCGGCGCCGGCGCCGGCCTGACCGTTGTGACGCTCAGCTCGGGCGCTGAAGGTGCCACCACCACGCATGGCGGCGACATCATCGTGTGGAGCTCGGGCACGGGTGCCTATGGCGGCCTCACCTTCAACGGCTCGGTCGTCAAGCCGCGCAATGACTGGAATGCCGATTTCTACGGCAAGGATGTCGGCATCATGGGTGTGCTGAACAACAAGGTGAAAAGTCCTGACACCGCAACTCTTCGCCGCAATCTTGCGACGGTGTGGTGATCGGACTCCACAGGGAGACGACACATGAACAACAAGCTGATCAGCGCCCTTGCGGGCGTTGGCGTGGCGGCGCTGTTATCAGCGCCGCTGCCGGCTCTTGCCGCGGACGCGCATGGTGAAGCGGTGACTGCCGCCACCCATGCCGATCTCGCGGCAAAGGCAGCCGACATGGCGGGCACGCAGATGCATATGCATCACGTGCTCAACTGCCTTGTCGGTCCGGGCGGCAAGGACTTCGACGCGAAGAACATGAACCCGTGCGCCAATTCCGGTAACGGGGCGATCCCCGACCAGACCGATCCCGTGAAGAAGGCGGCGCTTGAACACGCAGCCGACGACGCGCGCAAGGCCCTGGCGGCGACCGATCTGGCGTCGGCGCAAAGCGATGCAACGGCAACCGCCGCCGCCATCAACGCGGCGATCAAGTAGCAGGCGGGTTCTGCAGAATACCCAATGCGCCGGCCGACACGAGACCCGTGAAAAGCCGGCGCAGATTGGGCGCCATCGACATGATGACCTGCACATAGAGCGGGTCCTTGGTGAGATCGTAATCGGCACGCAGGCCGTCCTTGGTCTCGATCACCCAGCCCTTTTTGATCAGCTTGCCGACCTTGCGCCGCACCGTTTCGCGCGGCAGGCCGGTGGAACGCGCCAGCGCCATGCGGCTGATCGGTGTGGCGATCTCGGTCGGGATCGGATCGGCATAGCTCGCATAGCGTTGGCGCAGCTCCGGATCCTCCATCGCGAATTGCGCATTGCGATTGGAGATCGCCATGAAGAGGATCGCGGTCTCGTAGTCATGCTCGAACGCCTGGCTGATCGTCTCGGCCGACCGCAGGATGTATTCCGCCACATGATACGCAATCAGCCGCGCGTTCGGCGTGGGCGCGCGCGCGGCATCGTCCGTACTATTGTTGTCTGCCATGCGTGATCAGCGACCGCGGCGTGAGATGTCAGTCAGGTGACGGTAGGAATTTTACTGCACCGCCGCAAGAAGTAGCGCTAATCCAGCTTGATCCCTTGCGCTCTCAGGCTGCGATAGAGTTGTCGCAGGAGCTGGGCGTTCAGGCTCGCGATCTTCGGATCGCCAGCGAGCCCGGTTGCCGCAACCACCACAAGGCCGCCCGGCCGCTCTTCCAGAATGTTCCGCGCAAGCAACCCGCCGACACGGCGCCGGACAGTCTCAAGCGGAACATTGATCGCCCGGCTCACGGCGTTGCGGCTGATACCCCGCCGGCCATCGCCGTCCGAAATCGGGCGCCCGGCCGGGCCCGTGTTGGCGCAGGCCACCGCCATCGTGATGAGTACGTCCAGGATATCGAGATCGCCGGCGTGCAGCACTTCGCACAGCACGCCCACGATGTAGGACATCGACAGGTGTGCAGCAGTCCTTGTGGATTCAGTGTCTTGCATGGCCCCCCAGCCATCACTCCCAGCGGCGACCAATAAAGGTCAAAACTCAGACAGCCGCTGTCAGTAAAACTTTCGACAGTTTAAATGTATGGCAGCAATTTTAGCGGTGTCACAATGTTGTTCGTACCCAATGCGGGTATTTTATAACTGATAAAACACGGCATTACACAAACATTACGCAAAGCGCCAGCTTTCGCAGCCTGCCGGGTCACAACACTATCTTTACCGGCTTTGGTTAACGCTACCGGTTCGGGGATTGATCCGGGGAACTCATTGGCTGTTGACCGCACAATTCGATATCTGAGCGCCCTTTCTGGCGCCTCGACGTCGCGCGTCCTCAACCTCGCCTCCATCGCCGTCGCCAATGCCGAGAACCCCGACCATCGCGCCAAGCCGTTCTTCACTTCGCCGGTGATCAATTCTTCGATCCTGCTCAAACATCGCGTGCGGTCGGACGAAACCTATCTATTCGCCGACGAGCGGCCGGTCGCCACCAAGATCATCGTGCCGTTCGACATCAAGGACCTGCGTTCCGGCGGACGCTCGTTCTTCATCGA
This sequence comes from Rhizomicrobium sp., assembly GCA_035943485.1. Lineage (GTDB taxonomy): Bacteria > Pseudomonadota > Alphaproteobacteria > Micropepsales > Micropepsaceae > Rhizomicrobium. Next base: position 5,418 of record DASZCC010000366.1, on the reverse strand, counting down.
CCAGCGCGGCTTCCTCGACACGTTGCGCGACATCGGCAATTACGGCGACCACAGCGTCGAGCGCGATCTTGAAGTCCTGCGCATCACCGCCCAGCTCCCGTCGCTTGATCCGTTCCTGCTGCGCGAGCACATGCGGGCGCATTCGATCGACGCGGCGGAGTGCTATTTCGCGATCTCGCCCGCCGACCAGCAGCGCATGTACGAATTCGTCTCCGGCGAAGTCCGCCGCCTGATCGCGCTGGCGACCGGCAGCGGCAGCGCCGGCGGCTCCACCAGCAAGATGGTCGCCGCGCTTCTTTCCAGCGAAGTCGACGAGAAGCTCGAGCCGCTGCGTCTGACGCTGATGATGACGGCGGAAGACTTCCGCGAAGGCGTCTTCAGCTGGCGCGGCTTCCTCTACTACAAATGGAATATGGAAAAGCTCTGGCCCGAGATCGTAAGCGTGCTGAAGGAGATCAAGGCCGTCAGCCCGATCGGTGCGCTCGACTCGGAACGTCGCACCTTCCTCAACAGCTCCAAGCAGAACATCATCCGCAAGGTGCACGAGGGCGGCCAGAGCGTGAAGAAGATCCTGAACGTGTATGACGCAGCCTACGACGATCTCGTCAAGAACCAGGCGCCGGCCACGTTCCGCGACTTCCTGCTGAGCGCGCCGCATCTGTTCCTGGAGCTTGGCGACAAGATGGGCGCGATCTCGCACATCGTCAGCTTCTGGCGCTTCCGCTTCCCGCCGAAATCACGCCTGTCGGTGGATGCCGAGGAACTGACCAACATCTTCACCGACTTCAGCTCCAGCTTCGGGGTAAGCCCGAACGAGGGTAGCCAGGCGGCTTAGCGTCTACGCCTCTGCCGCGCGCTCCACCGGGCCGCGGTCGATCGCGTCCTGCATCTGCTTTTTCCATTGCGCGGTAAGGCGGGTGCGGGGGATCGGATAGCGATCGGCGAGGAAGTCTGCTGTCGCCACACGATCGGTGCGGAAGCTGCGGAAGTCCTGGCGCAGTTCGCACCACGCCACGATCACACGCACACGGTCCCAGTACGACACCGCGAACGGCCACACGGTCCGGCGCGTCTCGCGCTCCTTGTCGTCGCGATAGGCGATCGCGACCTTGGTTTGCGCATGGATCGAGGCGCGCAGGCGCACCATGTCGATCGAGTCCGGCTGAACACGCCGCCATGACGGCGACACCAGCGTCGAGTCGATCGCGAGCGGCTTGAGGTGCGCCGGCACAACCGCGCTGATCTTGGCGACGAGATCGCGCGCGGCGCGGGCGAGCGCGACGTCACCGCGGCTCATCACCCATTGCGCGCCCAGCATCGCCGCCTCGATCTCGTCGGCCGTCAGCATCAGCGGCGGCATGTCGAAGCCGTCTTCCAGCACATAGCCGATGCCCGCCTCGCCGCGGATCGGCACGCGTTCAGCCAATAGCTGAGAGATGTCGCGATAGACGGTGCGCAGCGATGTCTCCAGCTCCGACGCAATGTCGGTCGCGGTGATCGGGCGGCGCTTGGAGCGCCGCAGGATCTGGATGATCTGGAAAAGCCGTTCTGCGCGTCTCATGGGCTGAACTCTACTGGCAGGATGCTGACAGCATGTTGTCAGCAGGCTGGCAGTAAGACAACCGGGCAAATCTGGAGGGATTGTCCCATGATCACCCTGTTCGGCTTCGGCCCCGCTTTCGGACTGCCCGACCCCAGCCCCTTTGTCATGAAGACCGAGGTGCAGCTGAAGATGTCGGGACTGCCTTACCGCTGGGAGCGTGGCACGCCGCGCGCGTCACCCAAGGGCAAGGTGCCCTATATCGAGGATGAGGGCGTGCTGATCGCCGACAGCACCTTCATCCGCCAGCACATCGAGACCGCTTACGGCGTCGACCTCGACAGCAACCTGCTGCCGGAAGAGCGCGCCTATACCTGGGCGATCGAGCGCATGCTGGAGGATCATCTCTACTTCGCGATCCTGCAGACGCGCTGGATGGACGATGCGAATTTCGCCAAGGGTCCGGCACACTTCTTCGACGGTGCTCCGGACGGCGTGCGCGAAGCCGGGCGCGAGAGGGTTCGCGGCTACCTGCACGGCCACGGGCTTGGCCGCCACAGCAATGCGGAGATCACCTTCCTGGCGCGCAAGAGCCTGGAGAGCTGTGCGGCGATGTTGGGCGACAAGCCTTATCTGATGGGCGACAAGCCCTGCGCCGCCGATGCCACGTTGTTTGGCATGACCGCTGCGATCCTGACGCCGTTCTTCGAGTCGCGGCTGCGCGATGCGGCGGAAGCACACGACAATCTCGTCGCCTATCGCGACCGGATGCTCGCGCGCTACTATCCGGAGTTCGCGAAGAAGGCGGCGTGATCATGGCTAGGGCGGCGACATCGAAGCACGGCGGCGTGGCTGCCGTGCTTGCGGCCAGCCCGCCGCCGCTGCGAGCGCGGCTGAAGACGTTGCGCGCGCTCGTCCACGACACGGCGCGCGAAACGCCGGGCGTCGGCAAGCTGGAAGAAGCGCTCAAGTGGGGACAGCCGAGTTTCCTCACACCGGAGACGAAGAGCGGCAGCACGATCCGCATCGGCGCAACCAAGGACACGCGCGCCGCGATGTACTTCCATTGCCAGACCAACCTGGTGGAGACCTTCCGGCGGCTTTATCCGAAGACCTTTGCCTACGAAGGCAATCGCGCGATCGTCTTCGACGACAGCCAGAAGCTGGACGAGAAGGCGCTGCGCCACTGCATTGCGCTGGCGCTGACCTATCATCAGCGCAAATCCTGATGTCAGTCGAGGAATTCCCAGGTGTCCGCGCCGTCAAAGTGGCGGATGCGGGCGGCGGCCACGATTTCCGGCGCCATCATGCGCGCGTTCACGCCCATGCGAGTGCCGGCGGGATCGACGGGGTTCCAATGGGTGACGCAGCCGCAGGTTCCGCAGTGGCGGAGTTCGAGCATCCTGTCGCCCTGCACGTACGCGACGGTATCACCCGACACCGTGACCTGCGTCGGCGCGTAATAAGCCCACAGCCCGCCATTGCGGCGGCACACGGAACAGTTGCAGGACGTCAGCGTGGGCGGCGCCTCATCAACCGTGATGCGGACATTGCCGCAATGACAGCTGGCCTCGATCATTCACGTGACTGCCTTGTCTTGACTGGGGTCATGTTCGCTCAACGAAGCGATCCAGTCCATAAGCGCGAACAGCACGCCGGAAAACAGGAAGGTGACGTGCAAAATCACCATCCAGTGAAGGCGCGTTTCGTCGATCTTCTCGTCACCGGCGAGCGACATGAACGCCCGAAGCAGAGAAATTGCGGAGATCGCGACGATGGAACCGATCAGTTTCATCTTCAGGCCGGAGAAATCGAGCGTGCCCATCCAGTGCGGGCGATCCTCGCTTTCGCCAGTGTAGATCTTGGAGACGAAGTTCTCGTAGCCCGAGAACACCACGATCAGCACGAGGTTGAGCGCCAGCGACAGGTCGATCAGGGAGAGGACGAGCAGGATCACATGCTCCTCCGTCATCTCCAGGATGTGCGGCGCCTCGGTCACAAGTTCGCGGATGAAGGCGGCGAGCAGCAGGAACAGCGAGAAAACGAGCCCGATATAGGCCGGCGCCAGGATCCAGCGCGCATTGAAAAGAAATACCTCGATCGCGTGCTCGAACAGATTGTGCGGTCGTTTCATGCCAGCCCCCGTGCTCCGTCGGGGACTATGCAATGCCGCGCAGGAACGGGCAATTCTGCGTCAGAACGCGAACGTGCCCACGAGCGCCCACAATTTTTCGTCGCCTTCGGGCGGCAGAACCGGCAGCACGACCAGTTCGTTGCGCATCGCGACGAGGCCGTTGCGCATCACCTTATGATCGACGACGCCTCGCGCATTCGCCGCCAGCGCGGCGCGCGCGCCGGCAAGCAGCATCGCCAGATGTGTGGTGTCGCTCGCGAACAGTTCCGACATCAGGTGACCGCTGGGGTCGTGTCCAAAATGGGTTGCCATGCCGGAACCCGCGAGCCGCAGCCGCGCGTCATCCCAGTCGCCAACCGGTTCCGCGACGGTGACATGGCGCAGGAGCGGCGCGATGGCGCGATTGGGGATGTCGCGTCCCATCCGCATGCCGCCCTTCGCCCGGCAGTTCTCCCAATAGGCGCAAAGCCTGATGGTCGAGGGATGCACGGGCACGGCAACGGGGTCGAGGGTGTGGTCGTAGGTGTGGTGCTGGTCGCGGACGCTTCGGCCAAGAAGGATCTTTCCGAACATCGACGCACGCAACCTGTTGCAGGACCGCGGGGTTTGTGGGGCGCTGGCGGTTTCCAGTGCGTTAATCCGATGCTGGAAGGACTCCGGCATCACACCTATATTGAGAGCCATGGCACACAATAACGGCATGATCCCCCGCAAGGGTGGCAAGGGCGCGCGCGCCAAGGGCACGAGCGACGCGGCAGCGCGCTTCCGCGAAGCCGTGGACGCCGTCCCGCTCCCTGCCGAGGGCACCGCCTATGACCCGGCGCCGCCCGCGATTGAAGGCATCGGCAACATGCCGCTGCATGGCGCGACCGGCGCCGAGCTGGCCGGCTTCGTGCCCCATCGTCCAGCGCGGCCGGAGAAATCCGAAGGCGGTATCCGCTTCAAGCTAGTGAGCGAGTATGAGCCGGCCGGCGACCAGCGCACTGCGATCCCCGAACTCGTCGCCGCCGCCAACGCGAACGAGCGCGATCAGGTGCTGCTCGGCGTCACCGGTTCGGGCAAGACCTTCACGATGGCCAAGGTGATCGAGGCGGTGCAGCGGCCTGCCCTCATCCTTGCGCCGAACAAGACACTCGCCGCGCAGCTCTATGCCGAGATGAAGAGCTTCTTCCCGGAGAACGCGGTCGAGTATTTCGTCTCCTATTACGACTACTACCAGCCGGAAGCGTATATCCCGCGCACCGACACCTATATCGAGAAGGACAGCTCCATCAACGAGGAGATCGATCGCATGCGCCATTCGGCGACGCGGGCGATCCTGGAGCGCGACGACGTGATCATCGTCGCCTCCGTCTCGTGCATTTACGGCATCGGCGCGGTCGAGACCTATTCCGGCACGGCGGTGACGATCGCGCGCGGCAAGAAGCTGGATCGCATGGACCTGATGCGCCAGCTCTCGGCCCTGCAATACCGTCGCAACGACAACGCTTTTACCCGCGGCACCTTCCGCGTGCGCGGCGACACCGTCGACATCTTCCCGGCTCACTTGGAAGACCGCGCCTGGCGCGTCGAGCTGTTCGGCGACGATGTCGACAGCATCACCGAGTTCGATCCGCTGACCGGCAAGCCGGCCGGCACGCTGGACAACATCAAGATCTACGCCAACTCGCACTACGTCACGCCGCGCCCGACGCTGCAGCAGGCGATGAAAGGCATCAAGGCCGAGCTGATCGTGCGGCTGGAG
>DASZCC010000365.1:0-4540 GCA_035943485.1 Rhizomicrobium sp. | reverse complement strand
GCCGCCGAGGGCTTGCGCCCCGCCTTTCAACGCCGAGTCAAACAGTGTGCGTCCGACAGATGGCGTGCCCTCTGAAGCGAACACGTTACGCGTGCGATCGCGCAGGCGCTGGCCATATTCCAGCACCCGCAACTCTTCCCGCATGTCGATGAAGACATTGGAGTCGGTGCCGATCCCGATGGCTCCCCCTGCCACCATGTAGGCCGGCGCGTCGAACAGACCGTCGCCAAGATTGGCCTCTGTGATCGGACACAACCCGGCCACGCTTCCGCTGGCGGCAAGACGTTGTGTCTCGCCGGCATCCATGTGCGTTGCGTGCACCAGACACCAGCGCCGGTCGACCGCGGCATGATCCAGCAGCCATGCCACCGGCCGTACGCCCGACCATGCAAGGCACTCCTCCACTTCGCGCACCTGCTCAGCAATGTGGATGTGGATAGGTGCATCGTCAGCCAACGGCACGAGCGCGCGCAATTCGTCCGGTGTCACGGCACGCAGGCTGTGCGGGGCAATGCCTACGATGGCGTCGGCTAATCCCGAGACTGCGGCGCGGCTGGCATCGAGCAGACGGGCATAACTGTCGGGCGAATTGGCGAACCGTTTCTGCCTGTCCTGCAGCTGCGCACCGCCGAAACCGCCATGCGCGTAGAAGACCGGTAGCAACGTCAGCGCTATGCCGGACATGCTCGCCGCCGCCGCAACCCGAGACGCCATTTCGGCGGGATTAGCGTAAAGGCGCCCGTCGATATCGTTGTGCAGGTAGTGGAATTCGCCGACACGCGTGAAGCCCGCTTCGACCATCTCGACGAAAGCCAGCGCGGCGATTGCCTCGAAGTCGTCGAGTCCGATCCGCTCCACGAAGCGGTACATCGTCTCGCGCCAGGTCCAGAAACTGTCCTGCGCCGCGCCACGCTGTTCGGCGAGCCCCGCCATGCCGCGCTGGAAGGCGTGGCTGTGAAGGTTTGCCATTCCCGGAAGCCCGATCCCGCGATGCGTGTCGCCGCTTTGAGCCGCTGCATTGCGCTCAACCGCCGTGATGCGGCCGCCTGAGATCCCGATTCGGGCGTTGTTGCACCAGCCATCGGGCAGCAACGCGGTATCGAAATGCAGCCAAAGCTGAGCGGTGTCCACTGGACAATCCTTCGGTGACCGTGGTCATATGTCTAGACATAATCGACGGCGCCGCCAAGGCGTCAGATGCAGTTGGGCCGGAGGTTTCGTTGCGCATTTGGCGGAATGCCAGACTGGCGACCATGATTCCGCCCGGCCTGGGAGTCGTGGAAGGCGGGGTCGTTGCCAGTGAAGCGGGCCGAATTGTGTATGCCGGGCCGGCCGCCGATGCGCCGTCCGGGCTCGACGCGACCGACTCCATCGATTGCGAAGGCCGCTGGATCACACCCGGCCTGATCGACTGCCACACCCACCTCGTCTACGGCGGCGACCGCGCCGCAGAGTTTGAAATGCGTCTGGCGGGTGCATCCTACGAGGACATCGCGCGAACCGGTGGCGGCATCGTCTCCACGGTGCGCGCAACGCGTGCGGCAACAGAAGAGCAACTGGTCGCGGCCGCCCTGCCCCGACTCGACGCGCTGATTGCAGAAGGCGTGACCACAATCGAGATCAAATCCGGTTACGGGCTCTCGCTCGCGCAGGAACGCAAGCAGCTCAGTGCGGCCCGGGCGCTCGGACGGCATCGCGAGATCGGCGTCACCACGACATTCCTCGGCGCGCACGCCCCGCCCCCTGAAATGGCAGGCGATCCGGATGGATATATTCGCGATGTCTGTGAGAACATGATCCCGGCCCTCGCGGCTGAACACCTGTGCGATGCGGTCGATGCGTTCTGCGAGACCATCGGCTTCACACCAACGCAGACGCGGCGGGTATTCGAAGCGGCGAAGAAGGCCGGGCTTCAGGTCAAGCTTCACGCCGAACAGCTGTCCAATCAGCACGGCGCGGCCCTGGCTGCGGAGTTCGGCGCGCTGTCGGCCGATCACCTTGAACACGCTGACGAAGCCGGCATCGCCGCGATGGCGAAGGCCGGAACGACGGCCGTCCTGCTGCCCGGCGCGTTCTATTTCCTGCGCGAGACGAAGCTGCCGCCTGTCGAACTCCTGCGAAGACATCGCGTGCCGATTGCGCTTGCCACGGACTGCAATCCGGGCACCTCACCGCTCACGTCACTTCTGCTGGTCATGAACATGGCTGCCACGCAGTTCCGCATGACGGTCGAAGAGTGCCTGCTCGGCATCACACGCCACGCGGCGGGTGCGCTGGGACGCGGTGCAGAGATCGGAACGCTCGAAGCCGGAAAATCCTGCGACCTCGTGATCTGGGACATTGAGCGCCCGGCAGAGCTTGTCTATCGGATAGGGTTCAATCCGCTCCATGCGCGTGTCTGGAGGGGCCGTTGAATACCATCGTAATGACTCCCGGCAACGTCGCCCTGCAGGACTGGCGCGCGATCTATCGTGGTGCCGACGCCGTGCTTGATCCGGCGAGCGCGGGCGTTGTGGCAGAGAGCGCCGCGGCAGTCGGGCGGATCCTTGCGCGCGGAGAGCCGATCTACGGGATCAACACAGGCTTCGGAAAACTCGCGAGCGTGCGGATCGCGGATGACGATCTCGCCGTCCTGCAACGGAATATCGTGCTGTCCCACGCCGTCGGTGTCGGCGATCCGATGCCTGTCCCGGTTGCGCGGCTGATGATCGCGCTGAAGCTCGCCAGCCTCGCACAGGGTGCATCCGGCATCCGGCCGGAGACGATCGCGCTGCTTGGCGCGATGCTGCAGAAGGATCTAACGCCGGTCATTCCCGGCCAGGGCTCCGTCGGCGCGTCCGGCGATCTTGCGCCACTCGCGCACATGGCGGCAGCACTCATCGGCGTGGGCGAAATCATCGTCGATGGCGAGCGTATGCCGGCCGCGACCGCGCTGCAGCGCGCCGGCCTCGCACCGGTTAGTCTTGGGCCGAAGGAAGGTCTCGCCCTCCTCAACGGCACGCAGTTCTCGACCGCCTATGCGTTGGCAGGCCTATTCGAAGCCGAGACGCTGTTCCAGGCCGCGCTGGTGACGGGTGCGTTGTCGACGGAAGCGGCGAAAGGTTCGGACACGCCGTTTGATCCGCGCATCCAGGCGCTGCGCCGCCATCGCGGGCAGATCGAAACCGCCGATGCGTTGCGTGCCCTGATGGCCGGCTCCGCCATTCGCGCGTCGCATCTGACGGAGGACCCGCGCGTCCAGGACCCCTACTGCCTGCGCTGCCAGCCGCAGGTGATGGGCGCGGTGCTCGACATGCTGCGCCAGGCAGCCAACACGCTGGCGATCGAGGCGAATGGTGTGTCGGACAATCCGCTGATCTTCGCCGACACCGACGAGGCGCTGTCCGGCGGCAATTTCCACGCCGAGCCCGTCGCATTCGCCGCCGACATGATCGCGATCGCGCTGTGCGAGATCGGCTCGCTGACCGAGCGCCGCGTGGCGATGCTCGTTGACCCGGCGCTCTCGGGCCTGCCGGCATTCCTCACGCCCAAGCCCGGCCTGAACTCCGGCTTCATGATGCCCCAGGTGACGGCGGCCGCCCTCGTCTCGGAGAACAAGCAGCGGGCCTATCCCGCCAGCGTCGACTCCATTCCGACATCGGCCAATCAGGAGGATCACGTCTCGATGGCGGCTCACGGCGCGCGGCGGCTTCTGCCCATGTGCGAGAATGTGTTCGCAATCGTCGGCATCGAGCTTCTTGCGGCGGCGCAGGGCTGCGATTTCCACGGCACGATGAAATCGAGCGCGGCGCTGGAAGCGGTGCGCGCACTTCTGCGCACACGCGTGACGGCATTAAGTGACGACCGCTATCTCCACCCCGACATGCAGGAGGCGATCGCGCTCGTGCGTTCGGGCGCAGTCACGCACGCGGTAGCCGGTATCGAGCTGCCCGCTATCTGTGAGACGGCGCCATGAGCTTCGTCGAGATTCATCGTGGCGACGCGCCGCTGATCGTCAGCTTTCCCCACACGGGCACGGACATTCCTGCGTCCCTCGAAGCCGGCTTCGTATCGCCCTGGCTTGCGCGCAAGGATGCCGACTGGTGGGTGGATCGCCTCTACGCCTTCGCCCGCCATCTCGGGGCCACTACTGTCCGCACCACGATCTCGCGCAGCGTCATCGACGTGAACCGCGATCCCTCCGGTGCATCGCTTTATCCCGGACAGGCGACGACAGAGCTGTGCCCGACGACCACATTCGACGGCCAGCCACTCTATCGGGCAGGACAGGAGCCCGACGCGGATCAGATCGCAGTACGGCGCGCGGAATACTTTGTTCCCTATCACGCCGCGATCGCCGCCGAGATCGCGCGGCTGCGCCAGCGTCACAGCAAGGTCGTTCTGTACGACGCTCATTCGATAAGGTCACACGTGCCGCGCCTGTTCGACGGGCTGCTGCCGCATTTCAACATCGGCACCAACAACGGCGTGACATGTGCCGCCGAACTCGCAAGCGCCGTCGAACACATTTGCACCTCATCCGGCTTCAGCCATGTCATGA
>DASZCC010000364.1:0-8257 GCA_035943485.1 Rhizomicrobium sp. | reverse complement strand
CGCTGCGTTGCTGTAGGCCGAGAACACGCCGACCTGCACGTATAGATGTGTCGCAGTGGGCACCGGAACTTCGGAGACGATGCCGGTAGGCTGCGTGGCGACCGCCGTGTCGGCAGTCGGCGCGAGTGGCGTGGGCAGAGGCTTGGCGGTGATCGCCGTCGCTGCCGGCTCGGGTGCGACGGTCGTCCCTGGCACAGGCGCCAGATCGTTCGACGCCACGACACCGGTCGGCGCGGCGGGCACGGCCGATGCAATCTCGGGCGGCGTGTCGGATGGCGGCGGCCGGCCATCACCCAGATCGGCGCGCGCCACGAACGTCACGCGCACCTTGGCGGTACCGGCTTGCTTGTAGCCCAGAAGCTCAGCGGCATGTTCGGACAGATCGATGATGCGCCCCTTGGCGAACGGGCCACGGTCGTTCACCCGCACTACGATTGAGTGGCCATTGTCGAGATTGGTGACCCGGACATTGACCGGCATCGGGAGGGTGCGATGCGCCGCCGTCAGCGCATTCGCGTCGAACACTTCGCCGTTCGCGGTGTGCTTGCCGTAGAAGGTGGGGCCATACCACGACGCGATGCCGGTCTCGTCGTAATCCGGCTGCTCCTTGGGATAATACCAGGTGCCTTGAATCTGATAGGGGATGCCGACCTTGTAGATGCCGGCGTTGGGCGGCACGGAGACGTTGTTGCTTGCCGGCAGCGTCGTTGCGCAGGCCGCGACAAGGGCCCCAAGCGAGGCAATCGCGCCCAATCGGCGTGCCACCTGAAACATGCGCGAATCAATCTCCGGATCAACGAGAAGCATAGGTAAGCACATCGCCTGCCGCCAGTTTTTCGGGCGTGCTACACTCGATACATGCCGGACCGTGCGAAACCCGTGAAGGTCAAGGTCAGCCTGCCGCATCCCGCGTTGCCGCGAGCCGACTGGGCGGACTGCTATCAGCTGCACATCGCGGAGCGCGGCCTGACCGCGATCGATGCAGCCCGCCGGACACTCGGCCACTTCCCGCCCTGGGTCCGCGCGCTCATGACAATCCGAAATGGCGTCGTCAGCCTCTTCGGGCTCAAGACCTCGCATCACGCGATGGGGTCGATCGAGACCATCGGATTCTTCCCGGTGCTCGCGAAATCGCCCAGCCAGGTCGTGCTTGGCTTCGACGACCGCCATCTGGATTTCCGGGTCGTGATCGGCGTGCGCAATGACGATGCGGGCGAACTCGTGAGCGTCACGACGCTTGTCTGGCGGAAGATCACGCTTGGAAAGCTCTACATTGCCGTGATCACGCCGTTTCATAATCTGATCGTCTATTCGATGCTCGCCAGTCTTCGGGCATGAGCGCCTCATCTTTTTGTGCACTGACGACCACGCTACTTGATCGGCGGCCACCGACAGCCGACTGTCGGGCGCTTTCTGCCCAACAGGTCCCATGCTCGACTTTTCCCGCCGCACGACGCTCGCCCTGATGGGCGCCACTGCCCTCGTCTCGCCTGTCCTGGCTGCATCCGATGCGGACGATGCCTTCCAGAAACTCTCCGCGCGATGGCTGGACGGCTATCTGCGGCTGCAACCGGTGACGGCGACACAGACCGGCGATCACCGCTTCGATGGCGACATTGACGATATGAGCCCGGCAGGACGGCTGGCGCGCCGCCAGCTCTGGCAGGGCCTGCTCACCGAACTCAACGCGCTCGACCGTTCGAAGCTGTCGCGCGACAACCAGGTCGACGCGGCGATCCTGGCTAACCAGCTCGGCTATCTCATCTGGGACGAGGACGAGCAGCAAAGCTGGGCCTGGGATCCGCAGATCTATTCGGCGCTCGCCGGCAATTCGCTCTACCTGCTCGTCGCGCGCGAATTCGCGCCGCTGCCGGTCCGCATCGACGCCGCGATTTCGCGCATGGCTCGCATACCAATCCTGTTCCAGCAGATGCGCGCCGCGCTCATCCTCTCGCGCGTGCCGCTAATCCATGCGCAGACGGTCGCCAAACAGGGTGGCGGCGTGATGGAAGTCGTCGACAGCATGATCCTGCCGCTTGCGGGAACGCTCGACGCGAAACAGCAGGCACGCCTGCACGACGCGGCAGAGACGCTGCGCAAGGCCTGCGCCGACCAGCAGACCTGGCTCGACAAGACGCTCGTACCGAGCGCCAAGGGCGAGTTTCGTATCGGTGCGAAGCGGTTCGACGCCAAGCTCGCCTTCACACTCAATTCACCGATGTCACGGCGCGAGATACGCGCGAAGGCGGACGCCGCCGTCATCGCCGTGCGCGCGCAGATGTACGAAGCGGCGCGGCAGGCACTCGCCGGCCATGCCGGCACACCGCCAATGCCGGATGCGCCCAGCAACGACCAGCAGCAGGCTGTCATCCAGGCGGCTCTCGATATTGCCTATGCTGATCGTCCCGCACGCGACAAGGTCGTCGAGACTGCAAAACGGACACTCGCGGACGCCACCGACTTCGTGCGCCAGAAGGATCTCATCACCCTGCCCGACGCGCCGGTCGACGTCATCATCATGCCGGAGTTCGCGCGCGGCGTGGCTGTCGCATATTGCGATCCGCCTGGCCCGCTCGATAAGGGTATGAAGACCTTCTACGACGTCTCGCCCATCCCCGATGACTGGACGGCGGAGCAAACCGTTTCGTTCCTCAGCGAGTACAACAATCGCGGCATCGCCGACGTCACTGTGCATGAGGCGATGCCCGGCCACTATGTGCAGCTATGGCACTCCAATGCCTGCCCATCCGTGCTGCGTGCGGTGCTGGGATCGGGTTCGTTCGTCGAAGGTTGGGCTGTGTATGCCGAGAATCTGATGGCGGTCGAAGGCTTCCGCAATCACGATCCGCTCTACCGTCTCGTGCAGCTCAAGGTCTTTCTGCGCACCGTCGTCAACGCGATCATCGACCAGGCCATCCATGTCGACGGCTTGAGCCGCGACGACGTGATGAAGATGTTGACGGTGACGGCATTCCAGGCAGAACGCGAAGCCGCCGGCAAATGGGTCCGCGCGCAGTTGAGTTCCACACAGCTCTCAACCTATTTCGTCGGACGGATGGAACATGACGCGATGCGCGCCGAAGCCGAGCGCCGCGGCGGCTTCGCGTTGAAGGCGTATCACGATAAAGTGTTGTCGTACGGATCCGCCCCCTCACGTTACGTCCGCGCACTGATGTTCGAGGAACCTATCGTCTGAACAATTGGTTCTATGCGGCAAACTGTGCGCCGCGACAATCTTGTACAAATTGTGAGTGTTGCTTACGTCCAGTGCCCGTAAAATCGGCAGGTCAAAACTGGAGCAATCATGCGTATCCTTCTTACTGTAGCGTTTGTCTGTGCAGCTCTTCCCGCCCTAGCCGATCCCGCCACAACGACGACAAGCACCACGCCGCCGGCCGCCACCGACAATCCGGACCAGCTCATCTGCCATCGCAAGGCGCCGCCGACTGGCTCGTTCATCATGCCGAAGCCCGAGTGCCACACGCGCGCCGAATGGGCCGCCCATCCGAACGGCAATGCGCCGGACGCAGGCAGCGGTGTGTCGACCTACGGCGGCATCGACACGACGGGCCATGGCAGCAACCAGCCCTGATCGGCACGCAACTTCAGTTTGACGAGCGAACCTGGTTCGGCCACGTATTCTCCATAACGGGGATGCCGCTTGGCCAGGTCGCTTTCCGACTACGTGAAGACATATGACGGCACGCTTTCACCCGCGCGCTGCCAGCGGCTGATCGACCGCTTCGAGGCTGCACCCGACCTCCACGAACGCACGCCGCTCGAGCGCGCTTTCAAGTTCGTCGAGCTGAATGTCAGCCGGCACTGGCCGGACGTGGAAAGCGAAACCTTCGCCATCATGATGGCGTGTATTCGGCAATATTGGGAGGCGCTCGACGTCGGCCCATATTGGCCGAAGACAGTCGACGCCGAGAAGATCCGCCTAAAGCGCTACCTGCCCGGCGGCGACGACAAGTTTCCCCCGCATGTCGACGTGATGACGTCGGAGGAGAGCCGCCGCTTCCTTACCGCCATCCTCTATCTCAACGATCCCGGCGGCGGCGAAACCATCTTTCCCGGACTCGGTCTTACCGTCACACCGGCACCAGGGCGGATCGTAGTGTTTCCGCCGCTCTGGCTGTTTCCGCACGCGGGCCTTCCGCCGCGCGACCGGCCGAAATACATCTTGCACCGCTATCTCTGGTACCCGGATGCGCCGGCGCGAGAGAACTGACCGTACCCGAAACTACGGTGTTGCGGGAGCAGCGCACTTCTTCTTGAGTGTAGCGCCCTGGTCGTCGCTCAACGGCAGTGCATCGGCATAAAGCTGGCCGCCGACAAGCGCAGGCGGCTTCCCGACCCAACGCCCGTCCGGCAAGGGCTTCACCTGATCGCACTTAACCTTGGCGACATAGTCGTCCCAGCTGGAAGCCTTGATCACCTCCATCGCGAACGACGGAGTGGCCGTGATTAGAGCCGCGGCGAACGCGGCGGCAAATACTGTTTTCATGGCGTTTCCCCTTTGGCCGGCAATGCGACCGACTCCATCTTAGCACGAAGTCGAGGGGGTGGCGGATGGGGTGAGATTCGAACTCACGGTGACGTCGCCGCCACGCCGGTTTTCAAGACCGGTGCCTTAAACCGCTCGGCCACCCATCCCCGCCAATGCCATCAATTACTTACGCCGCGTTGATAATGCAAACTGCGTGTGTGGGACCGGAACGATGACCGCGATCATGTACCGTCGTGCGCTGTGAGAGCACGGGAGCAGTTGGGTCAGAGCGGTTTCACCGCCACGTGAGTCTTGGTCTGGCGTTTCCAACTTGGCGCGAGCGACGGCAAAAAAAAGCGGCGCCCGAAGGGCGCCGCTCTCAATTCTTGTTCATCGAACCTAGGCTTGGAGAGACACGATATTCCTGCGGCTCGCATAGCGCGCCGCCGACCCAATGCCGAGGAAGCCAACGAGCAGCATGGCCCACTCAGCCGGCTCGGGTGCGCCGCCACCGACGGACACGTCATTGATCTTGAACACGAGATCAGACGGCGGACCGCAGCACTCGGCATACGTCAGCACGAAATTGAAGTTTCCGGCCGCGCCCGGGTTGGAAACGTCGAAAGCGGATTCATCAAGCGACGTCGGTCCCGGCGCGTTCAGCACAGGTGCGCCACCATTGATGCCGGCGATCGTCAGCACTGCTCCATCATCGTGTCCGAGAATGAAGGAGTTGATGCCTGCCTGAAGACCGATCGTGCCCGTAATGCGGAGAAATATATCATCCGCACTGGCACCGGCTCCGCCATTCGAGATGAAGTTGGCAGATTGGTTCGAGAAAGTCGGGTTGTTCAAAAAGCCGCCGATCGTGTAGCCGCCAATCCCGGATTCGTAGTCGATCGCGCCAGGATTGAATGTGGCGTCGGGCGATCCACCTGGAACCGTACCGGCATCGCCAGCTTGTGCATCACTGACAAGCCAAAGTTCACCCAAGAGGGCGCCCGCATTCGCGCTGCCCGCTGTTACGACGGAAAGGCCGACCGCAAGCGCGGCTGCAGTAGCAATTCTCTTCATGTTTCTTCCCCGTTCATTCGCGCCGACACCGAGTCAAGCGACCGGCAGGACGATATGCGTGTGCCAAAACGTGTCAATTCAAGTTAACCAGACAGATTTGTGTCGGGAACTCTCGGCATACATTGATTGTGTTGAGCAAAATCTGGCGTGCTTGGCTGAACGCGCCATAGCGACGGGCAGCGCTCGATCCTTATTTTTCTAAGTATGGTTAATTGCGCGCATCTAGCTGGAGATTTTGCGTAAAGGGCACCGGGCTGGCGCGCCATTTGGCGATCGCGCACAAACAAAAACGGTGGCACCAGGGCCACCGTTTACGCGCTCAGTATATGACCTGGAGTTCAGGCCGTGGCGACGGCGCCGATCCTGCGCAATCCAAAGCCGAGCATGCCAAAGCCCGTCAGCATCACGATCCAGGCGGCGGGTTCAGGCACGCCACCAAGCGTATAGGAAACCGTGAATGCGCCTTCGTTGTTGTTCCACTGGTAACCGTCAACGGTCGCGAGGAAGAGTTTCGTCGCACCTGTCGGCACGATAAAGCTTGCCGGACCCGATCCGATCTCGAACACGGTGTCGACACCAGGGTCAGCCGGGTTCGGGCCATAGAACACGCCGATCAGGCTGTTGATTGGCAGGTTTGAATAGGACTGAACCAGCGCGGTGAAACCGTTCGCCGTGAAAGGCGACGAGCCAATCCCTGCGCCACCGTTTGGGCCGACCAGTGCGCAGCAGGGTCCGTTGCTTACCAATCCCGTCACGCCGAGAACCGAGAATGTCTGGCCCGGTGTCACGTCGATGCTCGGCGGAGCATCGGCTGCGAAGGAATCGGTATCGCCATTGTTCACCGAGTTGCCGATGGAGGCGCCGGCGAGGAAGGGATTGGACGTGCCCGGCACGATGATCGTTCCCGCACTGGCGGCACCGATCCCGAAGGTCAGAAGCGCGGCAGTTGCGAACAGCGATTTAAAGAGATTCATGGCGTTAGCCCCTCAACACAACCAAATCAATACGGGCAATACTACACGACGGCGCTGAAATGATAACATTGCACCAAAACATGGTTAATGCGCGCGAACAGTCGTAGCAATTGGTCATCTGTTGGGGCAGCGCTGATTGTGGCCGCGCCAACGCGAAAAGTGCAGGTACCGACTGTGAACTGGGTCATCGAGTACGAACGTTGCATCGACGGCGCGGTGTTCCGCGACCACTCAGCGACCAGCCGGGAAATTGCGCTGGCGCAGGCCGTTCTGATCATCAATCAGGGTCATGACGTGCGAAGCATTACAGCGCCGGACGATACATCCATTACCGCCGAGGCCGTTGCGATCTGGTACAACAGGATAATCCGCGATCTGGAGTCCCGATCGCGAACCGGCGGAGACACACACGGCGTCACGCAATCGGTGCAGGAACGTGGAGTCGCTGCATCAAATCTGACACCGATCCTTCGCGGGCCAGCCGTCTAATCGCGACACATCGGCAACGGGCCGGTGGCACAAGACGGAGAACGTCCATGTCGCAAAAGCATCCCGCAAGCGAACATCACACGCACGCCGCCGATCATCACGAGAAGGCTGCGAAACATCATCGCGAAGCTGCCCGTCACTATGAAGAAGACGATCACGAGACAGCCGCGCATCACGCCCACAGCGCAACCGGCCATGGCGCTCACGCCGCCCATCATGGCGCAGAAGCCAGCAAGGCGCACGCGCATCATCACGGCGATCATCACTGACGTCCGGCGGCCGGCGGCCCGCCTCGCGGGCTGCCGGTTTTGCGCTATTCTGGGCGGATGAAAAATGTCGCCGATACCGCCCTCGCCCAGCTGATGCGTCTTGCCGGGCGGGAGAGCCCGGGCTTCGTCACGATCCGGAACGAAGAGCGCGCAATGAAGACGCGCTTCCATGCGGACGAAGCCGCTGCCGCCGCAATCGCAGCCGGCGCCACCATCGCGGCCGACATCTGGACCTTGCGCTCCGGCCAGACGCAGACAGTGGAGGTCGGCACGCGCGAGGCGGCCGCCGGTCTCGTCGGTTTCCTGCTCCAGAAGTTCGAGGATCCGAATAAGGCGCCGCCGCTGGTAGGCCAGGCTGCTGCGGCCAACACACACGCCAACGGCTTCAAGCGCACACGTGACGGCCGTTACGTCTTCCTGCATCCGAGTTTTCCGGAGAGCACGAAGCGCCTGCTCAAGGTACTCGACTGCCCCGATACCGAAGACGCGGTTAACGCGACAATGGCGAAGTGGGATGCGCTGGACTTCGAGAACGCGGTGGCGGCGGCGGGCGCCTGTGCCGCCATGGCCCGCACGCCCGAAGAGTGGGATGCATCGGAACAAGGGCGTGCCGTCGCCACGCATCCTGTCGTCGAGGTGATACGGATCGGCGACAGCAGGCCGGAGCCGTTCGCGCGGGGTGGCGACGCGCCGCTCTCCGGTGTCCGTGTGCTGGATCTCACGCGAGTTCTGGCAGGTCCGACCTGCGGACGGACGCTCGCGCAATACGGCGCCGATGTGATGGTGATCTCGTCGCCCAATCTGCCTTCGGTGCCCTACTTCGTCAGCGACACTGGGCACGGCAAACGCGCCGCGTTCGTTGATCTCGCGACTGACGAGGGGCGGACGCGTCTGCGCGATCTGGTCCGCGAAGTGGATGTGTTCACGCAAGGCTATCGGCAAGGCGCGCTGGAGCGGCTCGG
>DASZCC010000363.1:0-2304 GCA_035943485.1 Rhizomicrobium sp. | reverse complement strand
CTACTGGGACGGCGAGACGGCTTCGCTCAGCAGCGACATGCGCGATCCGAAGACGACGCTTCAGGAATGGGCGCAGGCCCGCGGCCGTGGCGCGGCGGCGCCGGTCTATGAACTCATCCGCCGCGAAGGCCCCGATCATGCGCCGCGTTTCTGGGTGCGCGTGAACGTGACGAACCAGGAATCTGAAACGGGCGAGGGCGCTTCGAAGCGCGAGGCCGAGCAGGACGCGGCGCGTCTGATGCTCGCCAAGGTCGCGCCATGACGCGCGCCGGCTTCGCTGCGATCATTGGTGCTCCCAACGCGGGCAAGTCGACGCTTGTGAATGCGCTCGTCGGCTCAAAGGTCGCCATCGTCACGCCCAAGGTGCAGACGACCCGCATGTCGGTGCGCGGCGTCGCGATGTCGGGCGAGACGCAGATCGTCTTCGTCGACACGCCGGGCATCTTCAAGCCGCGCCGCCGCCTCGACCGCGCGATGGTTAACGCGGCCTGGGCGGGTGCGGCCGATGCCGACGCGGTGGTGCTTCTCGTCGACGCGGCCGAACTTACGGCCAGCCCGAACGGACATGCAGCGCGGGATACCGATGCGATCGTCGAAGCGCTGAAGACCGACAATAGGAAGGCGGCGCTAGTCCTGAACAAGATAGACGGCATGAAGCGCACCGATCTGCTGCCGCTGATCGAAAAGTTCAATACGCAGGGTTTGTTCGAGCAGGTGTTCATGATCTCCGCGCTCAAGGGCGATGGTGTGAGTGACCTGCGGACATGGGTCGCTGAGCGCATGCCGGAAGGACCGTGGCTGTATCCCGAAGATCAGGTCGCCGACATCCAGTCGCGCCTGCTGGCGGCCGAGATCACGCGCGAGAAGATCTATCTCCGCCTGCACGACGAGCTTCCCTACGCCTCCACGGTCGAGACCGAGAAGTGGGAGGAGCGCAAGGACGGCTCCGTGAAGATCGACCAGACGATCTTCGTCCAGCGCGACGGCCAGAAGGCGATCGTGCTTGGAAAAGGCGGCGCCACGATCAAGCTGATCGGCGAGATGGCGCGCAAGGAACTAGAAGAGTTATTCGAGCGTCGCGTTCACCTGTTCCTGTTCGTGAAGGTCAGCGAGGACTGGGCCGAGAAGCGCGAACACTATCGCGAGATGGGCCTTGAATATCCGCCTGACGAGAAGTGACTAGGGCTCGGTGATCTCGCTCGCCTGTGCCTTTTTGCTCCGCTTGTCGTAGAGGCACAGGAAGCGGACCGGGAAGCCCTGATTGTCGCCGTTCATCAGCACGCCGTAATATTGGTCGCCGTTGCCACCGATGCCGGTGACGATGCCGTCCAGCGTATCAACCTTCGCCTTGCCCGCGATTTTCCGGATCTGAACCGAGCAAGCTTTGCGCGATGCTTTGCCGAGATCCGCCCAGGCGTCGCTTGTTGAGGCGTGCGCCGTCAGTGGCAGCAGGGCGATGGCGAAAGCAATGCGTTTCATGGGGTCTCTCCGTCGATCGACTAAGATGTTGCGGTGCCGCCTCCGGCAATGGCAAGGAAGATCATGGAATGGACCTGCGATGGCATCGTGCTCTCCGTGCGGCCGCACGGGGAAACCGGCGCAATCCTTGAGGCGCTGACACGCGATCACGGTCGGCATATGGGACTCGTACGTGGCGGTGCATCGCGGCGCATGAAGCCGATCCTGCAGCCCGGCAACACACTCCACCTGCACTGGCGGGCGCGGCTGAATGAACATCTGGGAAGCTTTACGCCGGAGCTCGCACAGGCACGCGCCGGCGACATGCTGGAAAGCCGCGAAGCGCTCACCGGTCTCAATGCTTTCGCCGCTGTGATCTCGGCCGCAATGCCGGAGCGGGAAGCGCACGCTGAAGTGTTCGAGGCTGGACAAATTCTGCTCGATGCCATGCGGGAAGACAGTATCGAGCACTGGGGACCGTTATATGTGCGATGGGAGGCGGGATTGCTCGACGCCCTCGGGTTCGGCCTTGATCTCTCGCGCTGCGCTTCGACTGGTGCGACGGAAGATTTGATCTATGTCTCGCCGCGTTCCGGCCGTGCCGTCTCACGCGAAGCTGGTGAGCCCTACAAGGACCGGCTGTTTTTGCTGCCGGGCTATCTCCTGGGCTCGCAGAATGCTGACCCGGACCTCGCGGACATTGCAGCCGGCCTGCAACTCACAGCTCATTTTCTGCTGGAGCGCGTGCTGGCGCCGCATGGCCGCGAAATGCCTGCCGCGAGGATACGCCTCGATAGTTTGGCCGCGCGCGAATCACATTAGAGAAGCCTCATGGCCGACGTGAAA
>DASZCC010000362.1:0-4055 GCA_035943485.1 Rhizomicrobium sp. | reverse complement strand
CTGGTGCGTTCGAGAAAGCGCTTTGCCGATGCGAGGTCGCCCCTGATCTCGGTGGAAATCACGCCGCCAAAAGCCGCCATCTGCTTCTTGGCCAGCGCATATTGCGGATGGCTCTCGAGGCCGGGATAGATCACGCGTCCGATCTTCGGACTTGCCTCCAGCCAGCGCGCGATCTTCAGCGCATTCGAACAGTGCCGCTCCATGCGCAGCGCAAGCGTCTTCAGGCCGCGCAGGGCGAGGAACGAGTCGAACGGTCCTGCGATGGCGCCGATCGCGTTCTGCAGGAATTTCAGGCGCTGCGCGATGTCGGCGTTGTTGGTCACCGCACAACCGCCCACGACGTCCGAATGACCGTTCAGGTATTTGGTCGTTGAATGCACGACGATGTCGATGCCGTGCTCGAGCGGCCGCTGCACATAGGGGCTCGCGAATGTGTTGTCGGCCACAGTCAGCAGGCCGCGCTTCTTCGCTAGCGCCGCGATGCCGGCGAGATCGGCAAGCTTGAGCAGCGGATTGGTCGGCGTCTCGACCCAGATCATGCGCGTGTTGGGTCGGATCGCCGCCTCGACAGCGGCCGTGCTCGTCATGTCGACGAAGGAGAATTCCAGCGCAGCAGACCGGCGGCGTACCTTGTCGAATAGCCGGAACGAACCGCCATACAGATCGTCGCTCGCGATGATGTGCGACCCGGAATCCAGCAGCTCGAGGATCGTGCTGATGGCGGCAAGGCCCGAGGCAAAAGCGTAGCCGTCGCTGCCGCTCTCAAGATCGGCGATGCAGCGCTCGAAGGCCATGCGCGTCGGGTTCTGGCTGCGTGAATACTCATAGCCCTTGTGAACGCCGGGGCTTTCCTGCGCGTAGGTCGACGTCGCGTAAATCGGCACCATCACCGCGCCGGTGGAGGGATCGTGGTGCTGACCGGCGTGGATCGTGCGCGTCGAGAAGGCGAGGCGGTTCTTCTGATCGGTCATGGATGCAGCCGGATGTGGTTGATGAGGTCGATACGGGTGAGAAGCCCCACAAAGGTATCACCATCGCAGACCAGAACCACCTCGTTGCTTTCGAAGATCGGCAGCAGGGCCTTCAAGGGTGCGTTGACCGGCAGCGTGCGCGGCGCGGCCGTCATGGCGTCCTTCACATGCGCGGCGAACCGGCCGGCATTTGGCGTGTCCGTGCTGTCGATGATCTTCAGGATGTCGCTCTCGTCGATGATGCCGACCAGTTTGCGTTCGACCAGCACCGGGAGCTGCGAGACGTCGGCGGCACGCATGCGGTGATAGGCGGTGAGCAGTGTATCCTCGGGGCCGACGGTCACGGTCGCACCTGTGTCGAAGCGGCGTGAGATCAGATCGGTGAGATTGCCGTTGAGCTTGGACTGCGAGAGCCCCTGCTCCGCGACCCAGTGATCGTTGAACACCTTGGAGAGATATTTGTTGCCGCTGTCGCAGACCAGCGTGACGACGCGCTTCGACTGCGTCTGCTCGCGGCAATATTTGAGTGCTGCCGCCAGCAGCGTTCCTGACGATGAGCCAGCGAGGATGCCCTCTTTCGACAGCAGCTCGCGCGCGGCTTCCACGCTCTCCTTGTCGGAGATCGCGTAGGCCTTTTTCACCAGCTTCAAATCGCAGTTCGGCGGCACGAAGTCCTCGCCGATGCCTTCGACCGTCCATGAACCGGGTTTGATCGTCTCTCCTGTGTTCACGAGTGGCGCGAGGATAGATCCGACGGGATCGGCCAGCACCATCTGCGTCTTGGGCGAAGCCTTGGCGAAGAAGCGGCCCAGGCCTGTCAGCGTGCCGCCGGACCCGACGCCGCAAACCACGGCATCGACGTCATGGTCCATCTGCTCGAATATTTCGGGGCCGGTTGTCGTCTCATGCGCAAGCGGGTTCGCAGGGTTCGCGAACTGGTTCACGAAGTAGCCTTGCATCTCGGTCGCGATGCGTTCGGCCATGTCCTGATAGTAGTCGGGATGACCCTTGCCGACGTCGGAGCGCGTGAGGCGCACATCGGCGCCCAGTGCGCGAAGGTGCTGCACCTTCTCCCGTGCCATCTTGTCCGGCACGACGAGGATCAGGCGATAACCTTTGAGGACGGCAACCTGCGCGAGGCCGAGCCCGGTGTTTCCCGCCGTCGCCTCCACGATCACGCCGCCGGGTCTGAGCTTGCCGTTCTTCTCGGCCGCCTCGATCATCGACAGGCCAATGCGATCCTTGATCGAGCCGCCGGGGTTCTGACTCTCGAGTTTCGCAAACAAGCGGCACGGCCCAATGTCGAAATGCGTGAGCTCAAGCAGGGGCGTGTTGCCGATGAGGTCGAGTGCGGAGCGGACGGCTTTGGGGGGCATGGCGATTCCGCGTGTGTTGCACGGACAAGATACCGGAAAGCCGTCCTGAATGCGCTTTGGCGGACGACATAAACAGCCAGGACAATCGCGCGTGGTGCAACTTCCGTGCGGTGTTTTGCATCCGTCGCAAACGAATGGCACCTTGCCGAAATGATCAACAAGACACTGATTGTGGCCGGCGCGACCGGCTATGGCGTCTGGCCGGACAACAGCCTCGAAGGCGCGCGCGAATGCATGGTCGCGCCGGTCGATGGTATCGAGATCGACGTGCAGTTGACCGCGGACGGCGTCGTGGTAGCGCACCACGATTACCGGCTCTCGCGCGGCTCGACGCGGCTGAACGGCGAATGGCTCGCCGAGCGCAGTGTGCCCATCAAGGATATGACGTTTGACGAGTTGCAACGCTACGACGTCGGAAGTTGGCGGCCCGGTTCATCGCATTTCGAACGCTATCCGCATCGCAAGCAGCTTGATGGCGTTCGCGTCCCGGCGCTGCGCGACCTGTTCGAGGTCCTCAATGCGACAGGTGGCCCGAAGCGGCTGTTCTACATCGAGATCAAGACCGATCCGCAGGATCCGGCCGACTCTTCAAGCGCGGAAGCGATTACGTCGGCGGTGATGGATGAGATCGACTCGGCTGACTATGCCGCGCATACCAAGATCATCGCGTTCGACTGGAAGGTTCTGCGCCTTGCGCGGGCACGCCTGCCGACGATCGCAACCGCGCACCTCACCGTGCCGCCGCAGCTCCAGCATCAGGTAAAGCATCTGGCCGACGGCAGCTCGCCCTGGACGGACGGATGTGATCCGCGCGATCACGGCGGCTCGGTCTTCGCCGCAATCAAGGCGCACGGCGGCGAGGAATGGTCGCCCTATCACTCCGAGGTGGACGAGACGACGATCGCTGCCGCGCGCGAAGCCGGACTGAAAGTCGGGCCATGGGGCTTGTCCGCCAGCGCCGACATCAAGCGGATGGTCGAGCTCGGCGTATTCAGCGCGACGGTAGCGGGTCCCGCCTGGGCTTAGACGTATCGCGGAATCGGGCCGCGTTGCGGTGTCGTATTCTTGCCGAGGTCGAGCATCAGCTCGTCGACATAGCACCAGCCCCAGCCTTCCGGCGGGTCGTAACCCTCGATGATCGGATGCTTCGTCTGATGGAAGTGCTTGGTCGCGTGGCGGTTCGGCGAGCTGTCGCAGCATCCGACATGACCACAGGTGCGGCACAGCCGCAGGTGCACCCATTGCGCACCGATCTTCAGACACTCCTCGCAGCCCAGCGCGCTCGGCGTGACGGTCTTGATCGTGCCGAGATGCGAACAGGTGTCGGCCATCACGCGGGCTCCTTGGTCTTTGCGTCCTGTTCGGCAAGAAAGCCGTGCAGCGAGGCGACGACCTGCGCGCCCTCGCCCACCGCGGCGGCGACGCGTTTGACCGACCCGGAGCGGATATCACCGATCGCAAACACACCGGGATGACTTGTCTCCAGCGGGCGTTTGCCGTTCGTGCAGACGAAGCCCTTGTCATCGAGCGTCACATCGCAGGTCGATAGCCAGTTGGTCGTCGGATCGGCGCCGATGAACAGGAACACATGGCTCACCGGCCGCTCGCCTTCGGTATGTTCATTGTGGTCGCGCCAACGCACACAGTTCAGGACTCCATTCTCGCCGGTGAGACCGACGATCTCGGAGTTGGTGTGAACCTCGATGTT
>DASZCC010000361.1:0-5124 GCA_035943485.1 Rhizomicrobium sp. | reverse complement strand
GCCAAGACGATCACAGCTTCAGCACTGTGGACCTGGTAGTTGCTGAGCAGCGTTCTGCTTCCGAGCGTGGACTGCACACGACGACGATTCTCGTGGACGCGCTCCGGATCGTCGCCCGAACCCGGCCCGCAGTTCAGTGAGGCGAACACACCTTCCGACACGCCGCCGGTACGGCCGAAGAACCCGTGGCGCACGTCTTTCAAAGTGTCGGCTTGCAGGCGCAGCATCACAGTCCCGGAGGTTTCGGTGCGTTGGGTGGAAGGATGGAGATCACCTTGAACAGCGTTCCCATCTGGTCGTCATCGATCAGGCGTGCGACCTGCCGGTAGATTTTCTCTGGGTCAGCGCCACGTACATTTGCAAGAGCATCGGCGCGGTGCCGGATGCCGAGCCCGTCAAGGAAATCGCCTTGTGAGGCAGGTCCTGCGACCGACGCACCGCCACGCCGCGCCGCGGACGCGAGCGCCGCGAAATCGACATGGGCCGACAGATCGCTCGCACTCGGATCGATCAGCACGTCGGTAAAGCTGTGACTCTTCACGGCCTGCAAAGTCTCGGCAAATCCGGCGTCCGCACCATAGCCGTAGTCGATGACAAGTGCTGCGCCACCATCATGCGCAATCCGAAAACCGATCTCTTCTGCCAGCGCGTCGCCCGGTGGCGATGTCTCGTAGACGGCTCCGAGCGGCGCGCCATCACGCGGCACGAGGCCCGCGCCGATGGCGACCGGCGCGATGCCAAAACCAAGCTCGCCTCGTGCATCCAGCATCACCATGCGTTCGCACCAGCCGCGATCGGTTTTCACGTATTGCCGGATTGGCAGCGCATCGAAGAACTCATTGGCGACGAGAAGTAGTGGCCGGTTGCGCGGCACGTCCTCGAAGCTGTCGGCCCAACGTACAGGCACGCTGCTCTCTCTCAGCGTGCCTTCCTGCACTTTGCGCAGAACAAGACTGGTCTCGACCAGCACGACCTCCACCGCGTCGCGCAGTTCCGGCATCAACTTCATCGCACGCAGCGCATCCGCCATCAGCGTGCCGCGGCCTGGCCCCATCTCGACAAGCAACGGCCGCGCCGGCTTGCCCTGATCGTGCCAGGCCTGCGCGAGCCACAACCCGATCAGCTCACCGAACATCTGGCTTACTTCCGGTGACGTGATGAAGTCGCCCTTCGCGCCAAGCGGATCGCGTGTCGCGTAGTAAGCGGGGAGCACCAACGTCATATATTCCGCGATCGAGATGGGCCCCTGGCTCGCGATCAGCGCCGCGATGCGATCGCGCAGCGCTGTCATGCGCGCCCGTTCACATGCGGCCGCAACGCGATCCACAGAAAGGCGCCGGCCGCGAGCCACAGCGGAATGGAAAGCGCCATGCCCATCGAGAACCAGCCGAGAAACGGCCCGTCCGGCTCGCGAAAGAACTCGACGAAGAAGCGGAACAGGCCATAGCCGAGAAAGAATAAGCCGGTCAGCAGACCGGGGCGCTCCTGAAAGTTAAGACGCCGCAGCGCAAATTGCAGCAGGAGGAACAGCACGACACCTTCCAGTGCGGCTTCGTACAACTGACTCGGATGGCGAGCTACATCGCCGCCGCGCGGAAACACCATCGCCCATGGAACATCCGTCGGCTTCCCCCACAACTCGCCGTTAATGAAATTCGCGATGCGACCGAAGAACAATCCGATCGGAGCCACCACCGCACAGACGTCGGCAACGGGAAGCAGCGACAGCTTGTTCTTCCGGCAGAACAGCCACACCGCGAGCGCCACGCCAGCCAGCCCGCCGTGGAACGACATCCCGCCTTCCCAGATCGACACCAGCCTGATCGGGTCGGTCAGGAACCCCATCGGCAACGCCGGGTGACCCGGTATTCCCTGGCAGAACGCCGACTCCGGCGACACCGAGCAGAGCGCAATGCCGTAAAAGAGTATCCAGCCAATCCTGCCGCCCAGGATCACGCCAAATGTCGCCCAGACGATCAGGTCACCGACCTGGTCGGGCGTCATCGGCGGCTTGCCGCCGAAGGTTGGGTTCTTCCACAGGCGTGGCTCACGCATCATGCGCGCCGCCGCCCACCAGCCCAGCAGAAGTCCGACGATATAAGAGAGTGCATACCAGCGGATCGCCAGCGGCCCCAGATGGATCAGCACAGGATCGATATGGGGATAGGGCAGAACCGCTTCGATGAATGGCACTGCGCGCGTTCCCGGCGGCTTCTAACCTGCGAAAAACGCTGCTTCGCTCACCCTGTCAAGTTTCCAGAGTCACCTTGCCGCCCGGTCGCGCCACAGCCATATAAGCATCAACAGGAGACAGCGCATGGCACAGACCGATAACCCGTTCCTCGACGGCATGGCCCGGCTCTTCACCGATGCGGCGGGCGC
Source organism: Rhizomicrobium sp. (assembly GCA_035943485.1). Taxonomy (GTDB): domain Bacteria; phylum Pseudomonadota; class Alphaproteobacteria; order Micropepsales; family Micropepsaceae; genus Rhizomicrobium. The sequence continues at coordinate 2,742 of DASZCC010000361.1, read as the reverse complement.
CGCCAAGAGTGTGCGTGACGAGATCGATACCTTCGTCCGCCAGCGCCTCGAAAGACTTGTTGCCGACATGGATTTCGTCCCGCGGGAAGAGTTCGAAACGGTGAAGGCGATGGCGGTCAAGGCGCGCGAAGAGAACGACAAGCTCGCCGCCCGACTCGAAGCGCTGGAGTCGAAAGCGACTCCGTCCAGTTAAGAGTCGGATTCAAATCGCCGCAGTCCCGAAGCTGTGCATGGGAGCGGTTGTCCAGAATCTGTTCCGACCAGACTCTTGTGCGCCTACAAAATCTTGTGCCAGTTTGACTCGTGACTGCTTCGCGTTGCGCCGCGGTCCGAATCCGGAGCACTTGATGACTGTCATTCACCAGGACGAATACTCCGAAATCTCCAGCCCCCTCGACATGCTTGAACGCACTGTGGAGACGAATGGCTGGTCGTTTGAGCGTGCTGGCCGTGACGAACTCAACCTCTCGATCGCGGGGAAGTGGGCAGATCATCATTTCAGTTTTGCCTGGCGGGAGGATCTCCAGTCCCTCCATCTGTCCAGCGCGTTCGACATGCGGATCACCGACGGTGTCCGCCGGTCCAACGTCGCGGACCTGCTTATGTATGTGAATGCCCGGATGTGGATCGGTCACTTCGATCTTTGGCCCGATGACGGCACAATCGTCTTCCGCCATGCCATGATTTTCCCGGAAGCGCTGGCGAGCCCCTCGCAATGCGAGGCGATGCTCCACCTGGCGCTTGAAGCCTGCGAACACTATTACCCGGCATTCCAGTTCGTGCTGTGGGGCGGCAAGACGGCTGAAGAGGCGGTCGCCGCTGCGGTGCTGGAGTGCGCGGGACAGGCGTGAAGGCGCCGATCCTTCTTGTCGGCGCGGGCCGCATGGGCGGCGCGCTTCTGCGGGGCTGGATCGCCGCCGGCATCGGGCCGGTGGTGGTTGTTGAACCCAAGCCGTCCGCAGCGCTGAAGACGCTCAAGGTACGCCGCGTCGCCTCCATCGCTGATGCACCGGCGGACGCCCGTGCTGTTCTGGTCGCGCTGAAGCCACAGGTGCTGAAAACCGAGGCGGCTGCGCTTCGCCGCTTCAACAAGGCGCTTGTCGTCTCCATCGCGGCCGGCACTAGCACCAAGACGTTCGCGCGGGCGATCGGGCCGGGTGCGCGCGTCATTCGTGCGATGCCCAACACGCCTGGCAGCATCGGTCAGGGGATCACCGCGCTGTATGCCGGCAGGGGAGTCCGATCGAAAGACAAGGCGCTCGCCGTCGAACTTCTCTCTGCACTTGGCGAAACGGTCTGGGTGAAGCGCGAAGCCGATATCGATGCCGTGACCGCGGTGTCCGGTTCGGGTCCGGCTTACGTCTTCCTGATGGTCGAGGCGTTGGCCGATGCGGCCCGCGCTGTCGGGTTGCCGGGTGCGCTTGCCGACAAGCTTGCGCGCGCAACGGTTGCGGGTTCCGGTGCGCTGCTCACGGCGGATGCCACGACAGCAGCTGCCGATCTTAGGCGCAATGTCACCAGTCCCGGTGGCACCACCGAGGCCGCGCTGCAGATTCTCATGGCGAAACAGGGTCTCACGCCCTTGATGCGGCGCGCAGTTGCGGCGGCCCGCAAACGGGCGCGGGAACTCGGCGCTTGAGCTTGTCCAGGCACGCGCGCACCATCGGTGCATGATCTACAAGACTGTCACGCCGCCGCCGCCACTCGACCGCTTCATCGACAACCTCTGGTACTGGGAGGAGGACGAGAAGCCCGGCTACGCTAAAGATGCGATCATCGCCTCGTCGCGCATCGGCCTTATGATCAGCCTCAGCGAAGACGAGCTGCGCTGGTATGACGGTGCGGGGTATGAACAAAAGAACCGCCTCTCCGGCATGGCGCTGTGCGGGACGCAATCGGGACCGTTCGCGATCGATTCACATCAGCCCAGGATGATGGGCATCCATTTCCATCCGGGCGGCACATGGCCCTTCCTCGCGCCATCGGGCAACGAATTCCACAATCGCCATATCAGCCTTGAAGACTTCTGGGGGGCGGACGCGAGGCGTCTGCACCAAAGGCTTGTTCAGGCGCCGACGCCGGACGACAAGCTCGCCATACTGCTGAACGCGTTTCTATCGCGCGCGCCGCGCGAACTGGCGATTCATCCCGCCGTTGCCGAAGCATTGGCCTGTTTTCATCGCGCGCCGCACCGCGCGACCGTGGGCAAAACGGCGAAGCGTGTCGAACTCAGTCCGCGCAAGTTCATCCGCCTGTTCAACGAGCAGGTCGGTCTCACGCCGAAGCTGTATCTGCGCATTGCCCGGTTCGGCCGGCTGATGGCCGATCTGCATGCGCGCGCCGACGTCGCCTGGTGGGATGTCGTCGAGCAGAATGGCTACTACGACCAGTCCCATTTTATCCGCGAATTCCGGGAGTTCTCCGGCTTCTCGCCGACCGAGTGGCTGAAGCGGAGAGGGCCTTACGTGGCCCACATCCCGCTCGTCGGCTAATTTATACAATCCCGCATCCGCGTTTGAGCGCATGCTGCCAGCGCACAGGGAGGCGATCATGCCGGTAGAACTTGGCTATTTTACATTCAGTGTTGGCGATCTCGCGCGCGGGAAAGAGTTCTATGGCGCCCTGTTCGGCTGGACGTTCGAGGAAGGCGGTCACGTCGCCAACACGAAGTTTCCGCTCGGCATCACCGCCGGCAAGCCCGGCGACTACTCAACCACCTATTTCAAAGTCTCCGATATGGAT
>DASZCC010000360.1:0-4977 GCA_035943485.1 Rhizomicrobium sp. | reverse complement strand
CATGACCGTCGACAAGGAAGCCGAGGCTGAACAGATCGCGCGGCTGCAGGCGTGGCGTGCGTCGCGCGACAGCAACAAGGCACAGCTCGCGCTTGCCGCGCTCGAGCGGGCGGCGCGCGAAGACACCAACCTCATGCCGGTCTCGATCGATTGCGCCAAGGCCGGCGTGACGACGGGCGAGTGGGCTGCCGCACTGCGCCGTGTGTTCGGCGAATATCGCGCGCCCACCGGCGTCGCGTCGCAGGCGCCGTCGCGCAACGATGCGCGCATCATGGGCCTGCGTGACGAGGTCGATGCCGCGTCGGAGAAACTCGGCCGCCGTCTCACCTTCATGGTGGCGAAGCCCGGCCTCGACGGTCATTCCAACGGCGCCGAACAGATTGCGATCCGCGCCCGCGACGCCGGCATGACGGTGATCTACAACGGCATCCGCTTCTCGCCCGAGGACATCGTGGCGGAGGCGAAACTGAAGAAGCCGCATCTCATCGGGTTGTCGATATTGTCGGGCAGCCATGTGTCACTGGCGCGCGACGTCATCGCCAAGCTGAAGGAAGCGGGCCTCAGCGACGTGAAGGTCATCGCCGGCGGCATCATCCCACCCGAAGACGAGGCGACACTGAAGGCGGCCGGCATCGATGCCGTGTTCAGCCCGAAGGACTACGACCTCAACGAGATCATGCACGGGCTCGTCGAGCTGGCGGTGGCGTAGTTCTCTGCGGTTTGTTTACGACGAGCAACGCTGTCATCCCGGACAAGCGATGCGACAGCATCGCGCCGATCCGGGACCCATTCCCACGCCGCGCGATGGGTCCCGGCTCTCGCGGCGCTCGGCCGGGATGACAGCGGGATTTGTTTTCCACCACCATCCAAACCCGTCATGGCCGACTTTATGACGGCCACCCAAACCACGACTGCAATACGGAGCGTATGGGTCGCCGGGACAGGCCCGGCGATGACGGAATAGGGGACGAAAATCCCGCTTTACGGCTCATTCCCCGCCCCTTGAATTCCTCCATTGACAGATTACTCTATTTCACAGAGTATTCTGCCAACGAACGGAGACCACTATGCCCATCTCACGCGACGAAGCGGCGAACGCCCTTCGTGACATCACCCAGACCGAGCGCCGCAGCGGCGAGGCCTATGGCTATCAGCGCGGCGCGCCGCATCTGATCGTCTGGGGTGTCATCTGGGCCATCGGCTACAGCCTCAGTTTCTTCCAGCCGCACTGGCAGCTCACCTGGCCGGTCCTTTCTATCGCCGGCGTGTGTGCGAGCTTCTGGCTCGGTGCGCGCGCGCGCAGCAGCGGCGAAAGCGGCAGCAAATATCTCTTCACGCTTGTCGCGATCGTGATTTTCATCGCCGCGCTGTTCTCGGTCTTCCCGCCGCGTAGTGGGGCACAGGTCGGCGCATTCTTCCCGCTGCTCGCCGCGCTGTTCTACGCCATCGTCGGCATCTGGGCGAATGGGCGTCGGCTCATCATGCTGAGTGCGCTGATCGTGGCGCTGACGCTGATCGGCTTCTTCTATCTGCCTGTCTACTTCGCGCTCTGGATGGCACTCGTCGGTGGCGGCGGGCTGATCCTCGGCGGCCTCTGGCTGCGGAGCGTGTGATGACCGAGCAACCCGACCAGATCATCCATCAGCCCATTCGCCTGAAGATCATGGCCGCACTCAAGGCGCTGCCGGCCAACGAGAAGCTGGAGTTTGTCCGCCTTAAAGCACTTGTCGGCGCCACGGAAGGCAATCTCGGCGCGCATATCACGACGCTGGAAGGCGCGGGCTACATCGCCGTCGAGAAGGACTTCGCCGACAAGCGTCCGCGCACCCGCATCGCACTGACGACAGCAGGCCGCCGCGCGTTCGAGGACTACACGGCCTATCTGCGCGAAATCATCGGAACGCCTTAAGGAGAACCGCCATGCATCGCCTGCTTCATGTTCTTCTTGGCGCGGGCATCGCCGCGATCCTGGCCATCGGCGGCGCGCATGCTTCGGCCGCGCTCTATCCCGAGATTCTTGTCACAGAGGATCGCTTCAGCGACGAGATCGTCGGTCATGGTCCCGACCTCGTGTTCATTCCGGGCCTCGCATCGTCACGCGCAACGTGGAAGGCGACAGCGGACCGGTTAGGGGACCACTATCGCGTGCATCTCATCCAGATCGCGGGCTTCGCAGGCGAGGCGCCAGGCGCGAACGCCAGTGGTGCGGTCGTTGTGCCGACAGCCGAAGCGATCGATGCCTATCTCGTTAAACAGCATCTGACACCCGCCACGGTCATCGGCCATTCGCTCGGCGGTACGATCACGCTTTACCTGGCCGAACATCACGGCGATCACCTGAAGAAGGCGATGTTGGTCGACTCGCTGCCCTTCTTCGCGACGCTGATGGCGGGTGACACCGCGACGGCGGACAGCATGAAGCCCCGGGCCGATGCAATCCGCGCCAATCCGGCTGCGTCGACGGGCGGGCCGATGTTCGACAAGCAGATGGCATCGCTGGCGCAGGCCCCGGCCGATGTCGCGACCATCCGCGCGTGGAGCGCTGCGAGCGATAGCGGCGTCGTCGCCAACGCACTGGCCGATGATCTGACTCTGGATCTGCGGCCCGATCTTGCCACCATCACGGTGCCGGTCACGCTGGTCTATCCCGACTACACACCGCTCGACGTCCCACCCGGCGCGACGGACGGCCAATATCGCGGGGCGTATGCAGCAGTGCCGCACATGGCCTTCGTGCTTGCGACCAAGTCGCTGCACTTCATCATGCTCGACCAGCCGGCGCAGTTTGATGCAGCGCTGGATGCGTTCTTGAAGCGTTAGCTACACTCCAAGCCGCAACCGTATCAAGAATGGCGTAAGCCCTTCGGCGCGGAGACTTCGCAAGGTCACCGCGCCGTCGCGCTTGGAAAACTTCTTACCGTTCGCATCGAGGATCAACCGGTGATGCGCATAGGCCGGCTCGGGCAGATCCATCACCGCCTGCAGGACACGCTGGATGTGCACCGCCGGCAACAAATCCTCTCCGCGCGTCACCAGCGTCACACCCTGATGCGCATCATCGACGACGACGGCGAGGTGATATGCCGCCGGAATGTCCTTGCGCGCCAGCACGACGTCGCCAAACAGCAGCGGATCGACCACACGCATCTCGCCGTGTTCGCTGAACGTAAGCGGCCCGGCCAGCGTCGCTGCCTTCGCCGCATCGAGGCGCAGCGCATATGCTTCTCCGCGTGCGATGCGCTCCTCACGCTCTGTCTTTGTCAGATGACGGCATGTGCCGGGATAGATCGGTCCGTCCGGCCCCGCTTGCGAAGCAAGCAAAGAATCGAAGTGCGGGGCTTCCGACGCACGCGCGATCTCGTCGGCGATCTCCTTGCGGGTGCAGAAGCACGGATAGAGCAGGTCCTTCCCTTCCAGTACATTGAGTGCCGTGCGATAGGCGTCGCCGCGCGTCGACTGGCGCAGCACCGGCTCTTCCCAGCGAAGACCGAGCCAGTGCAAGTCTTCATAGATCGCGTCGACGAATTCCGCGCGCAGCCGCGAGGTGTCAATGTCCTCGATGCGCAGCAGGAAGCGGTCGCCCGCCTTCTCCGCCATGATCGCGGCGAAGGCATGTCCGAGATGCAGCAATCCGGTCGGGCTGGGCGCAAAGCGGGTGACGGTCATGGGTTGACTCTAACCTCTCCCGTTCACGGGAGAGGTCGAAAAAGCGCGCAGCGGTTTTTCGGGTGAGGGGAGCAGTGCTGCCGACCTTTGCCCTCACCCGATTTGCAAGTGCAAATCGACCTCTCCCGCTGTCGCGGGCGAGGTTAAACAGCTAGAACATCACCATGGCCCTAGGCACTCTCTCCGGTCCGCGTCTCCCTGCCCAGCGCGGCGCTGCTACGCATCTCGTCGTGCTGCTGCATGGCTATGGCGCCGACGGCAATGACCTCATCGGCCTGGCGCCGCACTGGCAGCGTGCGCTGCCGACCGCGACCTTTGTCGCGCCGAATGCGCCCGAGGCCTGCGCCGGCGCGCCGAGCGGCTATCAGTGGTTTCCGATCTCGCGGCTTGATCCGGCCGAAATGCTGCGCGGCGTTCAGTCTGCGGCGGAGATCCTGAACGGCTTCCTCGATGCCGAGCTCGCGCGGCTTGGCCTGAGCTCCGACCGTCTCGCACTGGTCGGTTTCAGCCAGGGCACGATGATGTCGCTGCATGTCGGGCTGTCGCGTGCCGCGAAGCCCGCGGTGATCGTCGGTTATTCGGGCATGCTGCCGGGCGGCGAGAACCTGCCCGCGCTTTCGCCCGATGCACCGCCGGTTCTCCTCGTGCATGGCGATGCCGACCCGATGATCCCCGTGCAGGCCCTGTTCGCCTCGACCGCCGCGCTTGGCCGTGCCGGTGCGCAGGTGCAGTGGCACATCGCGGCCGGTGTTGGTCATGGCATCGATCCGGTCGGCCTCGAGATGGGAGGCCGCTTTCTCACCATGGGCTTTCGCGGCCAGCTTGCGCGGCGTGGCGCCGAGATCAGCTGCCCGGTGGGGTGAGGCGTTATTGTTCTGTCACGGCGAATCGCTAAATCTTGGGGTGAACTTGGCAGGCCACACACTTTCCCCGTAAGCTTCGGCCACCCAAGAGGAGTGACGATCAAAGGGACCTACTCGTGTTAGCCGCGCGGCTCCCCGACAACTGTCCGGCGTTGGTGCTGAATGCCGATTACCGGCCGCTCAGCTATTACCCGCTATCGCTCTGGTCCTGGCAGGACGCGATCAAGGCGGTCTTCCTCGAGCGTGTGAACATCCTCGAGGAATATGACCGCGTCGTGCGTTCGCCGAGCTTCGAGATGCGGCTGCCCTCTGTCGTCTCGCTCAAGACCTACATCAAGCCGGCCCGCAATCCCGCCTTCACGCGGTTCAACCTGTTCCTGCGCGACCGGTTCGAGTGCCAGTATTGCGGCGCGGAGGATGATCTCACCTTCGATCATGTGATCCCGCG
>DASZCC010000359.1:0-5598 GCA_035943485.1 Rhizomicrobium sp. | reverse complement strand
CCTCTGCCCACGCCACTCGCGCCGACTGCCGACACGGCGGTCGCCACGCAGCCTACCGGCATCGTCTCCGAAGTTCCGGTGCCCACTGCGACACATCTATACGTGCAGGTCGGCGTGTTCTCGGCCTACAGCAACGCAGCGCGGCTGCAGGCGCGCCTCGGAGACGGGCTCGATATCTCGCCGGTCACGCGCAACGGACAGAAGCTCTATCGCGTCAGGCTGGGTCCTTTTGACGAGATCGAGGATGCGGATAAGGCGTTGGCCCGCGTCTCGGCTTCCGGTAGTAACGACGCGAAAATCATCGTTGATCAGTGACGGAGTAGCCTTGATGAATGTCCGCCTTCTCGGCGCCTGCCTATGCCTCCTGCTTGCGGCGGCGACGCCTGCCGCAGCCCTGGTCACCACGACGGGCAATCATGCCCTGGTGATGGACGGCGAGACGGGGCAGGTGCTGTGGCAGAAGGATGCCTTCACGCCGATGCCGCCGGCCTCGATGAGCAAGCTCATGACCATCGAGCTTTTGTTTCAACGGCTGAAGGACGGGCGCATCAAGCTGACCGACACGCTGCCGGTGTCGGAGCGGGCGTGGCGCGAGCGTGCGGGCTCGGAGATGTTCGTCAATATTGGCGACCGAATCCCGGTCGAGGCGCTGATCCGCGGCATCATCATCCAGTCGGGCAATGACGCCTGCGTCGTCGTCGCCGAGGCGCTGGGCGGCACGGTCGAAGGCTTCGTGCAGATGATGAACAAGCGCGCCGGAGAGCTCGGGCTCAAGCAATCGCATTTCGTCAATCCGAACGGTCTCGACGTGCCGCCGGGCCAGCTCATGTCGGCGTTCGACCTCGCGACGCTCGCGCGCCACATCATCTACACCTACCCCGCCTACTATCATTACTTCGGCGAAAAGGACTTCGTGTGGAGCAACATCCACCAGCCGAACCGCAATCCGGTGCTGTTTAACACGCCCGGCGCCGATGGCCTGAAGACCGGCCATCTTGAGGAGTCCGGCTACGGTCTTGTCGGTTCGGCGGTGCGTGACGGGCATCGCATCATCGTGGTGATCAACGGTCTCGCTTCGGAGAAGGCGCGCGCGGACGAGGGCGCCTCGATGATTGACACCGCCTTCCGCGAATTCCGTGAGTACAAGCTCTTCAAACCCGGCGACGTCGTAGGCCAAGCTGATGTCTTCGGCGGTACGGCGGCAGCGGTGGCGGTCACCGTGGCCAAGCCGCTCGCGATCACGATGGAAGTCGATGCGCGTCCTAACATGAAGGTCTCGTTCCACTATGTCGGGCCGCTACGCGCGCCGGTGGAGCAGGGCGCGCAGGTGGGAACGCTCAGCGTCACGGCGCCTGATGTCCCGCCAGTCACCGTGCCGGTCTATGCAGCACAGTCCGTGCCTCAGACCGGCATCTTCGGCCGCCTCGTGCTTGGCATCAAAGCGCTGTTCGGCAGGACTTCGTGACGCGCGCGCCTCGCTTCATCACGCTTGAAGGCGGCGAAGGCGCAGGCAAGTCCACGCAGATCAGGCATCTCGCTGCAGCGCTCGAGAAGAAGAACATCGGCGTCGTCACGACACGCGAGCCCGGTGGTTCGCCCGGTGCCGAGGAAATCCGCAAGCTGCTTGTCACCGGCGAGCAGGAGCGTTGGGACGCGCTGACTGAGACCCTGCTGGTCTTCGCCGCGCGTTCCGACCACGTCGCGCGCATGATCAGGCCGGCGCTGGCCGACAAGAAGTGGGTGCTGTGCGATCGCTTCACGGATTCCACCTATGCCTATCAGGGCGCCGGCCGCGGACTGGCGCGTGAGACCATCCGGCGCATGGAGGCGCTGGTGCTGCACGACTTCCGTCCCGATCTGACACTTCTTCTCGACATTCCGCCGGAGGCCGGTCTTGCCCGCGCCGATGCACGTCGTGGCAATGAAACCCGCTACGAGCAGTTCGACGCCACATTCCACGAGAAGCTGCGCCAGACCTTCCTCGCTATCGCGCACAAGGAACCGATGCGCTGCGAGATTATCGACGCCTCGCAGGATGAACAAACTGTCGCGGCCGCGATCTGGAATGTCGTGAAGAAGCGGTACAAACTCTGAGGATGGCCCGCCGCGTCCTCAAGGAACCCGAAGAAATCATCGAGCTCGACCGCGTCGAGGGCTTCGCCCATCCGCGCGAGACGGTGACGCTTGCGGGGCAGGCCGCGGCGCTGGAGATCACGGCGCGTGCGATCCGCTCCGGCAAGCCACCACAGGCCTGGCTCATCACCGGGCCGCCCGGTGTTGGCAAGGCGACGCTTGCCTATCGCGTTGCGCGCTACATGCTCGCCTACGGCCCGACGGACAGGGGCGCCGCTGACCTGTCCGTGCCGGCAAACGAGCCAGCCGCAATACAGGTGTCGTCGTCGTCCCATCCCGGCCTGATGGTGCTGAAGCGGGGGCTGAACAAGGAAGGCAAGCCGATGACAGTCTTGTCGGTCGACGAGGTCCGCAAGCTGCAGGGCTTCTTCGGGCTGACATCGGGCGCAGGCGGCTGGCGCGTCGCGATCGTCGATACGGCGGACGACATGAACGACAACGCGGCCAACGCGCTGCTCAAGATGCTGGAAGAGCCGCCATCGCGCGCGATGCTTCTGCTCATCAGCAACACGCCGGGCCGGCTGTTGCCGACTATCCGTTCCCGCTGCCAGCGTCTCGAATTGCGGCCGCTCACCGATGTGACAATCGACAGCGAACTCAAGGCTCTGCTGCCCGACGTGAATGCAAAGGATCGGGGAGCGCTGACCCGTCATTCGGGCGGCTCGATCGGCATGGCGTTGCGGCTGGCCGGCGGCGAGGGGCCGGAGCTGGCTCGCGAGGCCGACCGCCTGCTCGACACGGCAGGTACGCCCGACTTCGCCGGGATCCTGGCGTTGGGCGACCGCGTGGCGCGGATCACCGGCGGGCTCGACAGCTTCGGCGACTTCCTGGAACAGGCGCTGACCGACCGGATCCGCCAGCGGGCCCGTGAAGGTGCGGCCGGTCTGGACCGCTGGGTCGATTGCCTTGGCCGTCTCACCCAGCTGTTCGGGCGAACCGGCGCGCTGCATATGGAGCCGCGCCAGACGCTCGTCACATCGGCGCGGGCGCTTGAAGCCGCATCGCGCCGCGCAGGGCCGGTGTGATGCTGGTCGACAGCCATTGCCATCTCGACTTCCCGGAGTTCGCGGCCGACCTCGACGGCGTCGTCTCGCGCGCAGCCGATGCCGGTGTGAAGACCTGCGTGACCATCGGCACGACAATGGCGAAATTTCCCGGCGTGCGCGCGGTGGCAGAACGGTTCGACAATGTGTGGTGCTCGGTCGGCGTGCATCCGCATGAGGCGAAGGAAGAATTGCTCGACGGACCGGCGCGGCTGATCGCGGAGGCGGCGCATCCCAAGGTCGTGGGCATCGGCGAGAGTGGGCTGGACTATTACTATGAGCACAGCCCGCGCGCCGAGCAGGTCGCAAATTTCCGCACGCACATCGCGGCGTCGCGCGAGTTGGGCTTGCCACTGATCGTCCACACGCGTGATGCCGATCCCGAGACGGTCGAGATTTTGCGCGACGAAATGGGGAAGGGCGCCTTCCCCGGCCTGATCCACTGTTTCACCGGGAGCCGCATGCTGGCCGAAGCCGCGGTCGAGATTGGTTTCAGCATCTCGGTTTCGGGCATCGCGACATTCAAGAACAGCCAGGGCCTTCGCGACATTATAAAGGACGTGCCACTCGACCGGCTTCTGGTGGAGACAGACGCGCCGTTCCTCGCGCCCGTGCCGCTGCGCGGCAAGACGAACGAGCCTTCCTTCGTCACGCATACAGCCGCCATGCTGGCGGGCCTGAAAGGTGTCGAACCCGAGGCGCTCGCTGCCGCCACGACGGAAAACTTCTTCCGGCTTTTCACCAAGGTGAAGCGGCCGTGATCGAGTTCACTATCCTCGGCTGCGGTTCCTCAGGCGGTGTGCCGCGCATTGGCGGCAAGGATGGCACGGGCGAATGGGGCGCGTGCGATCCGGCCAATCCGAAGAACCGGCGCCGGCGCTGTTCTATGCTGGTGCGCCGCCGCTCCGATGCCGGCGAGACCGCGGTGCTGGTCGACACCTCGCCCGACATGAACAACCAGCTGATCGACGCGCGCTGTGGCAAGCTCGACGGCGTTCTCATCACGCATGACCACGCCGATCAGCTGCACGGGCTCGACGATCTGCGCATGGTGGCGATCAACATGCGCCGGCGCGTCGAGGTTCATGCCGACGCGATCGCCTTCGAAGGCATCCTGGCGCGCTTCGGCTATTGCTTCGTGCAGCCGGCCGGCAGTGACTATCCGCCGATCCTGAACGGCAAGACGATCCCCGAACCCTTCGAGCCGTTCGAGATCCATGGCGCCGGTGGCGCGATCCCGGTGCTGGCGTTCGGGCAGGGGCATGGGCGCATCCGCTCGCTCGGCTATCGCTTCGGCAGCCTCGCTTATTCGAGCGATGTGGAGAGCCTGGACGATGAGGCATTCGAGGCGCTCAAGGGCGTCGAGTGCTGGATCGTCGATGCGCTGCGCTACACGCCGCACCCGAGTCACGCGCATGTCGACAAGGCGCTGGAATGGATCGCGCGCGTGAAGCCGAAGCGCGCGATCCTCACAAACATGCACATCGATCTTGACTATGAGAAGCTGAAGGCGGAGCTGCCGGCGGGAGTCGAACCAGCATTCGACGGAATGCGGATCGAGTATTAGGTCAGGCTCTCAACAAGCTTGCGTGCTTCGAGGCCGCCTTCGGCGGCGCCTCAGCATGACGAGCGTTGTGATGTGATCGGCCTCGTCATGCTGAGGTGCGAGCGCAGCGAGCCTCGAAGCACGCACTCTCAAATTGCAACCCCCCGTACCCACTTCGGCCCCTTGTACCGAGTCTCTGCCGGCACCATTTCTCCCATATCCCGCAAGGTGCGCCCTAAGCCGACCGTGAAAACCACGGTCGGCATTTTTGTGCCAATTGCTCAACTTGAGATCGATACCATGAGAGCCCGCGAACCGCCTTCGCGCGTCTGAACACGCGAAAATTCTTTATTTGTGCAGCCGAAGTCCCAGCCCGGACTCCGTCTGCCGTGCAAATAAAGAACGTCGTCCCGATGGGGACTCTCAATGTGTCCGCCACGAGGCTCAAAATGAACATGCAAGTTCGGAAGACCGGTACGACGTGCCATGTGGATAGAGCGAAGTGAGCAGCGCCTGGCGCAACGTCAGCCGCTAGTGTGAACCCCCAAGCCCACTAACCTGATCAGTAATTTCCCATAATATTACTTATACGAAAATAAGATGACCCAGCCAGCCAAGCCCAGCCGTGACATCGCCACCCTCGTCGACATCATGCGCGCGCTGCGCGATCCGGCGACCGGCTGTCCGTGGGACAAGGAACAGACCTTCGAGACCATCGCGCCGTACACGATCGAGGAAGCCTACGAAGTCGCCGGCGCCATCGAGGACAAGGACTGGGCCAGCCTGAAGGATGAATTGGGAGATCTGCTGCTGCAGGTCGTCTATCACGCGCGCATGGCCGAGGAAGCTGGCCTGTTTGCGTTCGGCGATGTGGTC
>DASZCC010000358.1:0-6056 GCA_035943485.1 Rhizomicrobium sp. | reverse complement strand
GAGCTGGCCGCACGCCGCCATGATGTCCCGGCCGCGCGGCGTTCGTACCGGCGACGCGTAGCCCGCGCGATTGACGACCTCGGCAAACTTCTCGATCTGCGACCAGTCGGAGCATTCATAGGGCGCGCCGGGCCATGGATTGAACGGGATCAGGTTGATCTTGGCCGGGATGCCCTTGATCAGCTGCACCAGCGCGCGTGCATCGGTGAGGCTGTCGTTCACGCCCTTGAGCATCACGTACTCGAACGTGATGCGTCGCGCGTTGGAGACGCCAGGATATTTGCGGCACGCCTCGATGAGTTCGGCCAGCGGATATTTCTTGTTGATCGGCACGATCACGTCGCGGATCGCGTCGCGCACGGCATGCAGCGAGATTGCGAGCGACGATCCGATCTCGTCGCCTGCGCGCGCGATCATCGGCACGACTCCTGCGGTGGACAGCGTGATGCGGCGGCGCGAGAGCGCGAGCCCGTCACCGTCCGCAACGATTGCGAGCGCGGCTTTCACATTGTCGAAATTGTAGAGCGGCTCGCCCATGCCCATCATCACGACGTTCGTGACGCGTCGGCCGGGCGCCGTCGATGGCCAGTCGCTGAGGCTGTCGCGCGCGATCATAAGCTGGCCGACGATCTCGGCGGGCGTCAGGTTGCGCACCAACTTTTGTGTGCCGGTGTGGCAGAAACGGCAATTGAGCGTGCAGCCAACCTGGGACGACACGCAGAGCGTGCCGCGCCCCGGTTCCGGGATGAACACGGTCTCGAATTCGATGCCGGTGCCGGTGCGCAGCAGCCATTTGCGCGTGCCGTCTGTCGAAATCTGCTCGGTGACGACTTCGGGCCGCGCCAGGTTGAACGACGCCGACAGCAGGCCACGAAAATCCTTGGCGAGGTTGGTCATCGATGCAAAGTCGCGCGCGCCGTGGACGTAGATCCAGTTCCACAGCTGGTTGACCCGCATGCTGGCGGATTTCTCGGGGATGCCCGCGGTCACAAGCGCGGCGCGCAGCTCGTCAGGCGAGAGGCCGATCAGGGAGGTCGTGGGGGCGGCGTAGGTCATTGGCGCTGTATAAGGTGGCGCGTGCCGAATGGCGAATAGCCAGCTAAACAGCCTCTACCCGCCGCTTCCTACACGCCTATTCCTACATCCCGCAGGCTTGATGGATCCTGTCCAGCGCGTCGCCGAGACCGGCCAGCGAATAGGTGTCCTTGGTCGTCGAGCCGCGGGCCGAGGTGCCGGTGACAACCAGCGTCGAGCTGCCGCGCATGGCATCGATCAGACGAGCCTCATCGTCGTGATGACGGACCCAGGCCGCGCCGGCGCCATTCTCGTTCTTGACGAACAGTTCGAAGGCGGTGCCGCCAACCGTGGCGGTGACTTTCGTGCCTTCCTTGTACAGATAGCCGGGAACAACCTCCGGCTCGGCCTTGGCGTGACGGCTCGGCCAGTCCGTGATGAGGACGTAGATCGCATCGCGCTTCTTCTTCGGCGAGGTCGAGGTAGGCTTCGACAGGGCGTAGCAAATCTTCGAGGAGCCGGAACCGGACGTGAACGCCGTCCAATCCTTGCTGATGCCCAGCAACGTAGGCGTGTCGGCGGTGGCGGCTGTGGCGGCCAGCGAGATCGCCGCTGCCGCGAGCACGAGAACCGACTTGCGCGAGATCGCGGTCATGGAAACGCCTACTCCTACACTGGCTGATTCCCGTTATTGCAGCGGAATCAGGCACTTCTGTGATGGTCTTAAATCGCGCCGGAGTGTAGGCGACCGCAGCGGCCACGTCCACGGGAAATGTCGAAATGGATGCAACCGCAATGGCTTAGGTGGAGGCGATGGCGTCCTCGACGTCTCTCAACCGTTCCTTGCCGAAATAGATTGCGCCATCGACAAAAAACGTGGGGATGCCGAACGCGCCGCGATTTACAGCATCTTCGGTGTTGGCAATCAGCGCGGCCTTCACCTCTGGCGCCTGGGCGCGGTCGAGGAGCGCCGGGTCGAGGCCCGATTCAGCGAGCGCAGCGCGCACCACTTCGGCATCGTCCATCTTCTTTGGCGCGATCCACATGTGATGGAAAACAGCGTCCATGTAGCGGAGAAGATAACCCTCGTTCTTCGCCGCGACGGCCATGCGCATCAACTGAAGCGTGTTCACCGGGAAGAACGGGTTCATGTGGAAATCGGTTATGCCGTGGCGTTTGAGAAAGCGCTGCGTCTCGAGATTCTCGTAGGCGAGCTTGTTCTTGATGCCGGCAAACGCTTCCACCGGCGACTTGTTGTTGGTCGCCTTGAAGATGCCGCCAAGCAGCACAGGCGTGACTTCAAACTTCGCGCCGGTGCGCTTCTCAATCTCCGGGATCACGCGATGGGACAAGAACGCGTTCGGGCTTCCGAAATCGAACAGGAATTCGACTTTTGGCATCACCATGTCTCCCCGTATGGCCGCACATCGAGTTCGAAGGTCCAGGCGTCGCGCTTCTGGCTGTGGAGATACCAGTAGGCATCCGCGATCGATTCCGGGTTCATTAGCTGATCCTCCTGGATGCGCGCCACGGCTTCCTCACCGCCCCGCGCACGGATGCGGTCGCGGACAAATGCAGTGTCGACGCCGGCATCGATGATGAGATGGGCGACGTGAATGTTCTGCGGTCCGAGTTCGCGCGCCATGCTTTGGGCCACGGCGCGCAAGCCGAACTTTGCGCCGGCGAAGGCGGCGTAGCCCTTGCCTCCGCGCAGCGACGCTGTGGCGCCAGTGAACAGGATCGTGCCTTTGCCATGCGGCAGCATCAGTCGCGTGGCTTCACGTCCGGTGAGGAAGCCGCCATAGCAAGCCATCTCCCACACCTTGCGGAACACCCGTTCGGTGGTCTCCAGGATTGGGAAATTCACATTGGCGCCGGGATTGAAGACACAGACCTCGAGCGGTGCATGCGCGTCGGCCTCGTTCAGGAAGGCGGTGATGTCCTCTTCCTTGCGGGCGTCGAGGGCGCGGCCAATGCACTTGCCGCCGGCAGCCGCGATCGCGTCCTCGAGCGGCTTGAGTTTGTCGGCAGTGCGGCGGCCGGCGAAGACCGTGTAGCCCTCGGCCGCGAATTTCTTCGCGATGGCGGACCCGATGTAGTCGCCGGCGCCAATGATGGCCGCTGTGGCGTTCCTGGACGGCATGACCCACCTCCATATTGTTTTAAGACTTGTACGTCTTGATTTAATACCTAGTCAATGGCAAAGGATGGGAATGCGCTGGAACGACCTATCGAAACAGGACTGCTCCCTCTCCCGAAGCCTCGCGGTGATCGGCGACCGCTGGACGCTTCTGGTCCTGCGCGACGCGTTCCTGCGGATACGGCGGTTCGAGGATTTCGAGGCCAGCCTCGGCATTGCGCGCCGCGTGCTGTCGGAACGCCTCGCCCTGCTGGTCGAGGAAGGCATCCTGGCCAAGGTGCCCTACCAGGATCGGCCACTGCGCCATGAGTATCGGCTGACAGAGAAAGGTCTGGGCCTCTACCCCGTCATCCTGTCGCTGGTGCACTGGGGCGACGCGAACTATCCGACGCGCAATGGACCGCCTGTGGTGCACAAACACCTCGGCTGCGGCCACGACTTCAGGAGCGTTCTGAGCTGTTCGGAATGCGGCGAACCGGTTACGGCCCGCCAGGTTGAAGCCCGTTCTACTCGCGCAGGCCCCAACCGACCGCGTAAAGCCGCCACACGATAGCGCCAAGGATGCCGGCAGCAGCGACGGTGAAGATCACACCGAACATCGCCGGACCTTCGCTGAATCCGATCATCGAATGGCGCAGCCCATTGATAAAGTAAAACAGCGGATTGCCATAGGCGAGCCAGCGCAGCCAGGGCGGCAGCATCTCGATCGTGTTGAACACGCCGCCGACCATCGAAAGCGGCGTAATGAAGAACACGGTCAGGATGTTCAGCTGCTCGAATGTCTTGGCCCACAGCGCGACGATGATGCCGAGAAAGCCGAAGATCATCGAGACGAAGATCACCCAGAACAGGAATTCGGGCAGCGAATGCATGTGCACCGCGCCGAACAGAATGCCGATCACCATGATGCCAAGCGCCGTCAGCACAGAGCGGATAACCACGATGCTGATCGAACCGGCGATCATCTCCACATAGGAAAGCGGCGAGACGAGTATCTCCTCGATACTTTTCTGGAAGCGCTGGAAATAGATTTGTGAGGTCGACTGCAGGAAGGAGGCGCTGATGATGTTCATCATTACCACGCCCGGCAGCACGAACTCCAAGTACTTGAAGCCGCCGATGCTGGAGATGCGTCCGCCGACGACAAAGCCGAAGATGAAAATGAACAGCAGCGCCGATATCAGCGGCGCCACGACAGCCTGGATCGGCACGCGCATCAGGCGCTGGATCTCGCGCCGGACCATCGTCCACAGGCCGATCCAGTTGATATTCATCGTCCCGCACCTGCCGCGACATGGGTCGCCGCCTTGCCAGTCGCCGCGAGATAGGCGCGCTCAAGCCCGCCGGGCTCGGTGAAGAACTCTTCCTTGGGGCCGTGGCGCACCACCTTGCCCTTCGCCACGATGGCGATGGTGCGGCAGAGGCGCTCGACTTCTTCGAGGTAGTGGGATGTGAGCAGGATCGTCTTGCCGTCGCTGTTGAGTTCCTGGAGATAACGCCAGAGATCCATGCGCAATTCGACGTCCACGCCAGCTGTCGGCTCGTCGAGGATCAGCAGCGCCGGATCATTGATCATGGCACGTGCCAGGATCACGCGGCGCTTCAGACCGCCCGACAGTTCGCGGAAGGGCTTGTCGGCGTGCGGCACGAGTTCGAACCGCTCGATCAGCATTTGGACACGCTCATGGCGCAGCTTCCGGGGCATGCCGAAGTACCCGCCCATCCAGTCGACGATGTTGCGGGCGCTCGCGAACGGGTCGACGTTGAACTCCTGCGGGCTGAGGCCGACGAGCTTGCGGGCGTTGCGATAGTCCGCCACGGCGTCGACACCGAATATCCTGATGGAGCCGGATGTGGGATTGGAGATGCCGGTGACGCAGTGGATCGTCGTCGACTTTCCCGCGCCGTTGGGCCCCAGGAAGCCGAAGAAGTCGCCCGGCTGGATGGTCAGCGACACGTCTTCTACAGCGACGGTGCCGCCGCGATAGACCTTGCGAAGATGGGAGATTTCGAGTGCGGGTGCCATGTGGTGCGCGCAATATAGGGACAAAGAACCGTTTGGGAAGATGTGGGGATGGCTGAAGGGGTTTGCATAGGACTAATGGGCGCAGCAGCGACAGGGCCGTCTGTCACAATAAGCCGCTCGCGGGTTGCATGATCCGGCGCGATTCGAGCCCGATATCCCGGACGATGTTTAGGGCTTAACGTATTACCTCCGTACACGGAGTATCGGCGCACCCCATTTGTGCTGTGGCGGTGGCTCCGGCGCAGCCCTGCCCGGCGCAATCGGCCGGCTGCCATAGCCGCCGGCGCTGATGAGGCGGTCGTACAGCACGATGGCACCGGCCATGCCGACATTGATCGAGAACTTCGTCGGGATCTTCACGACGAACTCGCAGCGGCCCAGTATCTCGGGCGACAGTGACAAGCGTTCAGCGCCGAACACATAGGCGGCGCGCAAGGGATGCCGGAAGCGCGGCAGCTCGACCGCGTCGTCGGTGATCTCCACGCCGACCAGACGGCAGTCCACCGGGAGACGGAACTGGTCGGCAGTCTGATAGGCATAGTGCGGCAGCGCACCCTCCGTCCGCGACGTATCGGACTGCGCGTCGGACAGCTTGACCTGGGCGTTGATCGTGAAGAAGAAGCTTGCGCCGAAGGCGTTCGAGATGCGCATGAGATTGCCGAGGTTCATCGGCTTGGATATCCCGTCCACGCCAACTGCGAAGTATCCGCGCATGCAAGCTTTCCCGTCGTCCCGTTCGTTCGCCCCGATGGTATAGTCTAGTCATGGCCAATCCCATCCTCGTCGAGATCACCCGCGGCAACATTGTCGAGAGCGTTCATCGTGGCGCGATCGCCGTGGCCGATGCTTCCGGCGCGATCCGGGCCTCGATCGGCG
>DASZCC010000357.1:0-3782 GCA_035943485.1 Rhizomicrobium sp. | reverse complement strand
CATAATTCCGGCGGACTGGTGATCGCGCAGGTCCGCACCGCCGTCGACCTGAACTCCCTGCCCGCACGCTCCGTGCGCGTGCCGGGCGCGATCGTCGATGCCGTGGTCGTCGATCCGAACCAGCAGATGAGCTACGATCTGCCGTACGACCCGCTCATTTCCGGCGAGCGGCGCGGGCCGATCCCGGTCGAGCCGCCCGAGCCGCTGAACGTCCGCTCCCTGATCGCGCGGCGCGCCTATCGCGAGTTGCATGACGGCGCCATCATCAATTTCGGCGTCGGGATCGGCGAAGGCGTCGCCAAGATGGTCGCCGAGAAGGGCGAGGGCGGCCGGTTTTACCAGACGATCGAACACGGCACCTATGGTGGGTCGCTGCTCGTCGGCCTGCTGTTCGGCTTCGCCCGCAGCGCCTCGGCGATGATCGACGGCCCGTCGCAGTTCGACTTCTACGCCGGCGGTGGCCTCGATACGGCGTTTTTGGGCTTCGGCGAGTTGGACGAGCAGGGCGACGTCAACGTGTCGAAGCTCGGCGGGCTCACGGTCGGTCCCGGCGGTTTCATGGATATCGCGCAGAACGCCAAGAAGGTCGTGTTCTGCGGCACGTTCGACACCAAGGGCAGCCAGATCGATGTCGGCCCGGACGGCCTCAAGATCGGCCGGAACGGCGCAGTCCGAAAGCTGGTGAAGCAAGTCGAGCAGATCACCTACTCGGGCGCCCAGGCCTTGAAACGCGGCCACCAGGCCGTGTTCGTGACGGAGCGGGCAGTCTTCACGCTGACGCCGGAAGGGCTCGTGCTGAGCGAGGTGGCGCCAGGCGTCGACATCCAGGGCGACATCCTCGACGTCATGGGTTTCCGGCCGCTCATCCCCCGCGATCCGATCGTCATGGATCGTGCGCTCTTCGCCGACGGATAGCTTCGAG
Organism: Rhizomicrobium sp.; assembly: GCA_035943485.1. GTDB lineage: Bacteria > Pseudomonadota > Alphaproteobacteria > Micropepsales > Micropepsaceae > Rhizomicrobium. The sequence continues at coordinate 2,860 of DASZCC010000357.1, read as the reverse complement.
GATCGTCATGGAATACGCCAATCTGGGAAGAACCGGCCTCAAGGTCTCGCGCATCGGGCTCGGCTGCATGAGCTACGCCGATCCGACCAAGGGGAACCACAGCTGGGTGCTGGACGAGGCCGCAGGCCGGCCGTTCATCCGGCGCGCGCTCAACGCCGGCATCAATTTCTTCGACACGGCCAACGTCTATTCCGACGGGGCGAGCGAAGAGGTGCTCGGCCGTGCGATCCGGGATTTTGCCGACCGGGACGCGGTCGTCATCGCGACCAAGCTTCATGGGCCGATGCGCGGCGATCCGAACGGCAAGGGCCTGTCAAGAAAGGCAATCTTCACCGAGATCGACGGCAGCCTGCGCCGGCTCGGGACCGACTATATCGATCTCTACCAGATCCATCGGTGGGACTATGGAACGCCGATCGAGGAGACACTCGAGGCGCTGCACGACGTCGTCAAGCTGGGCAAGGCCCGATACATCGGCGCCTCCTCGATGTTCGCTTGGCAGTTCATGAAGGCGTTGGGCCTGCAGCGCGCGAACGGATGGTCCGAGTTCGTCTCGATGCAGAATCATCTCAACCTGCTCTATCGCGAGGAAGAGCGCGAGATGCTGCCGCTCTGCATCTCCGAAGGCATCGGGGTGATCCCCTGGTCGCCGCTCGCGCGTGGGCGTCTGACGCGACCGTGGGAAGCGACGCCCAGCACGGCACGGGCGGCCACCGACAATGTCGGAAAGGCCTACTATGCCAAGGCCGAGGACGCGGACCGGGACGTGGTCGACCGGGTCGGTGAAATCGCCGCACAGCGCGGCCTGCCGCGCGCTCAGATCGCGCTCGCTTGGCTGCTGCAGAAGCCGGGCGTCACGGCGCCGATCGTCGGCGCGACGAAGCCCGTGCAGTTCGAGGATGCAGTGGCCGCGCTCTCAGTGACCTTGAGCGACGAGGAAACGGCGAGGATCGAGGCGCCTTACGTACCGCATCCCATCTCGGGGCACGACTAGCCCTTCGCTGCCCATCAGTCGTCGACGCCCGCGCGAATGCCTTGTGGTTCGCGCTTACGTGCGCGGTTCATCACGATGCAAAAGCAAAGCCCGCGCAAAGAGTTAACCTTGCGCGGGCGTTGTCAGATCTGGCGTGTCAGCGAGTTATAACGAACCTGGTTGCGGGGACCCGCAACGGCCGAGACCGACATTCGCTTGTCGTCGAGATATAATCGAAGAAATGCAATCTGCATTGGATCGTTGCGCCGGCGCGCCGTTAGCGTGATGTGGGAGCGTGCTCCATAATGCTTCGATATAACGATATTTTGTCTTATGGCCGATCCAATCCGCCAAGCAGAATGCAGACGCGCCTGTAGACTGTGAGATTCGGAAGACAATGGTGTCACGTCGGCGTGACGGTCCCGTCTTCCACCAGCGCTATTGTCATGCCAGCGTCCAGCCTGAACGGCCCGAAATCTTCCTTTGTAATTTGCCGGAGCACATTAAGCGCCGGCTCCCGGGCCACTCCTAGGCTGCTTTTGGCCGCATTAACTCGAACCTGGACGTTGGGATGTATAAATAGCTTGGTGAGTTCAAGGCGTGCCGCAATTCCGCGCTTGCGCAATTCTCTGTCTATTTCATATCTTTTTTTGATGAGCAGAGTAGATTTTCTTACCTCGTCATTGAGCGTCAGCGGATATTGCTGCTCGCTGAGTGACGCAAAGAGGGAGATCAGTTCATCGATCGTCAGATTGTCGAGCTTCATTTCAGCACCCCCACAGCGCGTAACCCCATCAAGCCAACCCGCCTCCGTTCATCATAGCCTTGACCCTTGAGATAATCGCGGGGAGTCATGGGAACACCATTCGTATCGAGGAAATTTCCGTCAGGTTTCTGGTACCAGGAATTGAGCTGCCAATGGCGCAAGGTCGAGATGCTGACGAGGTTTTCTGCGGAGTCGATCAATTGCGTCGGGATTTCGCCGCTGCGTCCTGACGCCTGCTCCACGATGTGGTGGACATCATATCCTGGTCGCGCCGGTCCTTGTGCTGCCGATTCGAGATCGTCAAGCGATTGCGGTGGATCGATATAAGCCTGGATGTAGGGGCCGTAATCATGGACCCATACGGCGATCTGCGCGGCATTCAGCAGCAAGCCGACAGGACCGCCGACGATGTCTTCGCCGGCCATGATCGCCGCGCGCTTCGCCGCCCAAGTAGCGACCGTCTTGATGATTTGCCATCGAGAGGAGGGCCCGGGATCTTCCGCCGGCACCGGTGGCGCATCACCCAGAGGTGGACCGCCATTGCCGCCTATGCCGTGACGATCGGGGGCGGGCGAGGTCGGTACAGAAGGCCCCGACTTGTCGCCTGGCCTGAACCACCCCGGTCTGCCCTCATTCGAACCTCGAGGCCAGCGCGGATGTTTATCGGGATCCCAGTCTCCAGCCTTATCGAGCCAGTCGGCGGCATCAGCGAAGCGATCGAAGCTCGACGCCAAGTCCAAGACGAAGCGCCGATCCCATAGCGGCATGCGCTTGGCGATTGGCGTGTCGGGAACGGAGATGCCGAGGCGGGCGGCGACTGCTCCTGCCAGCAGGGCCCCCTCCGGCGACAATGTCGCCGCGCCCGCGCGGTCGAGGCAACGCTGGGCGGCCGTCTCGTCGCCTAACGTCAGTTGTTCGGCCGCCTGGGCGACATGCATCGGCACCGGCTGGCTGACGATCTCCGGCCCCAGGAACTTGCTCAGTACGCGTCCGGCCTGCGCCGTGTTGCGGTGATCTGACCGTCGCCTGATTCTCTTTCTCTTCGGATTCCTTTCGGACGTCCGATAGGAGGGAACGTAGTGGCCGAAGTCGAAGTGATGGCGCGGGTCGAGCGTCGGCGG
>DASZCC010000356.1:0-4407 GCA_035943485.1 Rhizomicrobium sp. | reverse complement strand
GTCGATGAAGAACGGCCGGCCGAGCTTTCGCTGAACGCGTGTGCGGGAGAGATACTCGGCGCCGAGCTCGGCAAGCTGGTCGGGCCCGAGTGAGGCCAGCACTTCGGGATAGGCCGACGTTTCCGAATGCGCCTTGCGGCCGCTCAGCCGGCGCGCGATGGAGATGATGTCCGGCAACTCCATCGTGCCCTCGACCTGGGAATGCGTCGCCAGGATCTGCTCGATCAGGGTTGAGCCGGCGCGTGGCAATCCCACGATGAAGATGGGATCGGACGACGGATCGCCCTGCCCCTCGCGCGCCGCGAAGAACGCGGGTGTGAACAGCGCCTTTGAGCGGCGGACATGGTCCGTGGTCTCTTCCGGGTCGTAGATCACACTGGCGCGGCGCAACGAGTTGCCGGCGGCATAGTGCTCGAAGCTCTCATTATATATGCGCGCGTCCTCTAGCGCCTTTCCGAGGGCGAAGTGGAGATGGTAGCGGTCTTCGTCGGCGAGATCGCTGCGTCCAAGTGCAGTCCGCATCGCCGACACGGCCGCGTCGTCGAAGTGAAAGGTCTTAAGGTTGGCGAGGCTCCAGTAGGCTTCGCCCAGCGCTGGTGAGAGGGCGACGCTGCGCTGATAGGCGGTGATGCTGTCGACCTGCCGCCCCACGGCTTTGAGTGCATGGCCATAGCTCATCCACGCGCGGGGCTGGCTCGGGAAACTGGCCAGCACGTCTTCGTAGCATTCGATGGCTTTGCCGTACTCGCCGATCTGGCCGAACGCGGCACCCTTGAGCGCGCGGTAACCGGGATTGCGCGGATCGTCGCGCAGCAGGATGTCGACCTGCGCGATCGCCTCCTCCGACTTGTTCTGCCGGTGAAGCACGGTTGCAAAGTTATGGCGCGCGACGGCGAAGCCGGGCGCCAGATCGAGACAGCGCGCGAGGAGAGCCTGCGCGTCGCCATAGCGCCCCAGCCGTGCCGCCACTTCGGCCAGCATGCGGAGCGCGGCGACGCTGTTGGCATTGGCTTTCAGGAAATCCTTCAGCAGTCGTTCGGCGATCGCGAGCTTGTTCTCGCACAACGCCGTCGCCGCCTCGATCAGCGCCGGCTCGCGAGACGCGCTCAGCAGGTAGCGCGCCATCGCATCGGACGCGGACTTGTCGTCGCCTGCCAGCGCGTATTGTTGCGCAAGCACGGACCATGCATCAGTAAAATTCGGATCGAGCGCCACGGCCGTCGAGAGTGCCTTGATCGCGCCGTCCGTGCTGCCTTCCGAGGCGAGCACGAGCCCAAGTTCAAAGCGGACAGCCGGCGCTCGCGGTTCGCGGGAAGCAAGTGCTTCAAGCGTTGCGCGCGCCCCAGCCAGGTCACCTTGCCGCCGCAAGGCAGCGCCGAGGATGAGTGTCGCCTGCGGTTGCCCCGGCACGACTTTCAGAATCTCCCGCGCCTGTTCGGCCGCACCATCGGGCCGCGATGCCAGGAGCTTGCCGGCATGGGCCAGGGCAGTGGCGAGAGTCCCGGTCGGTTCGGAAGAAGTCTCGGTCAATGTTGCTCCGTTCCCGGGCATCAAAGGATTTGGTGCGAGAGACTGTCAACCGCCCAACTTGGCCTTAGGTCCAATTGCCGCTCTGCATCGTCTGGCCGCCAATCCCGCTGCAATCGACTGCAGGAGAACGCATGTTCAAGGGACTTCAACTCATCCTCGGCGCTGTCGCGGCGGCCTTGATGGTGTGGGGCGCGCATGCTGCGCCGGCAAGAAAGGCAACGCTCGACGCCTTTGCCGTGTGGACGAGCAATGCCCAGATCGTCCAGACGGCGAACCGTCAGGTGTCGCTGACCGGCACGCTGGGCGGACCGCTTTTCGTCGAGACGGATGACGGCCCGGCTGAGGTCGGCAAGGTTCATGTCGTCGTCGACGGCTCCGGCAACATCGTCCAGTCGAACATCCTTACGAGCAAGAACTTCTCCTTGCTCGATGAAGCCGCCCTCGATCTGTTGCGGCGCTGCAGCCCGCTACCGGCGCCGCCAGAGTCGGCGCTCGCCGGCAACAGGATCGCCTTCGACCTGCCGATCGATTACCTCATCCGGCGCGATCGCTAGGACTTCAGCATCGGCCGGCCCTCATGCGCGACCAGAAGGTCGTGCATGTCGTTGGCATGCTCTTCCTCGACGACGAGAATGCCTTCCAGCATGGTGCGCGTGCCCGGATCGTCATTGCCGAAATAGCGGATCAGCTCACGATAGTGATCGACGGCGATGCGCTCGGCGATCAGGTTCTCGCGGATCATGTCGACCAGCGTCTCGCCTTCCGAATACTGCGAGGCAGAGCGCGTCAGCAGGCCTTCCGGGTTGAAGTTCGGTTTGCCGCCGAGCTGATTGATGCGCTCTGCCACTTCATGGACGTGTTCGTTCTCTTCCTTGGCATGCTCCATGAACTCGGCCTTGACCCCTTCGCTGGACAGACCGGTGGCTGATATCGCGTTCTGGGTATAGCGCAGCACGCATACGATCTCGGTCGCCAGCACGTCCTGCAGGATCGCAATCGTCTTTTGAACGTCGCCGACATAAGTCGAGGCGATCGCGCCGCCCTCAAGATGCTTGCGCGCCCGTTCGCGTAGCGTTTTGACGTCCGTCAGAAATGTCTTTTCAGCCATGCCTTTAGCCTTTCGATTGCGTTTCGGGCGAGAAACTACCCCGCCAGCAGAACGCCACCGCCATCCAACAAGTTCCCTGGCTTGCCGCCTCGCAATTTGCGAGGCTTTCGCATGTCGTTTCGGATCAAACGCGCTTATGAGCCTGCCGCCGCGTCCGACGGTATCAGGGTCCTGGTCGACCGCCTTTGGCCAAGGGGCGTCAGCAAGCAAAAGGCTCACCTCGACCACTGGATGAAGGACATCGCGCCCAGCACGAAGCTTCGCGCCTGGTTCGGTCACAAGCCGGAACGCTTTGCCGAGTTCAAGCGGCGCTACAAACTTGAGATCGCAGGCAATCCTGTGTTCGACGAACTTCGCAAGCTTGGCCGCGGCCGGGTCGTGACGCTAGTGTATGGCGCACGTGATCCGGAGATCAATCAGGCTGCCGTGTTGCTTACGATCCTGATGGCGCGCAAGGCGAAGCGCGCCTAACGGCAAGCCTCTTCCATGTTCGTCATGTGCTCGCACAGATCTTTCGGCTGCTCCGTCGCCTTGGCATCAGGCGCAAACTTCGTCGTCACGTCCGCGCCGCGGGTCAGAGTCAGGTGCACCGGACAGCGTTCCGCGATCGCGATCAGCCGCGCCTTCTGCGTGTCATCGAGCGCGCCTTCGAACGAAATCTCCTTCTCGAAGAGATCACGCGCATGCAGGTCGGGCCGGTGATGCGTCACGCTCACCCGGACATTTTTCAGCGGCCAGTTCTTCTGCCGGGCATAGAGACGAACAGTCATCGACGTGCATGAGCCGAGCGCGGCGCTCAGCAGATCGAACGGATTGGGACCGGATCCCAGCCCGCCGGCTGACACCGGCTCATCCACCAGAATGGTTGCAGCGCCGGCCCGGACTTTCGCCTGGAACAGGCCCACTCCGGTTTCTTCTACGACAATCGTTTCGCCGATGACGGCGCCTGATGCGTCGGCCAAGTCTGCCTCCCTGAGCAGTTTTCCGAGGCCACAATAGCCTTGTTGCGTGCGGCCGGGGAACCGGTCCTAATCCGGCCAAGCCACCATCTGACAGGACGTATCGATGCCCATCCATCGCACCCAGCGCGAACATGGCCCCAAGGCCTTGAGCCACCGGCTCGATACTGAACAATACATTCCCAAGCTGCACATCCCGGACAAAGGTATCGATCCGCAGACGGCGTACGACCTTATCCATGACGAGCTGCTGCTCGACGGCAATTCGCGCCAGAACCTCGCGACCTTCTGCACCACCTGGGTCGACAGCGGTGTGCGCAAGCTGATGGACGAGAACATCGACAAGAACATGATCGACAAGGACGAATATCCGCAGACGGCTGAGATCGAGGCGCGCTGCGTGCACATCCTGGCCGATCTGTGGAATGCACCGAAGGCGTGCGACACGGCCGGATGCTCGACCACCGGATCGAGCGAGGCTGCGATGCTGGGCGGCCTCGCACTCAAATGGCAGTGGCGCAAGAAGCGCAAGGACGCGGGCAAACCATCGGACAGGCCGAACCTCGTGTGCGGCCCGGTGCAGGTCTGCTGGCACAAATTCGCGCGCTACTTCGATGTCGAGCTGCGCGAGATTCCGCTGAAGCCCGGCGCGATCTGCACCAGCGCCGATCAGCTGGCCGAATATTGCGACGAGAACACGATCGGTGTCGTCGCCACGCTCGGCGTGACGTTCACCTGCGTCTATGAGCCGGTGAAGGAATTCGCCGCCGCTCTCGACAAGCTGCAGGAAGAGACCGGCCTCGACATTCC
>DASZCC010000355.1:0-6086 GCA_035943485.1 Rhizomicrobium sp. | reverse complement strand
CCTTGTCACTTTGTCCTTCCGTTTACAGATCAACTGTGTTATATAATTGCACGATCAGAAACGCATGGGTCCCCCTCACCGGTTTGGCAACATCCCGGCGTCGCCCTTCGTTTCTGCCATGCCATGTCTGAAGTGCTCCAGGGCGCGCTTTGCCAGCGCGACGGTTGAGCCGAAAGAAAGTGAACGATGACCGCGACCAAGACCGCAACCCCGCCCGCGCCCGTCCTTCCCAAGAAGGCTCCGGCCAACTCGAACGGCAAAGTGAAACACGAATTCAAGACCAACGACCACGTGGTTTACCCCACGCATGGCGTCGGCCGGATCACCAAGATCGAAGAGCAGGAAGTCGCCGGGCTCAAGATGGAACTTTTCGTCATCACGTTCGACAAGGACAAGATGACCCTCCGCGTCCCGACCGTGAAGGCGAAGTCCGTGGGCATGCGCAAGCTGTCCTCGCCGGACATCGTTTCCAACGCGCTGAACACGCTCAAGGGCCGCGCACGCATCAAGCGCACGATGTGGTCGCGCCGCGCGCAGGAATACGAAGCGAAGATCAATTCGGGTGACCTGGTCTCTATCGCCGAAGTCGTGCGCGACCTGCATCGCGCGTCCGGCCAGCCTGAGCAGTCCTACTCCGAGCGTCAGCTTTACGAAGCCGCCCTCGCCCGCATGGCGCGCGAAGTTGCGGCCGTCGAGAAGACCGACGAACCAACCGCTGTGAAGCGCGTTGAAGGAATGCTTCTCAAGAAGGCGGCGTAACAGCCCCTCCTTCAACATCGAGTTGTGAGAGGCCCGGCATCGTCCGGGCCTCTTTTTTTGGCCAGAGGAACGGATGTCGACGGCGCACTGCGAATGGGGACTGCACGGCATCGAGAGCCTGCGCGACCGCGTCAGTGTTCTCGTGATCGTCGACGTCCTCTCGTTCTCGACCGCGGTTGATATTGCCGTGGCGCGCGGCGCTGTCGTGCTGCCCTTCCCGCTTGGCGATGAGAAGGCCGCCGCACGCGCCGCAAAGGACGCAGGCGCGGTGCTCGCGAGCCCCAAGCGCGCCGACGGCGGTCAGTATTCGCTGTCGCCGGATTCCCTGCAGGAGATACCCGCCGATACAAAGCTGCTCCTGCCGTCGCCCAATGGCGGCATCCTCTCGCTGGCCGGTGGTGGCACCACGGTGTTTGCCGGCTGCCTGCGCAATCGACGCGCCGTGGCCAAGATGGTGAAGCGCGCGGCGGACGGCGGCGACGTTGCCGTCATTCCCGCCGGCGAACGCTGGCCCGACGACAGTCTGCGGCCCGCGATCGAAGATCTGCTCGGCGCCGGCGCGATACTGGACGCGCTCGATATGAAGCTGACGGCAGAGGCGCAACTTGCGCGCGACACGTTCCGCACCGACAGATCGAAGCTGGCCACGCTTATCCGCGAATCCAGATCGGGGCAGGAACTGATCGGCCGCGGCTTCGCAAAGGATGTCGAGCTCGCGGTCGAACTCGATGTAAGCCGGGCGGCGCCGCGCCTGAGCGACGGTCGCTACGCAATGTCGGGTTCACCGCTGCCGCGCTTCCGGGACTGAAAGTTCCCTGCAGGGACCAAATCGCCAGTTAGGGCGTTCTCTCACAACACCAATAGGTTACAGGCAGAATGATTGCATCCGCACAGACCCTGAACACGATTCCAACCACCGCAAGCGCGATCTGGCCGCTGGTGCTCAGCGGCGCAGTCAACGTCATCATTGCGATCGTGATCCTGGGCGCGGGTCTTCTGATTTCACGCTGGACGTATCGTTTCATCCAAAACGCGCTCGAGAGAGCCCGCTTCGTCGATCCAACGCTGAAGCCGCTGCTCTCGAATGTCGCGCGTTACAGCGTCATCGCGATCACGGTGATTGCTGTCCTTCAGCAGTTCGGTGTGCAGACGACAAGCCTCATCGCCGTGCTGGGCGCCACTGGCCTTGCTCTTGGCCTGGCGTTGCAGGGTACGCTCTCAAACGTCGCGGCTGGTGTGATGCTTCTGGCGCTGCGTCCATTTCGTGCCGGCGACAATGTCGTGTTCGGCGACACTAGCGGCATGGTGCGTGAGGTCGGCCTTTTCCGCACGATCCTGATCTCGGCAAATGGCGAGTTCATTTCCGTTCCCAATGTCCTGATCTTTGCCGGCACGATCGTAAACCAGTCGAGCGAAGGCACGCGTCGCGTCGAGTTCAAGGTTCTCATCGACAGCGCCGCCGATATCGGCCGCGCCCAGCAGGTCGGCTTGGCCGCACTTCATGCGGATGAGCGCGTGTTGAAATCGCCCGTGCCTGCTGTGGTGGTCGACAGGCTAAGCGACACGGCGGTTCAACTTTCCATCCAGGCGTGGACGATGACGCGGTCTTATGTGGCCGCTATGTCAGACCTGCAGAAGAATGTCCGCGCCGCGATCGTGGGCGCCGGTATCGCACCGCCGCATCAGTCGATCAGTTACATTGCGGCGGCAAGCCGCGACACGCCCGACGTCACAGATGGCAACGAGATCAGATCGCCTCGTACCAATTGATGCCGCTCTTGTCTGTCGAGCGGTGGATCTGACCCCGGGCGCGCAGACAATTCAGGTGCGCGATCGCCTCGCCTGTGGCCATACCGAAATTGCCTTGCGTGATACGGCTCCGGAATAGCGCCGGAAAGGTATCGACCGCTCGGCGTGGCTCGGCGCACAGCGCATGCAGCTTTTCGAGGCCTTCCTCGTGATGACGGATCAACTCGGCCAGCCGGAGCGTCGAGCCTCGGAATGGTTCGTTGTGCGACGGCAGCACGAGCGCCTCGTCCGGCACGATGCGCGCGAGCTTGGCGCAGGAGTCCAGCCAATCCTTCAGTGAATTGGCCTCCGGCTCCGTCGGATGCACGGACACATTGGATGAAATCTTCGGCAGCAACTGATCGCCCGAGATGAACAGGTTCAATTCCGGCGACCACAGGCAGGCGTGTTCCGGCGAATGGCCGTTGCCTCCGACAATGCGCCACTTGTTGGCGCCGATCTCGATCTCCTCGCCTTCGACAATCCGGCGAAAAGCGTTCGGCAGCTTGTAGACGCCGTGGCCGAAGCCACCGAAGCGCGTGCGGTAGTTCTCAAGCAAGTCTTCCGGGAAGCCCGCCGCGCGATAGAAGTTGAGCCCTTCTGTCGGCGCTTCCGATCCGGTGTCGCTGACCAGCGTCCGGCACATCAGGAATTCGGTGCGTGTAATCCAGAGTTCGACGCCGAATTTGCGCACTAGCCATCCGGCCAGCCCGATATGATCGGGGTGCATGTGCGTGACGATCACGCGCTTGACCGGGCGGCCCTTCATCGGACCGGCGAACAGCTGCTCCCAGGCCTGCGTCGTCTCTTCGTTCCTGATGCCGCTGTCGACGACAGTCCAGCCGTCGCCATCCTCCAGCAGCCACAGATTGATGTGGTTGAGCTGCATCGGCAGACGCATGCGAACCCAGTGAACGCCGGGCGCTACTTCGATCGTCTGACCGATCTCCGGCCTCGACTCGAAGGGGTAATCAAGATTGCTTCCAGGCCGGACGCGGACTTCAGTCTCGCTCACAGGGAACCTTTCGTGAATGTCGGTTACCTCGACTATTGGTACCGCCGCCAAGCCCCGTCAAGCACGCGACTTTTACTGTGTCCCGCCAACGGGAACGGGGTAGCTTGGCCGCCCCTGACCCCGGAGGAATCATGCGTCGCCTAGCTGTCTGCCTCGCCCTCGTCGCCGTCATCGGCTCTGCCAGCGCCGCCGGCGTCTCGACCGATCCGCGCTCTGCTCCTCCCGGGGCCTATCAGATGGATCTCAAGCACACGCAGGTGGTGTTCGCGATCCGGCATCTCGGGATCACGGACTATTACGGACGGTTCGAGAAGTTCTCCGGCACGCTGAACTTCAATCCCGCCGCGCCGGAGAAGAGCGCTGTCGACGTTTCGATCGACACATCGAGCGTGAATGTCATGAGCAGCGAGATCATGGGAGAACTGACCGGCGCATCCGTGTTCGACTCCGCGAAATTCCCCAAGGCGACGTTTGTGTCGACGGCCCTGACGCGAACTGGCCCGGACACCGGAACCATGACCGGCAATCTCACGCTGCACGGGGTGACCAAGCCCATCACGATGAACGTGACGTTCAATGGCGGTGTCGCCAATCCTACAAGCGGCGGCTATGCGGTCGGCTTCCACGCGGAGACCACAATCCACCGCTCCGACTTCGGTCTGAGCAGCATGATGTGGAACAGCTTTGTCAGCGATGATGTGAAGCTGACGATCGAGGCGATGTTCGAACAGAAGAAGGCCTGATCATGGCGGCTCGCAACACGGTGCTGCGCTATGGCAGCGTGGCGATGACGCTGCACTGGCTCATCGCCCTGCTGCTGATCGCCAATATCTGCGTCGGTCTCTATATGGGTGATCTGCCGCGCGACGATCCCAACAAGTTCGTGCTGTTCCAGTATCACAAGTCGATCGGTTTGACGGTGCTGCTGCTGAGCCTGATCCGGCTTGGCTGGCGGCTGATCAATCCGGTGCCACCGTTGCCGCGCGGCATGAGCCCGATGATGCGGTTTCTGGCCCACACGTCGCATTTCGTCCTCTATTTCGTGATCATCGCGATCCCGCTCAGCGGCTGGTTGATGGTGTCGGCGTCGTCGATCGGTCTGGGGACGCCGTGGTTCGGACTGTTCAACGTGCCTGACGCACCGTTCCTGTCGAGCCTTCCGCGGGCGCTCAAGCATCCCTATCACGAGGCGTTCGAGACGGTGCACGTCTACCTTGCCTGGGCGACGATCGCGCTCATTCCGCTCCACATCCTTGCTGCGCTTTATCATCAGTTCCTGCGCCGCGACGATGTGCTGAAGCGCATGATCCCCGGAACCGATGTGAGCAATCCCGCATGAAAAAGATGCTCGTTGCGATCGTCATGCTGCTTGCCGGCGCAATGCCGGCGGCTGCAGCGAACTGGACCGTGGATTATGCGAAGAGCCACTTAGGCTTTCAGGTGCAGTGGAGCGGCGAGGTTTTCACTGCCGCGTTCAAGACGTGGAAGGCCGACATCAAGTTCGATCCGGCTGATCTCGCGCACGCCCATGCGGTCGTGACAATCGATCTTGCGAGCGAGGCATCCGACGCAGCCGACAATGATGAAGGGCTCAAGGGACCGGAAGGCTTCCGCGTGGCGCAGTTCCCCACGGCGGTGTTCGAGACCACGGGGTTCACGTCCAAGGGCGGGAATGCCTATGTCGCGACCGGCACGTTGTCCCTGCACGGCGCCAAGCGGCAGGTCACCCTACTCTTCATGCTGACCATCGCGGGTAACCAGGCTCACATGACAGGTAAAACAGCCGTGCTGCGGACCGACTTCGGGCTCGGCACCGGTGACTGGGCCGGAGAGACGCCGATCGCACACCAGGTGTTCATCACCATTGACCTGACCGCGACAAAATCGGGCTGAATTCGCTATAGAGGAGCCATGGACGCCATGGCTCCGCGCAATCCCGAGACGCTCGCCGAAGCGGCGCGGATCCTGCGCGCCGGCGGGCTGGTCGCCTTCCCGACTGAGACGGTCTACGGGCTCGGCGCCGACGCGACCAATGGCGAAGCCGTCGCGCGCATCTTCGAGACTAAAGGACGGCCGCGGTTCAATCCGCTGATCGTCCATGTGCGCTCGCTTGAGGAGGCGAAGGCGCACGCCACGTTTGGTGCGGCGGCGGAAAAGCTCGCCCGCCACTTCTGGCCCGGTCCCCTGACGCTCGTAATGCCGCGCAAGCCAGGCACGCCGCTCTCCGAGTTGGTCAGTGCGGGCCTCGATACCATCGCGCTACGTGTCCCGGCACATCCTCTGGCGCAGGAGCTTCTCGCCGCAACCGGCTTGCCGCTTGCCGCGCCTAGCGCCAATGCCTCGGGCCGCATCTCGTCGACGTCGGCGGCGCACGTCAGAGAGAGCCTGGGTGACGCCGTCGATCTTGTCCTTGATGGCGGCGCGACGCCGCTGGGTCTGGAATCGACCATCATCGGTTTCGAGGGCGAGACGCCCGTCCTGCTCCGTGTCGGCGCGATCGCGCGGCAGGACATTGAAGAACTCG
>DASZCC010000354.1:0-2745 GCA_035943485.1 Rhizomicrobium sp. | reverse complement strand
GGAGGTGACATGAGCGCGGCCTGGTCTCTCCAGCAAGCGATCTTCGCCGCGCTCGCGAAGGATGACGCAGTCGCGGTGCTGGTGGGTGAACGCGTGTTCGATCATGTGCCGCGCCGCACGGCGTTCCCATATATCGCCGTCGGCGAAGGCCGCGAGAGCGACTGGAGCACCAAGACCGAAGCCGGCTCGGAGCATGCGCTCGCCATCCATGTCTGGTCACGCGCCAAAGGCACGCGCGAGGCGCGCCAGGTGACGCAGGCCGTGATCGATGCGCTCGACAATGCCGCGCTCGGGATCGCTGGCTTCGCGCTGATCGACCTGCGCTGGCGCGACACGACAACCACACGCGAACCTGACGGCGAAACGCTGCACGCACAGCTGCAATTCCGCGCCGTGCTGGAAAAGGAAAATTGAATGACCGCCCAGAAAGGCAAGGACTTCCTCATCAAGCTCGGCGACGGCGCGTCGCCGCAAGCTTTCATCACCGTCGCTGGTCTGCGCGCCACGACGCTGGCGTTCAACGCCCAGGCGGTGGACGTGACCAGCGCGGACTCGGTCGATCAGTGGCGTGAGCTGCTGGCTGGTGGCGGGGTGAAATCGGCGACTCTCACCGGCGCCGGTGTCTTCAAGGACGCGGCCTCGGACGCTGCGCTGCGCCGCGCGTTTTTCGAGCAGAGCTGCGGCGATTTCCAAATCGTGATCCCGAGCTTCGGCACGCTTACAGGACCGTTCAAGCTCACCGCGCTGTCCTATGACGGCCCGTATGACGGCGAACTGAAAGTGTCGATGTCGCTCGCAAGCGCGGGCGCGATGGTGTTCGCGGCAATTTAAGGACTCTCCTTTCCTCCCCCGTTCACGGGGGAGGGGGACCGCACTTGCGGTGGAGGGGGCCGACGCTGGGCGCGGGCGTTCGAAGAACGCGTCGCTGTCGCGACGCGTCCCCCTCCGTCTCGTCGCTGCGCGACGATCCACCTCCCCCGTAAACGGGGGAGGAAAACAAAACCAACAAGGACTCCACACATGCCCAACAGAATCCGTGGCGAGGCCGGGCTGATCGCCGATGGCCGTCAGTATCGCCTGTTGCTCACACTCGGTGCGCTCGCAGAAATCGAGGATGGCCTCGGCCTGACTGATCTCGGCGAGGTTTCCACCAGGTTGAAATCGGTTCGCGCCGGCGATCTCGCCATCGTCGCGGCGGCGCTGTTGCGCGGCGGCGGGCACGATATGTCGCCGGCCGATGTGTTGCGCCTGCCTTGCGACCTCGGCGCGCTGGTGAAGGCCGTCAGCGCGGCGTTCGACGCCGCCGGCCTGGAGGCGCGTGCAGCGGAGGGTGAGGCGCGCCCTTTCGCTGGCGTGACTGGATGAGTCTCGGGCTCGCCACGTTCCATCTCACGCCGCAAACTTTCTGGGCGCTCTCGCTACCCGAATGGCGCGCGCTCGTCACGCCGCCTCCGCGCGCTATGCCACTCGCACGCAGCGAGTTCGAACAACTGATGCTGCAACATCCGGATTGAACCCATGTCTGAATCAGAAAACGCGCTCGGCGCCGCCGCCGAGGCGCTGTCGAATTTCGTGGCCGGTCCCGTCGCCAGTGCCACGGGCGCGATCGACGCGGCCGTGACCCGGAGCTTCAACTCCGTCGCGAAAACGATCAGCGGCGCCGCGCTGTCCGGCAAGCTGTCGATGGATGGTCTCGTCTCGGCCATCCTGTCCGACTTCGACCGCATCGCGACGTCGCAGTTCATCACCAAGCCGATCGAAGGCGCACTGGGACAGATCGCGAGTTCGCTGATGTCGTCGATCATGCCGGTCGGCGGCGCACGCGCGGCAGGCGGTCCGGTCGATGCCGGCGTGCCCTATCTTGTCGGTGAGCAGGGGCCAGAGCTGTTCACGCCGCAGCAGTCCGGCGCGATCACGCCCAACGGCGCGGCATCGCCGATCAACGTCCACATCACGACGCCCGACGCCCAAAGCTTCCTGAAATCGGAAAGCCAGGTGGCGGCGTTGCTGTCGCGCGTGCTGGCCAAGGGACAACGCAACCTATGAGCTTCCACGAGATCCGCTTTCCCACCGCGATCGCGCTTAAGTCGACCGGTGGTCCGCAACGCCGGACCGAGATCGTCACGCTGGGCTCGGGCTTCGAGGAGCGCAACGCGGTGTGGGCCGGTTCGCGGCGCAGCTACAACGCCGGCTATGGCGTGAAGTCGCTCGACGACCTGCATGCTGTCATCGCGTTCTTCGAGGCCCGCCGTGGCCGGTTGCATGGCTTTCGCTGGAAGGACGGCGCGGATTTCAAATCCTGTGCGCCGCTGTCGGCGATCACCGCGCACGACCAGCCGCTCGGCACCGGCGATGGGAGAACGACGAGCTTCCAGCTGACCAAGACTTACACTTCCGGTCCGGCATCCTGGACGCGAGTTATTGCCAAGCCCATAGCGGGAACGGTGCGCGCGGCGGCTGCGGGACGTGAGACAGCGGTCGCTGTCGACACCGCGACCGGTCTCGTCACCTTCGCGACGCCACCGGCATCCGGCGTTCCGATCACCGCCGGCTTCGCCTTCGACACGCCGGTCCGCTTCGACACCGATGTGCTGGCGATCAATCTCGAGAGTTTCATCGCCGGCGACATCCCCGCCATCCCGCTCGTGGAGATACGCGTATGAAGACGCTGCCGCCTGGCCTGCAGGACCATCTCGATTCCGGCGTCACCACGCTGTGCTGGTGCTGGACGCTGACGCGCCGCGA
>DASZCC010000353.1:0-5802 GCA_035943485.1 Rhizomicrobium sp. | reverse complement strand
TCGCAGATGAAGCCCGACTGCATCATCAGCAGCGTGTAGATCGCTTCGTGCACGCCGGCCGCGCCCTGACTATGGCCGGTGAGCGACTTGGTGGCGCTGATCGGCGGCATGTTCTCGCCGAAGACTTCGCGGATCGCGTTGATCTCCGGGATGTCGCCGACCGGTGTCGAGGTTGCGTGCGGATTGATGTAGTCGATCGGCGCGCGGGTCGTCTCGATTGCCATGCGCATGCAGCGCACCGCGCCTTCTCCGGACGGCGCGACCATGTCGGCGCCATCGGCAGTGGCGCCATAGCCCGTCAACTCGGCATAGATCTTCGCGCCCCGTGCCTTGGCGTGTTCGTATTCTTCCAGCACCAGGATGCCGCCGCCGCCGGAGATCACGAAGCCGTCGCGGTTCTTGTCATAGGCGCGCGAGGCTTTCTCGGGCGTCGCGTTGTACTTCGACGACATCGCGCCCATCGCGTCGAACAATTCGCTGAGCGTCCAGTCGAGCTCCTCGCCGCCGCCGGCGAACATCACGTCCTGCTTGCCCCACTGGATCATCTCCGCGGCGTTGCCGATGCAGTTGGCCGAGGTCGAGCAGGCAGAGCTGATCGAGTAGTTGACGCCCTTGGTCTTGAACCAGGTTGAAAGATTCGCCGAACAGGTCGACGCCATCGCCTTGGGGACCGCGAACGGTCCGATGCGCTTGACGCCGGAGGCGCGCGCCGTGTCGGCCGCGCTCACGATCGCCTTGGTCGACGGGCCGCCCGAGCCGACGATCAGACCGGTGCGCGGATTGGAGATGTCCTTCTCCTCAAGGCCCGCATCGGCGATCGCCTGGTTCATTGCGACCCAGCAATAGCCGGCGCCGTCGCCCTGAAAGCGGCGCGCGCGGCGATCGACGGCGGTGTCGAGATCGATCTTGAGGCTGCCATGCACCTGCGAGCGGAAGCCCATCTTCGAATAGTCTTCGGCCGCGACGATGCCCGACTTCGCCTCCCGCAGAGAGGCGACCACTTCCTGTGTGTTGTTGCCGATGGATGAGACAATGCCCATCCCGGTGACGACGACTCGTCTCACGGGTTCAAGCTCCAGATATCAGACAAAGGGATCAGGCCGGCGCGGGCGAGGCAGCTTGCGTCAGCGCCGCGACCGCGTCTTTCGCAAGACCGACGCGCATGTCCTTGATCTCGTACACCACCTGGCCGTCGACTTTCACGAAGCCGTCGGCGATGCCGAGCACGAGCTTGCGCATGATCACGCGCTTGAGTTCGATGTAATAGGTCACCTTCTTGGCCGTCGGCAGCACCATGCCGGAGAATTTCACTTCACCGACGCCGAGCGCGCGGCCCTTGCCGAGCCCGCCCATCCAGCCGAGGAAGAAGCCGACCATCTGCCACAGCGCATCGAGGCCGAGACATCCCGGCATCACCGGGTCGTCCTGGAAATGGCATTTGAAGAACCAGAGATCGGGATTGACGTCGAGCTCCGCCTCGACCTCGCCCTTGCCATGGGCGCCGCCATTGTCGGTGATCTTCGTGATGCGATCGAACATCAGCATCGGCGGCAGCGGCAGGCGCGGATTACCGGGCCCGAAGAGTTCCCCGCGCGCACAGGCGAGCAGGCCGGCCATGTCGAAACTGGATTTGCGGGCTGGGTTGGAGCTATCCACGGTACTTGTTCCTCTCGGCCCGTCCTTGACAGATTTGGACTTCAGGCCGATTTGTATGTTAGAAACATTCTAACGAATGTCCTGCCAAAAGCAGGATAGCAAAGAAGCCGCACGATTGTGAGCGGGCGGTAAGGAATGCAACCGTTTATGGCGAAAAAGGTTCGCGACACGGCAATGGAAGCGACGGCCCGTCTCCGGGCGGCCGGACTGCGCCCGACGCGGCAGCGCGTCGAGCTCGTCGGGATGCTGTTCCGGGGTGAGCATCACCACATGACGGCCGAATCGCTGCACGCCGACGCCACCAATGCAGGGGTGCAGGTCTCGCTGGCCACCGTCTACAACACGCTGCACCAGTTCACCGAGGCCGGATTGCTCCGCCAGGTTGTGGTCGACGCGGCCCGCAGCTATTTCGACACAAATACAGGCGATCATCAGCACTTCTTCGTCGAGGATAATGGCGAGCTGATCGACATCCCGGGCGAAGACATCACGGTCGGTGGCGTCCCCACCCCGCCCAAGGGAATGACCGTCGATCGCATCGACGTCGTGGTCCGCGTCAAGCGGGCCTGAGACTCGTTCTCAAGTTATTTAGAACCATTCTAATCTGTTGACACGCGCCTGCGCGAAGCGTTCTCATGCGTCCGGAAATTCGATTTCCGAGCACAAGGAGAAGACGCTATGGCCGGCTTGAAAGGCTCAAAGACTGCCCAGAATCTGAAGGACGCGTTCGCCGGCGAGAGCCAGGCCAACCGCCGCTATCTCTACTTCGCACAGAAGGCCGACGTTGAGGGCTTCAACGACGTGTCCACCGTGTTCCGCTCCACCGCGGAAGGCGAGACTGGTCATGCCCATGGTCACCTCGAGTATCTGGAAGAAGTCGGCGACCCGGCGACGGGCGAGCCGATCGGCGACACCTCGCTGAACCTCAAGGCGTCGATCGCCGGCGAGACGCACGAATACACCGACATGTATCCGGGCATGGCCAAGACGGCGCGCAGCGAAGGCTTCGACGAGATCGCCGACTGGTTCGAGACTCTCGCGAAAGCCGAAAAGAGCCACGCCGGCCGTTTCCAGAAGGCGCTGGACACTCTCGGCAAGTAAGTAAGACGCGAATGGCGAGTGGCGAATAGCGAACAGCTTGCCGCCCTCGCCATTTTCTTTTGCCACTCGCTATTCGCCACTAACCACTCGCCACTTACTCCCGGAGCACCATGTCCCGCGAAGGCAGCCTTGAAGCGCCGACACGTCATCCTATCGCCTGGCGCGACGAGGCGTTCTACGACGCCGACGCGCTCGACAAGGAGATGCGGCGCGTCTTCGACATCTGTCATGGCTGCCGGCGCTGCTTCAATCTGTGCGATTCCTTTCCGCGTCTGTTCGACCTGATCGACAACAGCGCGACCGAAGAGCTCGATGCAGTGAAGTCGGAAGACTTCGTGCCCGTCGTGGAGGCCTGCACGCTCTGCGACATGTGCTTCATGACGAAGTGCCCCTATGTGCCGCCGCATGAATTCCAGCTCGACTTCCCGCACCTGATCCTGCGCGCCCGCGCCGTCGAAGCGCGCGAGCACAAGACGAGCTTCACGCAGCAGCAACTGGCCGAGATGGATCGCAACGGCACCGCCGCGCGCTTCGCCTCGCCGATCATCAACTGGGCCTCGTCACGCAAGAACGGCCTGACGCGTCCGCTGATGGAAGCGGTGACCGGCATCGACCGCACCGCCGAGCTGCCGAAATTCCATACCAAGACCTTCGTCTCCGCCGATCGTGGCGATCCGATCCGCGCCAACGAGACCGCACCGGCGTTCGGCAAGCGCAAGGCCGCGCTCTACGCGACGTGCTTCGTGAACTACAACAAGCCCGACACCGGTCTGGCGGCGCGTGCCGTGCTGAACCACATCGGTGTCGAGACAAAAGTCGCTTATCCCGGCTGCTGCGGCATGCCGTTCCTGGAGCAGGCCGAACTCGAACGCGTCGCGGCCAACGCCGCGAAGGTGTCGAAGGAGCTCGTGAAGCTGATCGACGAAGGCTACGACATCGTCGCGCTGACCGCCTCTTGCGGCCTGATGCTGAAATTCGAATGGCCGCTGATCGTGCCCGACAACGAAGATGTGAAGCGGCTGGCGGACGCCACCTTCGACATCGACGAATATGTCGTCGACGTTGCGAAGAAGGAGGGTCTGCCTAGCGGGCTTCATGCGCTGCCGGAAGGCGTGACGGTGCATCTCGCCTGTCATGCGCGCGCGCAGAACATGGGACCGAAGGCGGCCGAGATGTTGCGCCTAATCCCGGACACGCCGGTCGACGTGATCGAACGCTGCTCCGGCCATGGCGGCACATTTGGTGTCGTAAAGCCGACGCATGATCTGGCCGAGAAGGTGGGACGCCCGGTGTTCCGCGCTGCCGAGAAGCAGGCGCGCGGCCATATCGTCAGCGATTGCCCGCTGGCGGCGCAGCACATCGTGCAGAACGTGAAAGACATGGCTGCGAAGGACGGAAAGGTCGCACCCGCGCGCGAGCCTGAACACCCTATCCAGATCATCGCTCGCGCGTTTGGATTGCTGGAGGACTGATATGCCGAAAGCCGCGCACAAGATCACCCGCGCCGACATCCTGCCGATCGCGACTTACAACGCGCAGCGCACCGAACTTCGCGCCACCTCGATCGCTGCCAAGAAGAACCGGCGCATGGAAGTGGGCCCCTATGCCACGTTCTATTTCGAGAATTACGACTCGATGTGGCTGCAGGTGCAGGAAATGCTGCGCATCGAGAAAGGTGGCGACGAGCAGATCGAAGGCGAGCTCGAAGCCTATAATCCGCTGATCCCGCAGGGCCGCGAGCTGATCGCGACCATGATGCTGGAGATCGAAGACGCCAACCGCCGCGACCGCGAACTCCGCCGCCTCGGCCATGTCGAGGACAGCGTGTTCATCGAGATCGGCCAGGACCGCATCGCGGCGACGCCGACGGACTACGAAGACCGCACCACGCCGGACGGCAAGACGTCATCGGTGCACTGGCTGCGCTTCACCTTCACACAGGCGCAAATCACGGCGTTCAAGTCGGGCAAAGAGCGCGTCGTGATCGGCATCGGCCATGCGAATTACGGTCACATGGCCGTGATGCCGGACGTCACGCGCGAAGCGCTGGCTGGGGATTTGGCTTAAGTCGCCCGCCACCAAAACAACCGTCATCGCCGGGCTTGTCCCGGCGACCCATACGCACAACTGCATCACGGAGCGTATGGGTCACCGGGACAAGCCCGGTGATGACGGAGAAAATTTAGAACGCTTCGCTCACCCACCCGCACCCATGAAATCCCGCTTGCCGATCTCAACCCCAATCCCGCGCAGGATGTTGTAGGCCGTCGTCGCGTGGAAATAGAAGTTCGGCATCGTGAAGCCGAGCAGGAATTGCTGGCCGGCGAATTTCATCTCGCGCGTGCCGAATTTCAGCACGATCTCCTTGTCCTCCGTGCCATCAATCTGCTCGGCATTCGCAGTCTTGATGAAGGAGAGCGTCTTGGCGACACGTTCACGCAACGCCGCAATCGTCGTTTCGCCGCCGTCGAACGTCGGCTGCGTGAGACCTGACAACATGGCGACGCCACGCGACGCGTGCACTGTCACCTGCTCGACCTGGCGGCCGAGCGGAAACATGTCGGGATAGAGCCGTGTGCCGAGCAGCACCGCCTGATCCAGCTTCTTCGCGTCTGCGAAAGCTTCCGCCTTCGCCAACACGCCGGACAAGCCGTTGAGGCCTTGCTGGAAGACCGGCACGGATACTTGATACATCGAAATGGTCATTGAGTTTCCCCTTGGATTTTTGTGCCGGCACTCTAACGATGCGTCGCGACCGCGCAACGTGCTAGCGTTTCGTCAGCCGGAACCGGGAGACACATATGCTTGAGCTTCACTATTGGCCGACGCCGAATGGGAAGAAGGTGACGATCCTGCTCGAAGAGCTGGGCACGCCCTACACAATCAAAAAGACCAATATCGGCCGTGGCGATCAGTTCGATCCCGAATTCCTGAAATTCTCGCCCAACAACCGCATGCCGGCGCTGGTCGACACCGAGCCGAAAGGTGGCGGCGCCCCGATCCGCATCTTCGAGTCCGGCGCGATCATGATGTACATCGCCGAGA
>DASZCC010000352.1:0-1795 GCA_035943485.1 Rhizomicrobium sp. | reverse complement strand
GTGGCCGGCATCGGTTCCTCGGTTGCCTATGCGGCGTCGAAAGGCGCGCTGAACACGATGACCTACTCGCTGGCTCGCGCCCTGGCGCCGGAGGTGCGCGTCAACGCGGTCTGTCCCGGCTATGTCGACACGCCGTGGTTCGTGAAGCAGTTCGGCGCCGAGATGGCGGAAAAAATCGCTGAGGCCGAGGGTAAGCGCGCGCTGCTTCAGAAGGCCGCCGACGGTGACGAAATCGCCAAAACTGTGCTGTTTTTCGCCGGTCCCGAATCCGGGAACATCACAGGCGAGACTCTGCTGAGCGACGGCGGCATGCACCTATCCATGTCTGGTTCGAGGCGTTAACGGTCGTTAACATTCGGCTGCCATTTCGCCCAATCAGGCAGCGCATTGCCTATATGGCAGGCACCGGCTGTTGCATTGCAACAACGGCTAGGCAAATCCCGAGTTAGCGCGCACGAAACGTGCGCCAAATGGGCCTTTTCGTATTGAATTTCTACGCCCGGTTTCACAAAAGTCCTACACGGAAAAAGCGATTTCGCGAACGCGAATGACCGCAAGGAGAGGGCGTATGAATAAGTTTGGAATCAACCTGATGCTTGGAGCCGCGAGCTTGATCGGCGTGGCCGCGTCGTCAGGCGCCGCCTATGCGGATGATGCACCGGCTCCCGAGTGGGGCACATTCTCGGCCTATGTCGATGTGCAGAGCGACTACCGCTTCCGCGGCATCAGCCAGAACGACCGCCAGTTCGCGCCGCAGGCGTCGATCAACTGGAGCGGCCCGGATGGCTTCTACGCCGGCGTGTGGGCATCCAAGACGCGCTGGAACAACGGCTTCGACGCCTTCTGCGAGGAAGAAGTCTGCGACAATCACCTTGGCGGCACACCGTCGTTCGAGCTCGACATCTATGGCGGCAAGCACTTCGATATCGGCTTCGCCGACCTGAACATCGAGGCCTATTATTATTCCTATCCGGATTACAACAAGTTCATCGGAGAGGCCTCAAACTTCGGCGACAAGAGAGCCAGCTACTTCGAAGGCATCGGCCAGCTGCAGCACAGCTTCGGCGATCTCTCGATGACCCTCACAGGTGCGATGTCGCCTGAGTGGACACTGGGCGGCGGCACGTCGGGCTACATCGAGGGCACGGCTTCGTATCCGCTCCTCGACTGGCTCTCGATCAGCGCGAACCTCGGCCATCAGTGGGTCGAGCACGCGCCGAGCGACTACACGCACGGCGATATCGGCCTGACCGCGACCTGGCACAGCTGGTCGCTGGACGTCCGCTTCAACGGTACGGACCTGAACAAGGCCAATTGCGGCTACTACATGGGCACGAACAATGCCTGTAACGGCACGGTCGTCGGCACACTGACCTACAACATCGCCGACATCCTGAAGTAAGTCTCTCGCCCACAGCGAGAAAAGCCCGCGGACATTGTTGTCCGCGGGCTTTTTTGTTTGTGGCCAACACTGTCATCCCCGGCCGAGCGACAGCGAGGGGAAGGGGATCCACGACTGGGTTCGGTGCCCGGTCGTGGATCCCCTTCCCTCACCGCGCTACGCGCGGTTCGCCGGGAATGACAGCTGGCATACTTAAACCGGTTCCAGCGCCAGCTTCAGGGCCTTCATATCGAAGAGCTTGCCACCTGCATCGGAAAGGCGGGCACGCGGCTGACCATCGCCGGCAGGCGGTCGAGGTTAAGTCGCTCAGCGAGCCAGGGCACCATCGCGCCCAGTTTCTCAAGACTGTAACCCGTCCGGAACCCCGACCGCTCCAGCATGTAGACGAGATCT
>DASZCC010000351.1:0-7546 GCA_035943485.1 Rhizomicrobium sp. | reverse complement strand
CGCATCCGGCTGCCGGATGGTCGAGAGCGTCGCCCCTGGCAGCTCAGCCTTCGCCTGCTCTGCTGCTGTGCCTGCCAGCGCGAGTCCGTTCTGCAGAGGCATCAGCACAGCAATCGCATCGGCGAATGACAGGACAACGGGCACGCCAGCGACTTCGAGATAGACTTCGCCGCGCCGCGCATCGTGCAAGGCGACGGCGCGCGTCAGACCGGTCTCTGCCTTCGCAGCTTCCTGCATCGCGGCGAGCGTCGTCACACCGACAAGCGGTTTCCTCAGCGCGACGCGCAGGCCGCGCATGAAGGCCAGACCGACGCGTTGACCGGTGAACGTGCCTGGTCCTGTCGTCACTGACAGCCGGTCCAACAGGTCGAATGCGATGCCGGACGCACGAATCGCGTCGTCCACCATCGGCGCCAGCGCTTCGGCGTGGCCGCGTTCCATCTCGACCCAGCAATGTGCCAGCACACGATCGCCGTCGAGCACCGCGACCGAACAGGCGCCGAGTGCCGTATCAGCGGCCAGTATCCTCATACGATCTTGCAGGCTTCGTCGAAGGTGAGACGCGGGTTTCGTGGGAAGACGCCCGACGAATCGCCATAGCCGAGCCCGCAGATGAAGTTCGACTTGAGCCTGGTACCGGCGAAGAACTCTTCGTCGACCTTCGCATTGTTGAAGCCCGACATCGGGCCGCAATCGAGGCCGACCGCGCGCGCCGCGATGATGAGATAGGCGCCCTGCAGCGTGCCGTTGCGGAATGCGGTAACCTGTTCGACGGCTGGGTCAGCGAACCAGGTCTTCGCCGTCTGGTCGTGCGGAAACAGCCTGGGCAGTTCCTTCGCGAAGTCGAGGTCATAAGCAACGATCGCCGTAACCGGCGCCTGGCGGATCTTGGGCTGGTTGGCGTGCGACGCGAACTGCGCCAGCCGCTCCTTTGCTTCTGGTGTCGTCAGGAACAGGAATCGTGCCGGCGAGCAGTTGGCGCTGGTCGGCCCCATGCGCAAAAGGTCATACAGCGCCATGAGGTGCGCGGTGCTGACCGGCTTGTCCTGCCATTTGTTCTGGCTGCGCGCCGCGCGGAAGATAGTGTCCAGCGCTTCGTCGTTGACCGCGTGATGATCCATGAAGTGCTAGACCGCTTCGACGGCGTTCACTTCAGGCACGTAGTGGCGCAGCATGTTCTCGATGCCGTTCTTCAGCGTCATCGTCGATGACGGACAGCCGGCGCACGAGCCGCGCATGTGCAGGAACACGATGCCCGCACCGCCATCGAAGCCCTTGAAGATGATGTCGCCACCGTCCTGCGCCACGGCCGGACGCACGCGGGTGTCGATCAGTTCCTTGATCTGGGAGACGATCTCCGGATCGCCTTCGCCGTACGAAGCGTCATCGACTTCATCGGCGCTTCCGCTGTCCATCACCGGCAGGTCTCGCGTGAAGTGCTCCATGATCGCGCCGAGGATGGCGGGCTTGAGATGCTTCCAGTCCTCGCCATCGCGCTTTGTGACAGAAATGAAATCGCTGCCGAAGAACACGCGCGATACATCGGGCACCGCGAACAGCGCGCGCGCCAGCGGCGAGCGGCCGGCGGCCTCACGACTCGGGAAATCCGCCACTTCGGCCTCGCCCATGACCGGACGGCCGGGCAGGAATTTCAGGGTCGCCGGGTTCGGCGTGGATTCGGTCTGGATGAACATGAGATGACGCCTTCGCCTTGTCCCTAGATGGACCTTTGCCGACCCCCGATCAAGGCAAGCCGCAATAACCCTAGAAATCCGAGATGATTCCCTTCTTTTCCCAGTCGCCGTAGCGGGTCGGTTCGGGGCCTTTCTGGCCGCCAAGTTCCTTGGGACGTTCCTGCGGCACCTCTGCGGCCCGCCGTTCCGCGGCTTCGGCCAGGGCACGTTCGCCAGCGGCCTTTATCCGCGCCTCGATCTCGGCCTTGGTGGGTTTCTCTGCCGTTTTACCGTTTGCCATATCCGGGTTCTCACGCTTGACCCTGAGGGGGTGAGCATACATCAACGGCCCATGAATATCCTCCGTACCGGACTCCTGATGGCGGCGCTGACGGCGCTGTTCCTGTTTGTCGGTTTCCTGATCGGCGGCGGACCGGGCGCGCTTCTGGCGTTCCTCTTCGCTGCGGCCACGAACTTCTATGCCTACTGGAACTCCGACAAGGCGCTGCTGCGCATGTATGGCGCACACCAGGTCGACGAGAACTCGGCGCCTGACCTTGTCCATACGGTCAGCTTGCTGGCGAGCCAGGCGGGTCTGCCAATGCCGAAGGTCTTCATCTCGGACAATGAGCAGCCCAACGCATTCGCGACGGGCCGCAATCCCGAACACGCCGCAGTGTGCGTGACGACCGGTCTGCTTCAGCGCGTGAACCAGGAAGAGCTTGCCGGCGTGCTCGCCCATGAGCTCAGCCATGTGAAGCATCGCGACACGCTTCTGATGACAATCACGGCCACGATCGCCGGCGCGGTGTCGATGCTGGCGAATTTCGCCTTCTTCCTCGGCGGCGGACGGCGCAATGCGCTTGGACTCATTGGCGTGATCCTGCTCGCTGTCGTCGCTCCGATTGCCGCGCTGCTGATCCAGATGACGATAAGCCGCTCGCGCGAGTTCGAAGCCGATCGCGAAGGGGCAACGATTTCGGGTCGGCCTCTATGGCTTGCCTCCGCGTTGCAGAAGATCGAGGCGGCCGGCGCTGTCACGTACAATCCGCAAGCCGAAGAGCATCCGGCGACGGCACACATGTTCATCATCAATCCGCTGCATGGCGGCGCGATCGCGGGCCTGTTCCGCAGCCATCCTTCCACCGCCGAACGCATCGCGCGGTTGCGCGCCATGGCCGGCGACGGCGAGACCGCGCGCATCGGCCCCTGGACGTGAGTGGCGCCCGCGCCGCCGCGATTGCGATCCTGTCCGACGTGCTGCGCAAACGGCGACCGCTGGATCGCGCGACCGATCACCTGAACGGATTGCCGTCGCGAGACGCCGGTTTTGCGCGCGCCATCGCGACCGAGACACTCCGGCGCTTCGGTCAGATCCAGGCGCTGATCGCTGGCTTCGTCCCCAAGCCGCCACCGCCGCACAAGGCGGGTCCGGCGCTGGAGATACTTTATGCCGGCGCATGCGAGCTCCTGTTCCTCGACGTCGCGCCGCACGCCGCAGTCGATGGCGCGAACCGTCTCGCACAGGCTGACAACAAGGCTGTCCACTTCAAGCCGCTGATCAATGCCGTGCTGCGCCGCGTATCGCGCGAGGGCAAGGACATCCTGAAGGCGCAAGATGCGGCCGTGCTGAACACACCGGACTGGCTGTGGCCGCGCTGGCGCGACACCTATGGCGACGAGACAGCGCGCGCGATCGCGCAGGCGCATCTTTATCCTGCGCCGGTCGACATCTTCCTGAGCAGCGGCGTCGCCCCGGAAGGTACGCTGCTGTTCGGCGACGTGATCCGCCTCACCGACACGGCACGCATCGAAGACCTGCCTGGCTTTGCCGAAGGCGGCTGGTGGGTGCAGGACGCCGCCGCCGGCCTGCCTGCGCGTTTGCTGGGCGATGTGCGCGGGAAATCCGTGATCGATCTGTGTGCCGCACCAGGCGGCAAGACGATGCAACTGGTGTCGTCCGGCGCCGATGTGACTGCCGTTGAGCGCGAGCCTGTGCGGGCAGCACGACTACGCGAAAATCTTGCGCGCACCAAACTGAATGCGACAGTCGTCGAGAGCGACATGCGCGACTTCATGCCGGAGGCGTTGGCACCGTTCGTCCTGCTCGATGCCCCCTGTACCGCGACCGGCACGATCCGCCGTCATCCTGAACTGCCGTGGATCAAGAGCGCCTCGGACGTCACCGTGTGCGAGCAGACAGCGAGCGAGATGATCGATCACGCCGCCACAATGGTCGCTCCCGATGGCGTGCTCGTCTTCGCGGTCTGTTCACTTGAGTCCGAAGAAGGCGTCGAGCAGGCCGAGGCATTCCTGCGCCGGACGCCCGCGTTCGTGCGCGTGCCGATCACGGCGAGCGAGGTGTTCGAGCACGCCGAATGGCTCAGCGCTGCAGGCGACCTGCGCACCTTGCCCTGTCATCTGGGCGACAAGGGCGGCATGGATGGCTTCTATGCAGCGCGCTTCAGGCGGATCTCATAGCCGTCCGAGCGCATAGGCCACGGCGAGATAGATCTTGCCTGTGTCGGCGCTCAGCATCGTCGAGGTGAGTAGTCCGCCGCCATCGCCTTGCCGTGCACGGGCCAGCAGCGCCTCGAATTCGGCGAGATAGTTATTCGCTGCGTCGCGGAAATGCGGCTGGTCGCGATAGAGCGTGGCGATGCGGTTGACCGTGTCGTCATCGATCGTATCCGCCAGGCGCCGTGCAAACACGCCGCGGTCGCCTGCCAGATAGCGCTTCCATTCGTCTTCGCCCGGCGCGACTTCCGACGTGATGCCGTCAAGATCCACCGCCATGTCGGCGAGCGCCGCCTCCAATGCACCGAGCGCGGCCGCGCTGGAGGCCTTGAGGTCTTTCGGCTCGTTGGTTTCGACCGCAGCGAGAAGCGTGCGCATCTCCCACTTGCCGTCATTCGCAGGCGTAGGCGCGTCGAGCCTTTTGCGCGGGCGCTGTGTCAGCCGCTTGGCCATGCCGATCAGACTGGTTTCCGGCTGCTCGGGTGTCGCCACCGGCTCATCCGGCTTGTTCGGAACGGCGCGGCCAGCAGCGCGCGACTGGATCGTGGCAAGCGTGCGGGCCGACATGTCGAGGATGGATTCGGTCTCGCTGCGGACCATATCGCGGACACGACGCGCCTCTTCCTGGGCGATGCCGGGAAGCGTGAGCAGGTGATGCTGGACCTCGTCCGTCGCCTTGGCGAGCGTCACGCGGATCGCCTTCGCCTCGTCCGACAACTGGCCCGCGGTGCGCAGCAGGCGTTCGCACTCCGCCATCGCCTCGCCAACCAGCGCGCGGGCATTGGTCTTGGCCTCGTTGGCCGTCTCGCCGATCAGCGTTTGCGCACCGGCATTGGCCTGCTGCAGCGCGTTGATCATGTTGGCGAGCGTGGTGTTCGCGGAGTCGCTGGCGTCCTTCAGCTTCTCGACTTCACGCAGGAAATTGCCGGAGAGCTGCGAGGCCCGCGCCGACGCATTCGACATGATGAGTTCGAGGTGACGTTCGGTGTCGCCGGTAATCGTCTCGAACTTCTGCGACTCGCCGCCGAGTGCCTGGATGGCATGCTCCATCGAGGCACGCTCCTTCGACAGGGCTTGCTCGAAGAGTGCACTTTCGTCCTTCAGCCGCTGCATCAGTTCGTTCATCGCGGTGCGATGGCGTTCCTGACGGCCCAGGACGAATTCGGCGCGCGCCATGGCGGCATCGGCGACGGATTCGATACGCTTGGCCTGACGGTCGAGTTCGACGGCGGCGGCATGCGGTGCTTCGGCGGCGGCGCTTGCAGAAGCACGGAAGCCTGCGGCCTGGGATTCCAGCGTTGTGCCGGCAGCGCGCAGCGACGACTCCGCGCCTTCGATGGACGATTTGAGTTGTGCCGTGCGCCCGGCGACTGTCTCTGCCGCGCGTACCGCGACGTCGCCCAGCGACCCGGCGACCGATTCGATGCGCTCGCGTTCCGCCGTCAGTCTAGCGGCGACCGCTTCGCTGCGTACGTCAGCGCGCGCGCCCGCTTCATCGAGCGCTGCGACCTGGTTCTCCAGCACATCCTCCAGCGCGCGGAGACGCGTGAAGGCACCGTCGAGACCGGCGTTGAGTGCGTCGATCTCGCGGCGCACGACACGGCCAAGACGCGCTGCCGTCTTCGAGGCGGTTTCGTCGGCCGCAAAAAGCTTGTCGGTTGCCGCCGCCAACTCGCGTGATGCGATGGCCATGTCCTGTGCCCGCGCGATCGCCCAGGCGCCGGCGATGAACAGGAATGGCGGCAGGAAGATAACGATCACAAATAGTGCCATCTCCTGCAGGTCGAGGCTGCTGAGGCCGCCTGGTCCGGAGTAGCCCCACAGGTACGCGGCCGACGCACCGACCCAGAAGGCCGAGAGAATGCATGCGAAGACGAGTGCTGCAGCGCCGAAACGCGGTTCAAAACGATGCACCTCGGGGCGGGCCTCCGCCTCGGGCAGCGGGTCTGCCGTTTCAAGCAGGATGGGCTGATTTCGCTCTGTTCCGATGGTCGCCATCGTCCCCTCGACCAATTTTGCTGATGAAGCCACAGTTTAACCACTCCCAGCGCCCAAGCGCGAGAGATGGCTGCTATTTTAGGATCGGGCATTGAAGATAGGCCCAATTACGCTTACGTCGTAAATGATAGTGGAGGTGGCTCATGGTCATGCTCATGGCGGCTGCGCTGGTCTTCCTGGCCATCCACCTTCTGATCTCCGGGACGCGAGTGCGCGACGTGCTCACCGGCGCCATCGGCGAACGGGCCTATATGGGTCTGTTCTCGCTCGCTTCTGTTGTCGTCATCGCCTGGCTCTGCATCGCCTACAACATGGCGCAGAGCTCGGCGCAAAACACATTCCTCTATGACCTTGGACCGGCAGTCAGGGACCTCGGGATCCCGCTCGTCTTGCTTGCCTTCCTGATCGGCGTGCCGGGGCTGATGATGCCCAACCCGACCTCTGTCGGTCAGGCCGGCGCGGTCGCCAATGATGTCCACGGCATTCTGCGCGTCACCCGCCACCCGTTCCTCTGGAGCGTCGCGATCTGGGCGGGCTTTCATCTGCTCGCCAATGGCGATCTCGCATCGGTCATCCTGTTCGGGACCTTCTTTGTGCTCGCGCTGTCGGGTACTGCCTCCATCGACGCCAAGCGCAAACGCAAGCTCGGCGCGGCCTGGGATGCGTTTGCGGCAAGAACTTCCAACGTGCCCTTCGCCGCGATTGCAGCGGGCAGAAACCAGCTCAAACTGGGTGAGTACCTCGACTGGCGTTTCTTCACGGCGCTGGCGATTTTCCTGGTCGTGCTGTTCGCCCATGCGCGGATTTTCAGCGTTTCTCCGTTCCCGAGCGGCTGGGTTCCCTTCTGACCTCGATTAAAAAGCGCCGGACAGCCTTAACCCTGTCTTGATCATTTCCTGTGACTTTGGAACTGCGATGAACAGGCAGATGGGAATGGCAGAGGCCAGCCCGATTATCGATCTCGATCACCTTGCCCGTTACACGGGCGGGGACACGGCGATCAACGCCGAAGTCATGCGTCTGTTCGACTCGCAGGCGACGGAGCTCGTCGCGCGCCTCCAATCGATTCTCGATAACCGCGATGCGAAATCCTGGAAAGAGATCACGCATACGCTGAAGGGCGCGGCGCGCGGGATCGGTGCGTTCAAGATGGCGGATGCCGCTGCGATCTGCGAGCCGATCGATCTTGCCGATCAGGCTTGCGCAACGACCGCGATGAAAGCCTTGCAGCGCCGCTCGGCTGCCGTGCAGGAATTCATCCGCGTCTATCTCGCCAACTAAGCCTTCGCGTCGAACATCGCGAACTCATGCGCGATGCAGCGATCGACGAGCATGCGCCACACCGGTTCCGCGATCTC
>DASZCC010000350.1:0-5204 GCA_035943485.1 Rhizomicrobium sp. | reverse complement strand
CGCGGAAATACAATGCCGTGGTCGGCAGCCTGGAAAGCACCGTCATGCCGCAGGCCCGCCGCTTCCACGAACTGGGCGTCGAAGGCACTGCCGAACCGATCGACCGCCTCTCAGAAATCGACACGGTGATCCGGTTCCCGCAACCGGGGCGCGATCTCCTGGTGACGCGGGTGGCGGAGTAGGGGGCGGCGTTAACCTCTCCCGTTCACGGGAGAGGTCGATTTGCACTTGCAAATCGGGTGAGGGGAGCAGTGCAGACGGCCTGTGCCCTCACCCGAAAAATCCCTGCGGTATTTTTCGACCTCTCCCGCTATCGCGGGCGAGGTTAGCTCAGACAACTTGACCACGCCCGGCCCAGCCACTATTTCCCCGACATGGCGATCAAACCCATCCTCACCGCGCCCGATCCGCGCTTGAAGGCCGTCTCCACCTCTGTGGAAACGGTCGATGCGGCGACGCGCAAGCTGATCGACGACATGGTCGACAGCATGTACGAGGCGGACGGCATCGGCCTGGCCGCCGTGCAGATCGGGACGCCCCAGCGCATCATCGTGATGGATCTCGACCAGAAGGACGGCAAGAAGGCGCCGCGCCATTTCATCAATCCCGTCATCACCTGGCGCTCGGAAGAAGTGGCGACGTTCGAGGAAGGTTGCCTCTCGGTGCCCGAGATCTGGGACGATGTGGAACGTGCCGCCCGCATCAAGGCCGAATATCTCGACCGCGACGGCAAGCATCACGCGATCGAAGCGGACGGGTTGCTCGCAACCTGCCTGCAGCACGAGATGGATCATCTCGAGGGCATCCTCTTCATCGATCACCTGTCGAAGCTCAAGCGCTCGATGGCGCTGCGCAAATTGCAGAAGGCAAAGCGTCTCAGAGACGCCGGATAAGGCGTGTCGCTCCGGCTCGCTTTCATGGGGACGCCGGACTTCGCGGTGCCCACGCTTGCCGAACTGATCGGCCAGGGCCACGACATCGCCTGTGTCTACGCCCAGCCGCCGCGTCCCAAGGGCCGTGGTCTCGGGCTGGATCCGTCGCCGGTCCACGCGCTCGCACTCGCGCACAACATCGAAGTCCGCACGCCGGTCTCACTGAAGGATCCCGTGCAGCAGGATTTGTTCGCCGCACTGGAGCTCGATGCTGCTGTCGTGGTGGCATACGGCCTGATACTGCCCAAGCTCGTCCTCGATGCGCCGAAGCTTGGCTGCTTCAACCTGCATGGCTCGCTTCTGCCGCGCTGGCGTGGCGCAGCGCCGATCCAGCGCGCGATCATGGCGGGCGATTTGCAGACCGGCGTCATGTCGATGCGGATGGAGGAGGGACTCGACACTGGCCCGGTGCTGATGGCCGAAAGCACGCCCATCGGCCGCAAGACCTATGGCGAACTGCACGACGAACTCGCGCGTCTCGGCGCTGATCTGATGGCACGCACGTTTGGCGCGCTTGAACGCGGCAGCGTGACGGAGACGCCACAGTCCGACGATGGCGTGACCTATGCCAAGAAGATCGCCAAGGAAGAAGCGCGGATCGACTGGACGAAGCCTGCCCGCGAACTTGATTGCCTGGTGCGTGGACTGTCACCCACGCCCGGCGCGTGGTGCGAATTCAACGGCGAGCGGCTGAAGATCCTCAATTGCGCGCCTGGTACGGGAAGCGGCCTACCGGGCACGATTCTCGACGATGCGCTGCTCGTGGCTTGTGGCGACGGCGCCCTGCGTCTCACGCGCGTGCAACGTCCGAGCAAGGCGGCGATGGATGCGTCCGGCCTGCTGCGCGGTTTCGCGATGCCGCGCGGAGCGCAACTCACCTGATGCCGCGCTATCGCATCACGCTGGAATATGATGGCGGCGGCTTTGTCGGCTGGCAGCGGCAGGACAATGGCCCGTCCATCCAGGGCGCGCTCGAAAACGCCATCGAGAAATTCTCCTCCGAACGCGTGACGGTGCACGGCGCCGGACGGACCGATGCCGGCGTTCACGCGCTGGGACAGGTCGCACATTTCGATCTCGCCAAGGAGTTTGAAGCCGACAAGGTGCGCGACGCCCTCAACCATTTCGTGCGGCCCGATGCCATCGCCGTGACCGAGGCCGCGCGCGCCGGTGATGATTTCCACGCACGGTTCTCGGCGACCGGGCGGCATTACCTGTTCCGCATCCTCACCCGCCGCGCACCGCCGGCGATCGAGCGCGGCCACACTTGGCATGTGACGCACGATCTCGACGCGGATGCGATGCATCACGCGGCGCAGGCGCTGACCGGGCAGCGTGACTTCACGACCTTCCGCGCTGCAGAGTGCCAGGCGAAATCACCGGTGAAGACGCTCGACGTCCTGGATGTCAGCCCTGCAGCAAATGAAATCCATATCCGCGCCTCGGCCCGTTCGTTCCTGCATCATCAGGTGCGTTCGATGGTGGGCTCGCTGAAACTGGTGGGTGAGGGCAAGTGGAGCGCGCGTGATCTTGCTGATGCGCTCAAGGCCGCAGACCGTAGCCGCTGCGGCCCGGTCGCCCCGCCGGAGGGGCTGTATCTGGTGCGGGTGGACTACCCTTAGTTATTGCAGGTCCACCAGTTCCACCTGCCCCGGATCGATCGGCTGACCGAGGAATATCTCGCCCACCCGCGCAAAGCGGTCGGGCGCATCGGTCGCGAGGAATGTATGCACCGGGGCGCTCACTTCACATGCGATGCCCGCAGCGGACAAAGCTGCCGCCACCGCTTCCGCTGTTGTCGCCGCGCTGTCGACCAGCGTGATGTCCGGGCCAGCGACACGCGCAATAGCTGCCTTCAGTGCCGGATAATGCGTGCACGCCAGCAGCAAGGTTTTCGGCGCCGGCACTGTCGCCAGCAGCGGCTCGAGATAGCGGCGCACCACGGCGTCCACGATCGGTCCGTCAATCAGGCCTTCCTCGGCCAGCGGCACGAACAGCGGACAGGGCTGCTCGATGATCGGTGCATCGGTGCCAAGAGCGCGGATCGCGGTGCGGTAGGCGCCGCCCTTCACCGTGCCTTCGGTCGCGATCACTGCGATGGGACCGTCAGGCGACGCAGCCAGCGCGGCCGCCGCACCCGGCGCGATCACGCCGATGACCGGCAATGGCGCGAATGCTTCAACGAGCGCGGGTAGCGAGAGCGAGGCTGTGTTGCACGCGATGACCACCATCTTCACGCCGCGCGCCACCAGCGCACTCGCGGCCTGCGTCGCATAGCGGCCTACGGTGTCGGCGCTCTTGGTGCCGTAGGGAAGGCGCGCCGTGTCGCCCAGATAGATGAAGCGTTCATTCGGGAGCCGCGCCATCAGCGCGCGCATCACGGTCAGACCGCCCATCCCGGAATCGAACACGCCGATCGGGCGCGGATCGCTCATCGCGGCGGATTGGCGAAATAGGATGCGATCACTTCGGCATAAATGTCGGTGAGCAAGGTGATGTCCTCAACCGTCGCGCACTCATTAGCCTTGTGCATTGTGGCGTTTGATAGGCCGAGCTCCGCGACGGGACAGAAATCTTTTATGTAGCGTGCATCAGAGGTGCCGCCGGTGGTCGACAATTCAGGATCAGCGCCCGTCACGCGCTTCGTCGCGCTTGCGAGCAGATCGGTGAACGGGCCGGGCTTGGTCAGGAATGCGACGCCGCTGACCTGATAGGCGATGTCGATCGGCAAGCCGAATTCCTGCCGGATCTCCTCGACCGCGCGCGCAATGCGTGCCTTGAGCAGCTCCGGTGTGTGCAGATCGTTGAAACGGATGTTGAAGCGCGCCATCGCTTCTTCGGGGATGACATTGGTCGCGGGATTGCCGGTGTCGATGGTCGTGAAGACCAGCGTCGACGGATCGAAATGATCGGTGCCGGAGTCGAGATGCTCCTCCGACAGCCGCGTCACCAGCGACGCGATCACTGGCAGCGGGTTCTTCGCGTTCTGCGGATAGGCTGCATGACCCTGCATGCCGCGCACCGTAAGCTGCGTGTTCATCGAGCCGCGGCGGCCGATCTTGATCGTGTCGCCGGCGCGTGCTGTCGAGGTCGGCTCGCCGACGATGCAGTGATCGAGCTTCTCGCCTCGCTCCTTCAGCCATGCCAGCATCTTGGGCGTGCCGTTGATCGAGAGGCCTTCCTCGTCGCCGGTGATGAGCAGGCTGATCGAACCGTACGGTTTGCCGGTTGCGAGATAGCGCGCCGCGGCGGACGCGAACGCAGCGACGGCGGATTTCATGTCGGCGGCGCCGCGGCCGAAGAGCGTGCCGTTCTGGATCACGGCGGCGAACGGATCGTGGGTCCACAATTTGGCGTCGCCCGGCGGCACGACATCGGTATGCCCGGCGAAGCAGAAATTCGGCCCTTGCGTGCCGATCCGCGCATAGAGGTTGGCGACCGGCGCAGTGCCTTCCTGCTCAAAGCGCAGGCGGTGACAGGTGAAGCCAAGCGGCTCCAGCACAGCGGTCAGCGCGGCCAGTGCGCCGCCATCTTCCGGGGTGACGGAACGGCAGCGGATAAGCGCCTGGCTGAGTTCTACGGGATCGATTGGGGTCATCGGTTGCGATGTACGCGCGCGCGCCGCTATGGTCAATCAACGCCAATACGGGAGGAAAACATGTCGGGTCGTCTGGAACAGAAGGTCGCGGTCGTCACGGGGGCGGCCAGCGGAATCGGGCGGGCGACCGTCGATCTCTTCGTGGCGGAAGGCGCACGCGTCATTGCCGCCGACATCTCCGATGATCGCGGCGCGCGCCTCCAGGAAGAGCACAAGGGCATGGTCCATTATGTCCATTGCGACGTGTCCCAGGAGAAGGACATCGAGGCCGCGATCACGGCTGCGAAGAAATATTTCGGCCGCCTCGACATCTTGTTCAACAACGCCGGCACCGGTGGCGCGCGCGACATGGCGGACGGCGTCACCGCCGAAGGGTTCGATTCCGTCATGCACCTGCATGTGCGCGCGGCCCTGTTCGGGATGAAATACGCCGTGCCGCTGATGCGGGCGCAGGGCGGCGGCTCCATCATCTCGACGGCCTCGGTTGCGGGCATCCGTACCGGCTACGGCCCGCTGCTATACTCCATCGCAAAGGCCGCGATCGTGCACATGACGCATGCCGCCGCCGCGCAGCTGGGCCCGGAGAACATCCGCGTCAACTGTATCTGTCCTGGCCTCATCGCGACGAACATTTTCGCGCAGGGCATGGGTCTGCCGAGCCAGCTTGCCGACAC
>DASZCC010000349.1:0-7762 GCA_035943485.1 Rhizomicrobium sp. | reverse complement strand
GTTTGAAATGGGTCCCGGATAGTCTCGCTGCGCGAGCCTTCCGGGATGACAATTCCACTAAGCCGCAACCAACTTCGTGCGCCGGCGCAGCATCGCGCCCATGACGCCGACACCGGCAATCATCAGCGCCCAGCCTGCGGGCTCGGGCACCGAAGCAACCAGCCTGCCGCCGCCGGTCAGGTCATAGGACAAGCCGCCAAGCGCGGCGTTCGCGGGATTGCGTGCGTCGTAGATGATCGTCAGGCCATCGACGCCCTGGATGTTGGTGACGAGATCACCCACGATATCCGCGCCGAGTATCGACGACAGATGCAACACGTCGTAGGCCGCACCCGAGCTGGACAGGACCAGCACATTGCCGTCATCCAGCACAAGCTGGTTCCAGCCATCGCCGGCGCCGAGTTCAAAAGTGTGGCTCGTGCCGCCGGCGCCGGTGAAGTCGATGATCGCGCCTGACGTATGCCACTGGCTGTCGGCCGTGCTGAGATCGATGAAGTTGCCGGCCACGAGGAACTTGTCGCCAGTGCCGGCCTGGATATAGCCCGGCTGCCCGACCGAGAGATTGTTGAAGCTCTGCGTCGAGGGATCGGAGACATAGGCGCCGTTGTTCTGGAACGTGCCGTCGAAGCTTGCGGTCGTACCTTCCACTTTCACGGTGCCATTGTTGGTCACGTTGCCGCTCAGTGTGCCGGACACCGATGCCGTCGCGCCGCTCGCGACCGTGATCCCGGCCGAATAGCTCTGCGAACCCTTGATGGCCCAGGCACCGCTGTCGACATCGAGTGTCTCGACATTCGACACGTTGCTGAGCGTGCCTGTGCCGGTGCCCTTGAGATGGATCTCGTCATTGCCTGCACCGCCGTCGAGCGAGCCTTCCGAGGAGCCCGTATAGAGATTGATGGTGTCGTGGCCGGCGCCCATCACCGTGCTGCCGACGATCGTGCCTTTGTTGGTCAGCGTGTTGTCGAAGGTGCTGGTGATGTTGATCGCTTCGCCGTCATCGCCCTTGATCGTTCCTTCGTTGTAGATGGTCGTCGAGCCGAAGGCGTTGCCCTTGTTGGAATCGTCAACTGTGATGGCGCGCTGCACGCTCTCGATATTGCCGCCGGCATAGTTGTTGACCGTGCCACCGCCGATGGCGAGCGCCTCGTTGATCTCGCCGGCAAATATGCCCTTCGTGTTGATGGTGCCGTAATTGTTGACCGTCACCAGCCCGTCGACATCGATGCCGTCGCCGTCGCCGGTAACAGCCGTGCCGGTGATCGTGCCCTTGTTCGTGACCGTCATCGTGACGGTGGGCTTGGTGTCGAAGTTGAGACCCGAGCCGTTGCTGCCGAGGATCGTGCCCTCGTTATAGATCGTTGCGCCAAGATCACCGGTGATGCCGTGGCGCGCGCCGATGATGCTGCCCGTCGCGTAGTTGTTGACGGTGCCCGTGCCGGTGTCCTGGAAGTCGACGCCGTCATTGCCCGAGTCGCCGGCCGCTGCGAGCGAATAGATCTGGCCGTAATTGTTGACCGTTGCGTTGGTGCCGGGACGGACGGCGTCGGCATCGGCCGCCCAGATCACGCCGGTGGCCTGGTTCGTGATGGTCGTCGTTCCGGTGGACGATGTCAGACCGGCGAAGTCGATCGCCTGGCCGTTGCTGCCGCCGCTGCCTGTCTCCGAAATCGTGCCGGAGTTGATGACGGTGATTGTGCCGTTGCCGCGGTCGTTGTTCAGGCGGAAGGCGTCGGCAGCGCTGGACGTGATCGTGCCGGTGTTGGTGATCGAGAGCGTGATGTTGCTCTTCTTGCCATACGAGCTGTCGAGCGCGCGATTGGTGGCCGACGAGATCGTGCCGTCATTGGTGAGAGACGCGCCCGTCCCCCCGAAAGTGACCCCAACCGTCCCCGCTCCGACCACGCTGGCGCCGAGATCGACCTGGCCTGTCTCAGCCGCATTCAGCGTCTGGCCGGCAGCCGTTCCGCTGGTGATATGGAATGAAGCGGCAGTTGCTGGCGTACAAAGCGCAGTCGCGACAAGAAAAGCGGCAGTGAGACGAGCGTGCATTGGTTATCCCCGTGTTAGCGATCACGGAGGCTAGTCATGCGTATGACAGGGCCATGACACACGGTCCCGATTTCTGTAGCGGTTTGTCGCGGTGAGGATGCGCCTAACCTCTCCCGTTACGGGAGAGGTCGATTTGCACTTGCAAATCGGGTGAGGGGAAGTGCCACCGGCCTTTGCCCTCACCCGAAAAACCGCTACGCGCTTTTTCGACCTCTCCCGCTGTCGCGGGCGAGGTTCACTACTGCGTCAGCTCTGCCACCAGCGCGTCGTTCTTGTAGATATTCTTCAGCGCCTCGGTGATCGCGACGGTGGAGACGGCCACCGTGCGGTTCACCTTGTCGTCGAAGCCGAACGCGCCACCAAGGCTGGTGATGTTTCCGTCGAACACCGCGCCGATGACGTGGCCCTGCGCGTCCATGATCGGTGAGCCGGAATTGCCACCGATGATGTCGTTGTCGGACACGAAGTCGAACACAGTCTGCGGATTGACCGATGCCTGGCCATTTGCCCAGCGCGGCGCCAGCTCGAACGGGAACTGACCGGTCGCGCGGGTCCACAGGCCGCTGTAGTAGGTGAACGGCGGCACCATCGTGCCGTTGTTGTCCCAGCCCTTCACCGCGCCATAGGACAGACGCAGCGAGAAGGTGGCATCCGGATAGGTCTTGGTGCCGTAGATCGCGAAGCGCGCCTTGGCGATCGTCTCCGTCGCGCGATCCGTCGGATTGCTGACGCGATCCTCATACTGCTTGCGGATGTCGCGGCTGGCAGCGTCGGTTGCAAGCACATACTTGATCAGCGGATCGTCAGACGCGTTAATCGCCGCCATGCCGCCGTCCCATAGCTGCTTGCGGTAGGCCGGGTCGCCCAGCTTTGTCGTGACCAGGCGCGCCGAGATGACTTCCGGCGACTCCTTGCCGAGGAAGGTCCTGGTGCCGGCCGAGTCCGCCGTCAGGTTCTCGCGCAGCTTGGAGAGCCAGAACTCGAGCACCATCTGCTCCAGCTCCGGATAGACGGGCTTGGGATCCAGCGTTGTCTTCTCGATCAGCGGAAGACGGCTGTCGCCATATTCCGGCAGACGATCGCCATTCGGCTTGGTCCGCTCCTGCGCCGCACGCACCAGCGCGCGGGCATAATGGAAGAGATCGGAGCCAAGACCGGCACGCGCTTCCATATATGTATATGGCTGGATCAGTCCCTTGCGGGTGATCTGCGCCTGCGCGACGACGGCCCAGGGATCGCCGATCTCCTTCGCGAGCTTGGGATCCTTCGCGACACGGGCACGCAGTTCGGCGTCGTATTTGCGCTTGTCGGAGATCAACACAGGATCGACAAGCGCCTGCTCCTCACCATGCAGCGCCTTGTAGCTGTTCTCGATGCCGAACAGCAGGTCTTCCGAGATGCGGCGGTGTTCGGCGCTCTCCTCGGAGAAGCGGATGAGGCGGCCGCGCAATTCCGACAACAGCAGAAGCGTGTCGGGCAGCGACTGATCGCGCAGTGTTTCCAGCTGCTCTGTCGTCAGAAGGCGCTGGGTCGAACCGGGATTGCCGGCGACAAAGACGGGCTCACCTTCCTTGGGCGGTGTCGCGCGCCATGTCAGGTGATCGGGCGTCTCGGCCGGCTTGCCGTTTTCGTACAAGCGCACGAACGAGCAATCGAGGTCATAGCGCGGGAAGTTGAAATTGTCCGGATCGCCACCGAAGAAGGCGGTAATCGCCTCCGGCGCGAACACGAGACGCACATCGGAGAACTTGCGGTAGTTGTAGAGCTTGTACTGACCGCCCTGATAGAGCGTGATCACCTGGCAGCGGTTGGTCGCTTCGTGACCGGTGCAGGCTTCCTTCTCGATCGCAGCGATCTCGGCGTCGCGCGCCTTCTTGAAATCGGCCGGCGGGAGGGCTGCGGTCTTGGCGTTGATGCGGCCCGTGACGTCGGTGATGCTCGACAGGATCTCGGCCTGCATGCCGGGGCAGAGGCGTTCATCCTCGCGCTTCACGGCGGAGAAGCCGTCCAGAATGTAGTTCACCTTCTCCGTCGACAGATCCTGCGCGCAGTCGCGCACGCAGTGATGATTGGTGAGCACGAGGCCCTGGCCGGACACGACCGAAGCCGAACAGCCGACCGACAGGCGGA
Organism: Rhizomicrobium sp.; assembly: GCA_035943485.1. GTDB lineage: Bacteria > Pseudomonadota > Alphaproteobacteria > Micropepsales > Micropepsaceae > Rhizomicrobium. The sequence goes on along the minus strand of DASZCC010000349.1, from coordinate 3,580 downwards.
CGGCGGCGCCGCGTACGTGATCAAGCCAGGCCTGATCGACGTCGACGCCGTATTTCGCCTTGACGGTCGCGGAGGGGAAATTGTCGAAGGTCCACATGCCTTCATCGGCCAGCGCAACGGTGGCGCTCATGGTAAGCGCGGCGACGGCCGCGGCAGGTGCAACAAAAGACGCGAGGCGGTTGAATAGAGCCATAAGCTACAATCTCTCGGTTCAATGCGGGGCAAGCACTAGCGGATTTCTCCGCACGCGCAAATAGGAGTGACCGCGCCGCTAGGACGCGATCACAAGGCCGAGAGAGTGTGCGACTGCGAAATACTATTCAGCGGCGACGGCGTGGCGTGGTCCGCTGAGCTGGCCCTTGGCCACCGCGTCGTCGATACGCGCGATGGCGGTGCGAAGCTCGGCCAGCGATTCCTCGATGTCGATCTTCTGACGCTCCAGCGTATGCAGGCGCTCTTCGAATTTCTTACGCGCGTGCAATGTTTGGGTCACGCCGCCATCGTGGTGCACATCGTAGAGGTCGAGGATCTCGCGAATCTCAGCAAGCGAAAAGCCGACGCGGCGTCCGCGCAAGATAAGTATGACTCGAGCCCTGTCTCGCGCAGCATAGATGCGTGTTTGACCACGACGCTCCGGCGCGATGAGTCCCTCGTCTTCGTAGAAGCGAAGGGTGCGCGCGGTGACGCTGAATTCCTTGGTGAGCTGACGGATGGTGAAAGTGCGGTTCATACCCTTTGGCCGGGTCTTCGCCCGGTCCTCCCTGACAATTTCTCAGTTTCTCCTGTCTGAGAAGCTTGCCTTCCGCTTACGTCAACGTCAAGAGCGGAAAAGGGTAATTAAAATAGACGCTTAACTGGCCGGGCAGATTTCGCGTTTCTGCATGAGTTCGTAGAAGTCATGGCCGAGCGAGTTCTCGGCGAAATCGCAAACCGGCGCGCCGATCGCCTTCGCCTGGTCCGGCTTGCCCTCATAGGACAGTGTGATCGACAGAAAGGCATTCACTTCCTTCTCGAATATCTCAACCGCTTCGGGATTGAGCTTGCTCTTGAGGGTTAGTGAAATGCGCAGCTGATCCTCGGCATCAGCCAGGTCTTCCTGCTTGAGGAACGCGATGGCGCGAATGAGATGCGCGCGCGGATCATTTGGATATTTGCTCAACATGTCTGCCGCGCGATCGTGTCCGACATCCAGCGTGGGCGGCATCAGCGCATCGGGGATCATGCCGGGCGGCGTCAAGTCGACTGCGTCACCCTTTTGCGCGAACAGAGCGAACGAGAGCAGTCCGATCAGCAGCCAGCCGATCGCAAAGCCGCCCACGATATTGCCGTGATCCGGATTGCGCTGCCCGCTGCGCCAGTTTGCCTGCATGACGATACCGCACAGTGCGCCAGTGACCACGCCACCCAGATGAGCGCCGTAATCGGTGTGCGACGTCATCGTCATCGGAATGAGTGCCGGGATCATGAGGATGATAGCCCAGGTTTGCATCCGCCAACCGTCATGGCCGCTCCCCATCGCGCGGCCAAAGATTCTGGCGATCCAAATATGCGGTATGAACAATCCCAGCAACAAAGGCGCGCGCATGCGCGGTCCGTCTTCACCTGTAAACGCGCCGCAGATGAAAGCGCCCGACAACACACCCATGATCGCGCCCGACGCGCCGACTGTGAACGTCGCCGGCGCACTGAATATCAGCGAGCCGATTGAGCCGCCGATAGCGCCGATCGCAAACAGCGCAGAAAACCAGCGCGATCCGATCTGTGGTTCGAGCATGTAGCCGATGATTCCGAACACCAGCGCATTGCTGAACAGATGCATGAAGCTTCCATGCAGCAAGGGAGCGGTGAAAAGCCGCCACCATCCGCCATCGTGAAAGACGAGATTGCCGCTTGCGGCCCCGTAAGCGACGCTGGCGCCGCCGGGGATCGTCATGCCTGCCAGATGCTGCGGCGAGAACTTCACCTCGAAGGCGAAGACGATCAGCAGAATCAGAAGGATCATCACGGTGGCCAGCGGAAGGCCGGTCTCAACGGAAGAGAGACTGGACGCGGCCGCTGCCGGTTCGGACAATGCGATCGGCATTTCTTCGGCGGCAACAGAAGCCGTGCGTGCCGCCACGCGCACCGGCGTCGGCGCTTTCGCACCACGCTTCCCAAAAGTCGCTGCCCCAGCCACGGTTTTCTCCGTTATTACGGAAAATTTAGCGGCGACAGGTTTTTGAAGCGTGAAAGGATATGGTGAATAAAGATGAAGACGACGGCCATTAGCCGCCGTCTCCGGTGTTACTTCTTAAATTGTCTGGCTGAAGAGCTATTCCGCCGCGGCACGGACGATCTGGCTTTCCTTGCCAAGATTTTCCGCCGCGAACTCCCAGTTGAGGAGCTTGTTCAGGACAGCCTCCAGGTATTTCGGCCGGGCGTTCTGGTAGTCCAGATAATAAGCATGTTCCCAGACGTCGACGGTCAGGAGGCAGTTCGTCCCCTCCGCCATCGGGTTCTCGGCATTGTCGGTCTTCTCGACGGAGAGCTTGCCACCCTTGGACACCAGCCAGGCCCAGCCGGAACCGAACTGTTCCTTGCCGGCGGTGGCGAGCTGCTCGATGAGTGTAGAGACATCGCCAAAATCGCGCGCGATCGCGCTCGCCAGCTGGCCCGAAGGTTTCGTCTTGGTCGGTGTCAGCGAGCGCCAGTAGAAATCGTGGTTCCAGACCTGGGCCGCGTTGTTGAAGATCTTTTTCTTCTTGTCGTCTTTCGCACCTGCAGCAGCCTTCACGATCTCCTCAAGCTTCATGTCGGCGAATTCGGTTTTCGCGACCAGTGTGTTGAGCGTGTCTACATAGGTCTGGTGGTGCTTGTGGTAGTGAAAGCCGATGGTGGATGTGGAAATCGTGGGATTGAGGGCGTCCTCGTCCCACGGCAGCGGCGATAAAGAGAATGGGCCGGGCATGTCGTCTCCTGGTTTAGCACTGAGTGGATAAACCCGGTCGCAGGATTTCGTTCCGACAAACTCATGAAACATTGAGTAAATTCGTGATCGAGGTTGCGCGCGTTGTCACTCGACTTGCACACAGATCATGTACACATAGGTAGTACGCGGGGTCATGGATCGCTCATTGTTTGGAGGAGCCCAATGCCTGCTTTTGAAATCTACTACCTCGACAACACCGGTGATGTGGCCTGCGCCTTCTCGGTTCAGTTCGAAGACGTGCTGCGCGCGAAAATCCTGGCGCATGCGATGAAGCCAGCGGACTGCCGCGAGATGGAAGTCTGGGCGGCCGGCACGCTGGTCTATCGCCGGCCGGAGAGTGACGAGTCGCTGGACCGGCATGCCGGCCAGGTTCAATTCCCCGCACATGACCGGGGATACGTCACCAGCGCTGCCGGTTAGATCTGCTGCTGAAGGAATCGGAAGCCTTTCCCTTAATCGGGAGAGGTTTCCGCGCTAGGCCGCCACCATCTTCTCCTTCGTCGCCCAGTCGAGCACGCGGGCCAGGGCCCGCTCCAGGCGGTCGAACAGTTCGGTGATCTCGGCCTCGGTGATGACGAGCGGCGGGCACATCGCGATCCGGTCGCCGAGCAG